>DAOQVB010000015.1:0-10634 GCA_035341315.1 Candidatus Woesebacteria bacterium | reverse complement strand
AGTCCTGGCACACGCACCACACGACAGACGCATGAGATATTATTTGGTTTTCGGAAACCTGAGGCGTGAATAATTTCTCTCAAGCTTATTAATAGTCCAATTTATTGAGTCACAATATAACCCTCTTTGCCGACCATGTATGGTAAAGCGTATTTTAAAAGTAAAGCGATTATTTAAAAGTAAAGTCGCTCTATGGTAACTATAGTGGCATAATTGGTACCAGACCGATGGGGTTACACTGGCTTTTGGTATACTTTCTCTATGTCCACTTATTATTTAGTTCGTCATGGTTTAAGAGTAAGTAGGGATGAGGATACCCTTCTAAGTGATATGGGTATTAGACAAGCCGAACTAACTGGTGAATATCTACAGTCAAAAAACATTCACCATATTTTTGTCAGCCCCGTAAAACGAACACTTCACACTGCAGAGATTATCTATAGCTATCTCCAAGTACCACAATCAACTGACGCGCGGTTAAAAGAACGAATGGAATATGAGCCAAAGCAAGGTAGTTTTGAATCGTTTTTAGGTGAGTGGGATAAAACGATGGCCGATCGTATGTATCAGCCGCCGTACGGAGATTCAGCAGTTCATGCGGGAGATAGAATTGTCAGCTTACTTGAAGAAATAAACGATGATAACAATTATGTTTGTATTTCACATGGCGGAGTTATTGGTGATGTAGTAAGAAATTTATTTCCAGAGAGGTTGTATGCGCTTAAAGCCGACCCAATAAAACCATTGAAATGGTTGAACATTCCAGAAGCTTCGGTTACAGAGATTCAGAAAATTGGGGACACTTACACCCTAAAAATGGTTGGGAATATCTCGCACCTCACTCGCAAATAAAACATAGTTTAGATCGCCAGCCAGCCACGAAAACCTCTAGAACTATAGTAGGAAGACGCCCCATTGTGGTACACAAAAACGGTGTTATAACGTCGATCAGCGAACAGTGCTCCACCGAGTTTTCTGATTTCCGCAGGTGTTTTGATCCAACTTGATGTTTTAGTGTCAAACTCGCCAAGTTGCTGTAGTTTTTTATATTGTGTTTCGGTCAGCAGTTCAATACCCATATCGGTTGACATGCCAAGAGCGCTCAGTTCGGGTTTATGTTCTTTCCTTGAGTCTAGTGCCTCCTTGTCATAACAACAGCTTCTGCGGCCACTTGGACTTTCTACAGCACAGTCAATGAATAGATATTCACCGGTGGTATTATCTTGACCCACAACATCTGGTTCACCACCGGTTCTTTCCATTTCATTGAGAGACCAAAGTTTTGTTGGGTTGATCTTCAATTTTGCTTTGATTTTTTCCCACTTTAAATCTGGGTGCCTATCTGGGTTTTGATTAAACCGTTTCTCGAGAACCATCAGCAACTGATCGCCGACTTTAGGAAGTAAAGCTTTAAGGACTTTCATAATAATAATACTTACTAGAGTTCGCTTAAGCTAATTTCAAAAAGGGGATTGGTGATATCATCAAATTCATCTACTAAAACAACAGATGTGTCGGTCAAACGGATTGCTTTAGCAATGCCTTTTGCATCATCTAGGTCTCGTTCAAAGACAAAGGGGTTGAGAGTCTCAGTACTGAGGTCACCTTCTGGTGGAACATCTACTAGTAATGGTTCAAGACTTGGTACGTCATACAACCGCAAGCTTTGTTTACCACTGATTCCTTGACTATATAGTACGAGCAATCGATTGCTGGGTAAAAATACCATATCTAGCACGGATTCAGTACCAAAATCATCCAAAGTGTAAACCCGATCGTTGGATAGTTCATATAATGACACTACTGCGTCAATACCTGAACTTGATAGGTCCTCAAAAGCAACGTAGTTTCCAGAAGGAGAAAGTGAGCTTACGGTGTATTTTTCACATTTGGCGATCGCAGGGTCAAATGCTGTTGGTAAAGTTTTCATGTTGCCATTAATTGTTAGCTGGACAGTGCAGTCAGCAAGCATAGCAACCTGGGTGATTTTTGGTTCAGAAAGGGCAAGATTCGTGGTTTGATCCGATTGATTCCCCTCAGGGTTGTCATTTTGCTGTAAAAACAGCAACCCGCCAGCTACAACAATAAGAAAAATGCCAATCAAAAAAAAACTTCGCGACATATATTTACTCAACAACGTACTTTGTGTTTAAAGCATTAGTAGAAGGGCAGCGCCAATTCCCAGGATGGCCAGACCAGCTTTGAGCCAGTTACCCCAATCTTCTGGGCCGGTTTCTGGTAAAGTTTCTGGCAATGCTGGTTGTTGCGCCACCTCAGCTGGTTCGGTTACCGCTGCAACTGGGTTTTGACAATTCATGTCCATTGGATTGGATTCCAACCTGCAACGATTTTCCGTTTCATTGACTACAAAGCAGATGTGAGCTGGATTACTACAGTCAGCATTCGTGACACAAATTGCATTACATCCAATAACCGGTGTTACTCTAGTGGTTGGTGTAGCAGTTGCTCCGGGAACAGTGGTAGGTGTTGGAGTAGGCGTAGAGCTTGGATTGGTGGTTGGTGTTGCAGTCGCACTGGGGTTGGGAGTAGCTGTTGGTCCTGTAATGGTGAATTGGAGTGTACATTGACCAACTGGAGGTCCACCAATTGCTCCTGGAGCTAATGCCCATTGGTTGTAGCATTGTGGAGCTCCGTCAGCCGAATAATTAATGGCCCTGATGAGGAAGCGATACGAGGGCAAATTTTGATATTTTTCTGGAAGAGAGAGACGAAGACTCTTAGAATTTGGATCGACATTGTCTGCTAATAGAGCAATATAGTATCGATCATTTCCAATCTCTTCAGGCGTGCCTTCTGCAATGAGCCAGATTTGATATTTTTGTTGTGGTGCTTGGACAGGATTCCATTCAAAAAGAGCAGTATTTTTATCTGGCATAGTGACCTTTCGGTCAAGCACAACGGGAGGTAAGCAGAGTGCCCATTGATCGTAACAGGCTGGAGCTCGCTGGGCATTTCTTTGAGAAACAGCACGAATGAGGAATCTTCTAGTTTTTAGAGTATTTGGGTTAGCAACTGTATATGAAGTAGCAGTGCGTGGTAGTGGTTGGGTTGTGAGATTGCTTAAGTAATATTTTTCTGGAGCTTGTTCGTTGAGTGGTTCGTAACTGATATTCCAAATTTCATAATCGGTAACCTCTCCGCTGGTAAGTTTCCAGCTGAGTTGAATTTTGGAATTGTTTTCAATCCAATTGACCTGTCTGTCATCTACAACCGGTCTATTTTCAGTACAGGCTCCTACAAAAGTACTGGTTGGAGTGGGAGTGGCGGCAGGACTGGTATACGTACCGATTGCAGCCTGAGAAGTACAACTTGTGCCTGTCTTGAAAGCAAATACTAAAAATCTGTAATACGGTCGCTCTCTAACTACTTTCCCTTCCAAATCAATCACATCGTTGGTAGGTAAGGTCCAGACATACTCTGTTTGAGTGGGAGAGAGAGATTTTGCATTTGCAGGTACAATTGGTGCGAATTGAGGAGTTTCGCTCACTTCAGAAGAATTATCAAGTACGTTGAAAATAATATATTTCCCCGATGGATGAGTTCCCGCTTCTCCCTCTGTAATTAGAAAGATGCGATAACCGCTTGCACCAGCAACTTGGTTCCACTGAAGTTTAAATTGAGTATCGTTGACTTTCGTAACAGCAGGGTTGCGAGCCAGCGGAGCGTCCATACAAGCGTCAGTTGATGCTTGATTTCTAGTATCTTGTTCTTCTTGGGATAAAAAGAGAGCTACTCCGCCACCAGCTAGCAACACAAACATCATTAGTCCAGCCATGGCAAGTTTAAAGTTCTTTTTCATCTGATTAATGCCATTGGGCTTGGTTGTCTGCATCACGGCAGCTTGTGTTGGGGATGGTGGTTGAGGACCAGCACTCACCGGCTGAAGAGTAGGTGGTAGCTGGGTTGAGTTGGTAGTTTGAGTTGTTGCGTTTACCATAGTTTATCTTGATTGCGTTGTGATAGTTGGATCCCAACCCCAATTTGGATCGTTACAATAGGTGTTTGAGCTAGTAACCGGAGGACAGATTCGGCATTGGGCTGTGTAAGTACCAGCCTTCGTGACTTTGATAGCTTTTGAAACATTGCCAGAACTTGCATCCAATTTTGTGGGCGTTAACACCCCTGGTTCGAAATAGCGGAATTCATATTTTGCTACACCTTGAACCAGACCGCAGGTGAAAGTCACAGAGTCGTTATATGCAGGGGTAGCAGGACTCATACTGATGCTTAGACACATGCCTCCAAAGGGAGGTGGTGTGGGCGTAGCGGTTGGTCGACCACTTGGCGTAGGAGTGGCGCTAGGCACACCAGGTGGAAGTGTAGCTGTCGGTGTTGGAGTGTTAGTTGGTCCAACTGGAGTGGTTGGTGTGGGCGTAATGGTGGCCGTTGGTGAAGGACTCACTGGCGTGGAACACTGCGCCGTATTTGACGCATATGACCATGGTCCATCGGTAGTTTGTCGAGTATAGGTGTAAGTTCGATATGTAGTTCCATCGATTGGCCTACAATTAATTGAAAGCTCCGAAATATTTGGGTCAAATTGAACGCAGCCACAACCATACTCAGTATTTGTGACAGAAAACGACAGAGATCCTTGAAAGACTTTGCACTCATCACCACAACCGGAGGGGCCATAGAGCCGAACTACTTCAGAACTAGAACAATTTGGATCGTCTCCGCATTGACTTACTGGTCTATTACAATTTGCATTCACTGTGGGAGTATTGTGTGTTAGGTTGCCTGGATAATTAGGATCGCTCGTGTTAGTGAGAAATGTATAATGCACCAGATTGGCAGTGTTGGTTCCACATCGCATTGTCATTCCTGTATTTATTTCAGTTATTTCAAACTTAACATTGGTGGTACAACTCATGTTGGCATTGCAACTTGGGTTATTTTCAAAGACGAATTTGCCTTTAACCTGCGATGGAGCTTCCTCGGGCTCGCCAGGTTTTGGAATAAAAGTTAAATCAAGATTTTGGATATCCTGAAACGTAAATGGATTTTGAGTGTACTGATCAGCTTGACTCGCTTGCTGGCGGATTTCTTGTTGTTGTTGAGACAAAACATAGGCGGTGATCAGACCGCCAATGAGTACTACCAAGACCACTCCTAGACCAAAAAGTTTAAAGAAAGAACCAGAACTTTTTTTCTTTGCAGGGGGAGTTGGGTTGCTATACGCTGGAGGAACTGCGGGGGGTGCTGGAGGTACTACTCCTGGTTGAGATGAAATAGGAACAGAAGCGCTGGAATAATCAGTACCCACACCAGAACTGGTAGGCGCAAACGCAGAATCTATCATCTGTTACTAGAATACTCACGTTTCCACCCATGCGTCAAGGGTTGATTATTTATTTTGTTAGAACTTCTAAGCCAGGCAACTCAGTTCCGCTAAGAAACTCGAGGGAGGCGCCGCCGCCAGTAGAAATATATGAATAGGCGGCGCCTAAACCAAATTGGTCTATGGCGGCGATGGTATCGCCGCCACCGATTACCGATGTTGCGGCGGCATCCGCCACCGCACAAGCTAATTTATGAGTGCCATCAGCAAATAACTTATTTTCCCAAACCCCCATTGGTCCATTCCAAAAAATTGTTTCTGCCTGCAATAATAGCTCTCGGTACAGTCGAACAGTTTTTGGCCCAATATCGGCATAAACCAATTTTTCGTGCTCAGGTTTATCCAACATGTCGTGGGTCAAATCTAGCATTTGTACTTTTCTTCGATCAGTTTCGGTTATACTGGGAGCGGCCACAACATCAATAGGATAGATAATTTTGGGAAGTGGAATGTACCCGTCTTTGAGCACCCGTTCGTGTTTGTGTTCGGCGATCAACTGACCGGCCATCTGACTGTAGTCCACTTTTCCATCATTAGTTACTACATTTGATTCTTGAGTAAACGAACGATAAATTTCTAAACCCTCTGCTTTAAAGAAGTTATTGGCGATACCTCCACCAATCAGAATGGCATCTGCTTTTGAGGCGAGTACTTTTATTGCATCAACTTTATCTGAAATTTTAGCTCCACCAATTAGACAAATGAATGGTCTTCTTGGCTCAGTGAGTAGTTTGTTCAAAGTTGCGACTTCTCTGGCCAAATCAAATCCAGCAAAATTGGGTAGTAACTGTGGTAGTACATACGTTGAAGCGTGTTTGCGATGTAATGAGGAGAAAGCTTCATTAATATAGACATCGCCCAAACTGGCTAATTGTTTAGCAAATGTTGTATCAGCAGCTTTTTCTTCCGAGTGAAATCGTAAATTTTCAAGCAATACTACTTCGCCAGGCTGTAATTGAGCGATGGTAGCTACAACGTTCTCTCCAACAGTTTCAGGAATAAATGTGCACGGAATATGAAACTTTTTTTGCAAATGTTGAGCAACCGGTGCCAAAGAGAGATGAGTATCGCCTGCGCTCTTGGGTCGCCCCAAATGCGACAACAATACTATCTTGGCACCTGCTTTAATTAAAAAATGAATGGTTTCAACCGATTGAGCAATTCTTTTGTCATCTTTGACAACAATCGTAGAATGCTGACTTTCAAGCGGGACGTTGTAATCTACCCTCACTAATACTGTCTTATTTGCCACATTGGCGATTTTTGGTGTTTTTAGATTGTGATAGCTTTTCATGCGCAATCCTCCAGAGAAATTTACTGTTGTGTATGGTATACTCCCTCGCACTCGTTTAAGAAAGGGGATATATATAGTATGACAGTAACAACTCGTAAAACCAATGCGAGTCCTAAGGTGGCTTCTCACGTAACAATGGATGATCTTCTGGCAATGCCGGAGAACACCGTGGTGGTTGCCAAAAAAGGAGAGACAATTATCGGTACAGTTACCGGAATTGATAATAAGGCCGTTCGGGTCGATATTGGTTCAAAAACTGAGGGTTTAGTAACAGAAAGAGAGTATGATCTCGCTCGAGATTATATTGGTGAACTAAAAATCGGAGACAAAGTTGAAGTCACGGTTTTTTCCACAGAAAATAGTCAAGGTCAGGTACTGCTTTCATTGAAGCATGCTGCCCTTGATGCCCGATGGGATTACTTTGCTGAAACCATGGAGAAATCTGAGGTACTAGAAGCAAAAGGTGTGGAAGTAAATAAAGGTGGGCTAATTGTGGTTGTGAATGGAGTGCGCGGATTCGTGCCTTCAAGCCAATTTGGTAAAGAACTCGTGGGCAAATTCCAAACCCTTAAGGGAAAATCTTTCAAAGTTAAAGCGATTGAAGTTGATAGAGAAAAAAATCGCTTAATTTTTTCTGAGCGTCATGTTTCTGAAGAAAAGGAGTTGGCTCAAAAGGAGCAGGCAATTAGCTCACTTGAAACCGGTAAGATTTATGAAGGTGTGGTTTCTGGCGTGATGCACTTCGGATTATTTGTGACAGTGGAAGTGCCAATTGAAGACAAAGAAAACGTGGGTCACGTTGAGGGATTGGTCCATATTTCCGAGATTTCTTGGGAAAAAGTTAATCATCCAAAAGATTTTCACCAAGTTGGAGATCGGATTCAAGTGAAGGTACTCGGCCAAGATGAGCGCACGGGTAAACTCAACCTTTCGATCAAGCAACTAAAAGATGATCCTTGGATTGGGATAGATACCAAGTATCCCGTTGGAACCACGTTAACTGGGAAAGTTTCTCGTGTTGAATCATTTGGTGTATTTGTGAACATTGATCAAGGAATAGATGGACTCATCCACAATTCCAAGTTGGAATCAAGTCATAACTTCAAGAAGGGTGATGACGTCACAGTGTATGTGGAGAGCGTCAGTCCTGATCAAAAACGCATGAGCTTGAGTCCAGTGATGACCGAGCGCCCAGTTGAATACCGTTAATATATAGTACAAAGCCAAAAAAGGGAGATTCATGGCAAAACAAAGAATGATTGTCACCGATGACCAATTACTAATTGACATGGATTTGTTGTTTAACGCTATTCGTGAGGCTGATGGTGACTGGAAAAAGGTTGAGTCAGAAATGAAGGCCTACCTCGAGGCAGTGACTGGCATGGTTGATTCTGGCCACGACGATTAAGAGTAACTATTATACTCAGACTGCTTTTTTAGCAAGATTATTCGTGGTATAATGATCGGGTTAATTTATGACAAATGCCGCTTCCCAGCCGTTTGTGATCACCTGTGGTGATGAAGGAGTTCAAATTAATGTTGGACGCCGATTGGGTTTTGTTGGCGCAGGATTTCGCTTGGAAGGTTTCGATCAAGTAGTTCCCGTGCTCAATAAGCTTTTTGGTGAAACGATGGCAATTTGTTCCAGTGAGGAAAATGATTGGGCGAAACAAAAATTATCGCTTGTGGAGTGGGGGCAAGTGAATGCTAGCATGCAACAACATATTGAGGCATTGGCTGACCAACTAAAAATAAACTATGCTGGCTATCTGCCTTTCTCCGACCCAAAACAATTAAAGTATGATGTGAAGGGTCATATGGTTCGCCCTCACAAAGTTCATATAGCAAACAAAATTTCTTTTACCTGTGGTGGTGGAGAGCAAATTTACAATTTGGGCAACTATGTTATTTCAGCCGACTGGGTGCATTTGGTACCAAAGAAACTTGCTAAAGCCTTGATTACAGACCAAGTGGCATTTTACCAATCGTTAGCTGGCAAAACTCAGCTAAATTTTGTGTTTGAAACCAATGGTGTATTGGGAGAAAAAATTGCACTTAAGAATCAGAAGATTGTTGAATCAGTTCTCTAGTTTTCAATTCTCATGTCTGGTATTTATTTCTTGATCATTTTGCAGTGGTGCTGATATAATTCCGCCTTCAGAAATTATTAGATCGATGAAAAGTGGTTAGCGAGCAACCATAAGAAAGTATTTATGCATGATCAAGAGAAAGGAATTTATATGTCAGAGCCTAACAAAATTGTAGAAAAAACTCAAGAAGAAAGATTGCACGAAGCAACTCAATATGTGGAAAGAGCCAAAGTTGAGCAAGTTGACTCGGTTGAGCAACAGTGTATTGATGGTAGGACAGAGTCATCTGACTTATTGAGTGCTGATGATAAAAAGGAAGTAATGCTCCGTCCAGCAGGTGCTGCTGGATGGTCCCTAATTTTGCTTGCACTTGGATATACTCCAGATTTAGCGTATCGATCAGTATTTGACTTTTTACAAACAAAAAATATGCGCTATGGTTGGCACACTGACGATTATTCTCAACATGATAACCATGATGATAGTGTGGTAGGTAGTAGTACTTCACATCGATCTATTTCTCTTAAAGGAAAACACAAAGAAAGCTTTGTCTTAATCAATACTAGTAAGCAATGGGGTATTTTGCCCTCAGTAGAAGGAGTCAGTGCATTTGTGTATGATCAGGGTTTAGACGATGAGTTGTTAGCTGAGTTTGTAAAGTGGTTTAATAGTTCAAAATATGCAGAGGCACAGGAGCTGAATCTAGATGCAGTTATCAACGTGAGAAATATGCAAGATACCGCAACCCTAAGATTGTTAGCTTTTGATAAGGATGTTTATTCAGTTGATTTTGATGAAGTTGGGACACCAACGCTGTCTTTACAGTTTAAAGTTGAGCAGCATTCTCAGGACGAATTGACTAAAATTACCTCAGAAAAACAGCAGGGTGTAACTGGTTGTGGTCATTTGCAAAGAGCGATTAATTATTGTAAAGCATATGGCGTCAACCAAAATGATGTCACCACGCTTTATCAGCTAATTCAAGCAGAGACAGCGGCAAGTATTACCTACAATTAGTTTTGCTGACTTTTTAAATTCCCTCACTCCATGTCACGTGAGCATCTTTTAATGCCGTTGGGAAGTTTCTGACCAAGGTTGGATTGAAGAGGAAAACTTCCGACGCATAGTCGTCATTGACTGAAGCTGCAAATTCTCGATCCAGTTCTACTCCTCCACAGCCAATGAAACTTCCTGATCCAACAAACTGTTTTTCTGTGGCAGTATCATTGGTAGAGAGGACTTGGATTTGTCCGCTACCACGCGCCCCGGTGGGATCGTTAGTAAAGAATAATCCTGTCAAAGCTGGGCTTAAGCTTGCCCCAGACCGAGGTGTGCTGGAGCCGACGGTATCCTCGATCACTATTGAGCCACTGGTAAACAGTCCCAAAAATGAGTCATTCGCAACAGTGATGATGTTTTCATTGTTGGCAGAGTTGGCAATAGTTATTGTTCCACCTTCATTAAAAATGATGAATGGTGTTCCAACAACATTCCAAGTTGAATTGAGATCAATTTCTAGGTCGCCACTATGCCGAAATACACGATAGGTACCGAAATCGGAATAGCCAGTGCCACTCATAAATTCTCCTGAGTTGGTGATAAGACCTCTTATGCTAGGTGTAATAATTTGAGCATTGGCCATCTCTAGTAATTTAGGAATGTTGTACTCTGCGCAAACAGTGCTTTGTTGACCAGTTACTTGACGTAAGCTACTATGCGCTGATGGTCCGCCTGCTCCTAAGTAAATTCCATTGGTATTATTAAGTGGAACGCCAGCGCTGTTGGTTAGATTTGAAGTCATATTCGCAACTAAATTAAAGCTGGGTTGCAAAATAGACTTAATCATACTTTGGGCATAAATTAAACCTGAGTATGACTGCCACCATGA
>DAOQVB010000014.1:0-18173 GCA_035341315.1 Candidatus Woesebacteria bacterium | reverse complement strand
GATGTAACTCTCTAAAACAGTAACTGAGAAATAATTAACTATTCTTCAATTTATCCCAAATGTCCCCAGTGCGTTCGATTGTGTGAACGCTCAGTGGCCAACCGACGAGTTCCTCAACATCCACCGCTGTCTTCAAGCAGGCTGCATGTTTTGATAGCACTACAGCTACTCCAGGATTTCCCTTCGCATACGCATGAATGGCCTCTGTAACTTCCCAACTTAACGGCACTGGCGCATTTGCTTCAATGATACTCAAAATATGGTCTGAGTTAAGACCACCTAGTGTAACGACTTTTGCAGCCAATTTTCCTTCAACACCCGTTTCTCTCTCTTTCATGGTCTCCCTTATCATACATAAATATCTTTAATGTACCATTTTATATCATATCGGTCGGGATGAATTAAAAAACGAGGTAAATAGGACTTGGAAATCGGCCAAGTATTACCTTAGTTTGATTTTATCTCAAAGAACTAATCCATCATTAACCCATGAGTCGGTGTCTGAAGGACACGAAAAGGATGGGTTTTGCGCCACACAACTATTGTCTATGCACCGAACAGAGCTATAGCTCGCAACCATTCCTGGAAAGTAACTCACATCGCATTCCAACTGCTCCGCCATTGACTCGCTCTGACCTTCATTAAATCCAGCAGTACATCCAATGTCCTCCACATATGCGGAGTAGTCATTCCAGCCACCTTTTTCACACCAGTTATATCTGATTGAACAGTCTGCATCTACCTTGCAGTAATCTTGATTTTCCAAGAAAGGAACCACGGCTGGAATTTCACTGAGGACAGTAACAGAAAATAAATCATTTCCATAGCGTTTATTGGGTTGAAGCTCTTTTTCCGACAAGACATAAAAAACAATGTTTTGTTTTTCTTAAAATGATTTCTTATATATCTCAGACGAGGATTGAGAATATTGGCGGTAGATAACTGACCAATTTCGATTATTGGACCATGTAGTCCATTCATCACCAAATAGTGTTTTGTACACCATTAATTGGAGAGATTCGTCTTGTTTCGTACCTCCTACTTTAATTGAGTATGCCCTCAAAGAGGTTAATTCTGTATTAGTTGCAACAGGATTAAGATTATCTGTTTGTGCCACAGCAGTGGGGCTTGAAGCATCAAGCACTTGTTCTAATTCGATCACATCTGCATTCTGAGCAATTTTAGATAATTTGAGTTGGCGATTTTGTAACATCAAAATAACACTCAATAAAACGAGAAAGATAATAATTATGGAAGTGGGTTTTACACGGAAAGTTGAACTCTTTGTCTCCTTTGGAAGTTGCTGCTCAATTGGGGGAATTGCTTGTGAATCCATGTTTCTAACATAGGTATGTGTCTAGACAATGTCAAATAATTCATCCTTTTTCCTGTATAATTCGTCACTTGTGTTACTAGAATTCATGTATGTTACTAGAAGCAACCAACCTAGCCAAATCTATTGGAGCGAAGTATCTTTTCCAAGACTTAGCTTTTACTATCGTGGCTGGAGAAAAAATTGCCCTCATTGGCAGAAACGGCTACGGAAAAACGACCTTATTTAAAATCCTCAGTGGCGAAGATCATGATTTTGAAGGCACGGTTACAACTCGCAAAGGTACTCGCATAGTACTTACCAAACAAGAGCATATTCAGGAATTAGAACAATCAGCGTTGGAGTATATTTTGAATAGTGTTCCCCATTATTTTGAGTATCAAAAATTCCTGGAAGAGTACGAAAGTGGTCAGAATACAAATTTAAACCGATATTTGGAAGTTTTGGAATATTTTACCGAACATAAATACTTCAATTTAAGAGAAGCTGTTATCAGTAGTTTAGAAGACTTTGGTATATCTACAGTAATGGTTCACCAACCATTAAAACACTTGTCTGGTGGTCAAAAACGCTATGTTGAAATGACTCGGATGATGTTTTCTCAGGCGGATATTCTCCTGATTGATGAACCAACCAATCACATGGACTATAAGGGAAAAGAGCGCTTTATTACATGGATGCGAAGTATTCTTCAGGCAGTTGTTGTCATTACTCACGATAGAGATGTACTTAAAAATGTTACAAAAATAATTGAGTTAAAAGATCAAAAAATGCATTTTTTTAAAGGTAATTACCACAGTTATATAAAGCAAAACGCCACGCAAACACTCACATCAGTAAAACTCTACGAAGATCAACTCAGTCGCTTAAAAGAAGCTAAAAAGAAAGTTGAGTGGGGACTCCAAATGCGTGCTAAGAGTAAAGAGTGGAAGATTCGCTACGATCACTGGCTAAGAGATTATGAAAAAATTAAAGCAGCAACTATCAAACCAGCTTTTTGGATTGATCAAAATTCAATCGAAAGTTTGGACAAAAAAGTAGTTGATTCGTATGATAAGTTTAAAGAAAAAAACATTAAGATTTCAGGTACTGGTGACGTAAAAAGAGGCGGAGAGCTGGTTTCTGTCCGACAATTGGCAGTTGGGTATGATGAATGCCTCTTCTCTGAAATCAATTTTAGCCTCAAAGAAAGTGGTCGCGTTTTTATAAAAGGTAGGAATGGTGCTGGCAAAAGTACTTTGGTAAAGACTTTGATTGCCTTATCAGAAAAACAACCACCAACTGCCAATCTTTTGGATGGTGAAATTACATTTGGCAATGATTTGAGAATTGGCGAGTACCAACAAGAAATTGATGGAAAATATCTGTCACTACCTCTAGTTGAAGCCATTCGCGTTATTCATGAGGAAAAAAAGGTGGCAATTGATGAAAGAAAAGTCTATAGCCTGCTCGCCCAATATTTATTTGACACCAAACTAGATGCACACCAAAAAATTGCCAACTTATCAGGCGGTCAAAAAGCGCGGTTTCAATTAATCAAAATGTTTATTGGTGAACCAAATTTATTAATTCTTGATGAGCCTACTAACCATTTGGATTTGCCCTCAATTGAAGAGCTTGAAACCATGCTCGAAAATTTTCCTGGCGCAATTCTGTATATTTCTCATGATACCTATTTCATCAATCGCCTTGGTGGAGATGCGATTCAATTATAGTGCGGCCCAAGCCACTGCTTACTACCACTTATTCTGGTCCCTATAGATCTAGCAAGCAGTAGCAAATACTGCAGTGTTGTACGAAGAACGCAATAGTCAGAAAGTGGGAATCAAAAAGCTGGATGCGGCAAACACAGCTCAATTTAGAATCCATTCACGAGCTTGACACTGCTTCATTGAGCGTGATATTTCTGTCGACCTCAGCCCCCAGCGCATATTTTAAAGCAGAAGGTAAACTTGAAAATTCATACGGGTGGTCAAAAATGAAAATACACCTTGTGTATTTGCTGATTCTAGAAAGTTCTGCAGCTAAACAGTATTTAGTATGTGATCAGCATTAACCCAAACGTAATACTCCGGATGTTGTTGCTTAAATGCACTCGGAAAACCTTGACTATTCATTGCTATATCGACTACTCTGGCTATATCTGCCTCTAAGGCAGGTGAATTTAAAGAAAGAACAATTGGCTGTGCAGCATCTAACTGAGAAAGATGGTTCTTAATACGTTCTACCAAATCTTCAGCATGTGCACGAGAGCTTACCGTCACAGAAATAGAACTGCCATCAGCAATCATCTCGGCTATAACTTGAATATCTCTTGGTCTGTATTGAAATGGATAGCTATCTGTGCGACTGGGAGCAACTTCAGGCATAGAGTCGATTATACAAGATTTTTCACAGACACAAATAAAAAATTGACTTTACAGGCGCCCAATCCACTCAATAATTTTTCTGCAAACTCGTTTAATAAAGTGTTAGTCGCTGTTACTCAAAATTGCCTCACCCTATTGGACTAAGGTGGATCATTTCTGATAAGCTAGAGCGTATGAATAATCAAGACTTTCCTCCCAGCAACGATCAGTTGGAAAATGAACTGCTCCTCCAGCCACCTAAAAATCAGTCAAAAATTACACTTGTTCTTACTACTTTGCTTATCGTTGCAGTGGGAGTTGCCATTGCACTTGGCTACCAACTCTTCACTCAAAACCAAAAAATTGGTTTACAACCCTCAACACCAACTACCCCTCCTACTTCTGCTACTCTGTCCCCCACAGCCACCGCACCTGAGTCGCGAACATACACTGACCCGAAGAGTAGATTTAGTTTTTCTTATCCACAAAGCTGGCAAGTGAATGACAAATCAAGTTCCAACCAAGATCCTCAGTTAACGTTCACCAACATCCCCGAGGGTCACACAATCAATGTTAGTGTTTGGCGAGTTACTGGATTTGGTTATTGTTATATATATGGTGAAAAACAGACAATTGTAGTTGGTACTAAAAACGCAGAAACAGCAGATGGCGTTGGACCATCAGAAATGTGTGATAAACCCGAAGAGTATGCCAATCGTGGGAATACGTATGTGCTGATACCACTTGAAGATACAACTGACGGCCTACCACTGAATCAACTACACATAAGCTATGACTACCCGCTAAGTGACAAAAGTATCGCCAAAACCTATCTCAATCAAATCCTTTCTTCAGTTAAACTTACTACTAATTTGACGGCAAATAATCAACCAACAACCTCAATTCTTGAAGTTGCGAAAAATGTTCAGCAGTACGACGATAAGGGAAATACTATCCCAGGGGTAGCATCTGTGGACATCATCATTGACTTAGGAGCTAATGCATCAGTCGTCCAGACTGAAAGAAAAATTAAGGGCATGGATGTATATGAGCAGACAGTGAAAACAGCAAACAGCGAGTATTCATTTACCAGTGCAGCTGGAGGATTGTGCCCTTGGGAGGATGATGGAAGTGGATGTACATATACCGACGAAAAAATAAATAAATTTGGAGAAGATGCAAAAGTTCGAGTTTGGAGAGACAATCAAAGAGGTGTTTTTGCGTTAAACTTTCAATCACTAGAAATTGGAAATTATTATGTTGACCATTTCGAAATATTTAAACGCTCTCCAAATGAATCATTTACTGCTAGCGAGATTACAACTTGGAAAAATTGGGTTATGAATATAAAAACAATCCCGCATATTTGAACTTTCAACCTTTTCGTGTCAAATCCCTTTCGTCCTTTTGGACTCATCAGTACGGACACACATCCGTAGAGGCTAAAAGCTGCGGAACGGGTGTTCCGCAGCTTCAGCACTTGTATCAAAAAAGTTGTTGTTACGGCCGGAGTAATTCCGGCTGCTGGCTGAGGTTGCCATCGGCGTTCATGAAAGGCGGGACTTGCTCACCGTACATGAGAACCCATAGGATCCTCCAATCAGATGTTGAGTAGGCAGTCAGTAGCTTCTGCGCCACCTGCACGCGATTGTCCGCGTCCAAAAGCGCCTGCTCTCGGGCAAACGCTGCCCGCTCCGCCTTCAATTTGTTCTCTGCCGCCAGGTTTTTCTGTTGCTCCTGCAACAGCGCAGCCTGGTTCTGCTCGACCGCCAACTCCTGCTCCCGTTGGAGCTGAGCCTGTCTCCAGGCCTCATCCCCAAAGGTAATGCTGCGGACCAGAACTTGGTCCACAATGATCGGAGTGGCTGCTGTTGAAGCCTTAAGCGGCTGTAGATAAGCTTCCTGAAGCGCCTCTCTACCAGCCTGTGTTTTAAGTTGTTCGATAGTAAATGGTGAACTGGCAGCCCGACTTCCTCGAAGTGTAGAACCCACAAAGTTCTGTACTGCTACTTCTAAATCTTGTAACTTCCAGAGTGCTTGTGGGTCAGTTGTATCGAAGTGGAACAGGACATCCACATCGACTGTTGCCTCCACTTGACTGCCGGAGACAGATGCTCGCGTGATAGAAGTTTCGCACTTGAACGATTCACAAGCATTCTCGTCAGGCAGCAGTTCTGACGCCAACGTCCGATAGCGAAGACTGCCGGTAGGGATTCGTATCACCTCTTCCAGCGGAACAGCATGACGACCAGGTTGCAAAGCCTGGTAAGTTCCGTCTCCGGTACTGTGGACAGCAATCCAGCCTGTCGTGATCACAGTCATATCACGAAAGATGGTGATATCTCCTTCCGCTAGGTTGGGGTATGGCCCGGGCAACAGGTTCCTCGTGCCATCCCAACCCAGCTTTCCTTCAGGAACGATAAGAATTTTTTTGAGCTCATAACCCTTGTCGTTCACATCGTACCGATTCCCCGCCGTTATCACCGAGGTGTAGCGGGGTTCGTTGCCGCCAGGCAGAAAAGCTGGATTCAGCTTTACCGCTACCTGGCCCGCTGAGACAATAGGTTCCGTCCCGCTACATGCCGAGAGCAGTACCACCACCGTCATGCTCAGAACGAGCAACCATCCAAACTTCCTAAACGTAGACATGTTTGTTCTCCTAATTGAAAAGTTGAATCGGTCTTCGATTTGTGTCAACTTGTACCTCCATGGGTACTGGGCCAAGACACAGAGTCGCCCAATCAGTTCAAGACTGACGAAAAAGGCACATATAATATATGCATTCATTGTCAGTCTTGAGTAAAGTGAAAATTAAATCTCTATAACAACATACTTTTATGATATTAAAGTGCTACAAAAGTGAAAAATCGCCAAACAATCTACCGCGTTGGTAGCATCTGGCTTCCTGATCATTTTTGATGCTTTTATAATAACATCATTCAAGAGTATTGTCAATGTTATAGGACTATTCTTCACGATCAGGTCTACCCCGCCTTTCGCGAAAGTCGGGGTCACTATACGAACTAATCTGATCTGAAGAGGAAAAGTGTGGAAACTTGTTATGGGACGATCCTACTTTTCAAACTGATATGTGCAAACAGGTGATTTTGGATGCTTTCTTTATCAGATGCCTGCTAATATACCAAGCTATGTTTGACAATAAAAATGTTACAATTAGTGGTTAGCAAGCGAAAGGAAGCTATGGGCGATAATGAATTAGGTGTTCACTCCGTTGATGGTGTTTTGGTAAATCGAGTCAAACGCGTTAATTTCGATGACCTGCTTTATGGGAAAAGGGAGCTAATGCCAGAGTCAGCAGGCCTCCCTAATTGGCTGAGACGGAACGCACCAAACTTTGAAGTTTTAGACCAAATATTTGATCAATTCGTTGAGAGAGCCAATGGTGCTGATATTGAGATTGACGATCTCAAAACTATCCACTTTCTGATCTCATACGATGTATCGCTGTTACGAAACTTCGAAAGCGGGATAGCTATGGCGAGACACTATGGTGAATTGGAAGGCTTTGATGATCAGCCACTTGTTTCTCTAATTGAGACAGCAATCTCCAAGCGCGTCGCTTTTCTGGAAACCTTGACAAACCAAATAGATACTTTGTTGTCAGCGGAGAAAAATGGTGAAGTTGAAATCAAATAATTATCCATAACAAAACTTGCACATAAACTGACTTAGAGCTACAGCAACAATTCAATCCAGGATTTAACTAGGTAACAACTCTTTTGCTCTCGGCGAGTCTGTCAAGCAGTCTGCCTAGAAGCGCCTCAGCTTGTGTGCTATCTGAAGTCACTAATTCCCTAAAAGAACCAGCGCCAAATACTCCTTCAATCTTTTTGGCAAAAGCAAGTGTATGCTTTTTAAGTCTTGCACCTTCCATTAATTTTTCCATACCTTGAATTCCTGAAAAATCCCTAAACAACTTCTCATATTTGGCTCTGAATTGGGGGCTTAGGATTTCAATTAAATCACTTCCACCATTGATCAACCAATCAACCAATACATAGGAGTCCTTATAAGGTAAGAAGGCAGGTATTGCTCCTCCCTCTTCGTCTATACCTCTCAAATAAATAAGATCTTTTGCTCTGTCATTAAATCCTTCAAGATTATTTCGATAGAATTGAAACATGTTCCCTGATATCCTGAAGTGTCTAGCGATAATTGTATATGCTTCAATTTGAAATCGTGTAGCAAGACCTTCTTCTACAGCTCCAGGTTTTTTTGCGTAATTCAGCCCAGAACTCTCTCTAGCCACTCCATTCCAAACTGGTGCAAAAATTGTCGGAGCGGTAGCATGATACATTTCATGAGCGATAATTGATGTTCTTAAGAGTTCATTCCAGTCCCTATACTCCTCTGTCTCTAAAGTAGGCGAATATTCAAAAACAAGTATAGATCCATCATCAGATGTAGCTCCAACAAATGGAATTCCATGTCCTTTATTGCTGGTACCGGGAGCCATAAACACATGATTTGGCAACAACATGGCCTCTTCAAGATTTAAGTTAGAAAAATGAGCGGTGAGCAGTTGTTTAACTTCCCGAAGCACATCAGAATCATCAATATCTATTTCTATCATACCTTCTTCTTGCGATGCTTCAACTATTTGGTCTGCAACATCTCTGATTCCCTTTATCCAAGGAGAACTCTCAGGCACTCCCACGAACCGAAGATGAGGATTTAAAGCGGCGTTTTCAACCATATAAACAATAAGCTACTTCTAATTTGGTTTGTTTCAACAGCAATAATAGTAACAGATAATCTTGGCAATTGATAATCGTCATCCTACTGGGAGGGGTGTCTAAAGGCTATTTTATATTGCTATATCTATCTATGTGAAAAACCCCATCCCAACAGACGTGTGCCCGAATGGGTATCACTACACGAACTTACTAACACAAATAAAACCTGTACCCGTTGTCTGTTGAGGTTAGTTTTCCATTTACAAACCAAATTAGGAGTTGTTTTAGGTAATTCTTCTCATCCAATTTTTGACTATTTCTCTGATTTGACTTAAATGCGAAGGATCTCTAAATGTATGTTCTGCCCCTTCAACTATTTTTAGCTTATACACACTATTCTGTCACACTAGGTAAGTCAACGCTCATTTTCGTACGCAAAGACGTGTATACGCCAGGGGACTCAACTACAACATCAATTCGTCTTCCATCTGGAAGCTTAATTTTACCGTCTGGGGTAATATAAAAATGTAATTGAAGTACGCCGATTCTACTACCCCCCATCATGTCATCCAATTCAGGAATGGATATTCCTTCTCCTGCCGTAGCCAAAGGAATAAAAGGTTCTTGGCCCTTCATGACTACAATATTACGTTTCTGTGGGTCCGCTCCTTTATTGGCGTATTCTTGAGAATGGCACAGTAATCCCGAATAATCTTGAGCATAACCGTTTAGCCACCCGGATAATGTGCCTTCATATACATCAATATCATAGTTTTGCTTATATTTCTCCTGAGTCATTAAAACATGACAATGAAATAAATCGTCAGGGTCAATATTTGTTGCTGCGTTGTTCTGCAACGCATGCCAAATGACTTTTACCAAGTCTTCTTTCAGCTGTGCTGGAAGATTGATAGCATATGGTGCTAGTTCCTTATAGGGCTCAAAAATAACTCGATCGGGTGAATATGTGTGCGAAGATTCTTCTGACAAAGCGATTGGCGTTCGAGCAAACTCAGTCGCAGATGCGTACTGTGGTGGCGGATTTCCCTGTGTCTCCACAGTGGAGCACGCAGAGAGAAACAGTGCTCCAACAAGCACGGTCATTGCTAGTCTAGTAACAATACGCTTTTTGATATTTGACTTGGTTGCAATTGCAAAGTCAACTTGTTGCTCTATTGCATCCAGATTAGGAGACGATTCCGGTGGTTGAAAAATCTCTTCTGAAATCATTTCCATAGTTAATAAGTCTCTTTGAAAAATTTGGAATGTGTTTTGATAAGAATAATACTAACATACTTTCGTTTTTGAAATCGATCGTGTCAAATATGATAAGTTTTTCTCGGGGAACATCTTCTATTGCCTTCGACAGAATATATTTTGTGATTATCCTGTTTAACTGCTCAACTTTCGATGCATCCACTTGTTTATCAAGTGAAGCGGCATATTTATCTACTCCGAAATATATGTAAATCTCTTCAATATTATTCATGCCTTTCTATTATATTGGTTATCATGGGTATTTGCAGAATCAATCAATCCGCGTAGGTTATTAAGTTATTTGCAGTGAATACGATCTATAGAACTAGTATTTTTTAGCAACCCACACTGATGGCTCCCCCGGTAGGATTCGAACCTACAACCCTTCGGTTACACTGATTCATGCATTTCTGCGTGGCGTGGACTATCTCATCACCAATCCTTGTTAGGATTACGGTGTCGGGCGCTTCTTCGTTTTTACGAAGTGGTGTACTCACCTAGTCTCTGAACCTTCCTCATCGAAACGAGGCTTGGCTGCGGATTACCATATCATTTAGATTTAGGCTTCCCGCAATTCACCCGATGTTCATTTCGTTGTTTCCAACGAAAGCTGCAGTTTTCCTGAGTGGATTTCTCTGTGACAATTGGCGCAAACCAAAATACACTTATCCAACTCAACTTGAGTACGCTTCCACGATCGGGTTAGTCCTCTTTGTGAAAGTCCAAAATCTTTTTTTGTGTCATCTAGATGATGGAACTCCAAGGCACTAACTTCGCGATCATAGCCACATACAGTACATCGACCACCCTTATATTCAATTGCCATTTGCTTGATTTTTAATCTACGCTTACTGACAGCTTGAATCATGTATTCTCTTCGGTCGGCGTACTTTCTCTTCTCAGGCATTTTTCGAAAAATACCAGACTTTATTTAGTGTGTCTACAGCCGAATGCTCTGCCATTGAGCTACAGGGGATAATAATGTGCGCGCTGTTAAATGGGGTTCATTCCTCTTAACAACAGTAGCCGATTATATCGTTATATATAGAATTTTCACAACTAGCGGTTCTTTAAGTTTAATTGTTGATCCATACTGATGCAGTATGTTATAATTTGCTACTTTTTTACAGTAGTACGTTTTTTGTACAAATAAAACAAAGGTGCTAAATGAAAAAACTATTTTTGACCCTCGGTATTCTGTTCGCAGGTACACTTGTCGGATTGGTTTTTCAATCAAACAATGAGATTGTGCGGGCTAGTTCTGAAAATGCTCAAGAAGTGTGTCCACATACAGGAGATTGGACAGAACATTATAGTCCTAATGAAGCTGGGAAGGTCATTTTTACAGTACCTGAGGGTAAAATAGTAGTTGAGGTTTGTATTAAGGGCGGGAGTGACAATTCAAAAAATGGTTATCTGAAAAAGTTTACCTCAACTAGTTGGTATCAAGTTGATGGAAAGAATTGTGTCGGAGCTAATTGGCGTGAAGATGGAAAGGTGGTAGCTAGACACGGCGACGCTCCTGAAAATATTTGCGCTAATATCTCGCACGCTTCTTTTAAGTTATCCATTAAACCAACGGGAGAACCTAGCCCTTCGGTAGAACCAAGCCCATCTGTTGAACCTAGCCCTTCGGTAGATCCAAGCCCATCTGTTGAGCCTAGTCCTTCGGTAGATCCAAGCCCATCTGTTGAACCTAGCCCTTCGGTAGAACCAACCCCAACCGAGGGTGAGCGACCAACTCCAACCATCACCCCCCACTCCTGGACCAGGAAGAGTGGCGGCGTTGGAATACCAAGTTAGCTGTGAAAATGATGAAGTCAAAGCGGAAATGCGTTTTACCAATGATGGCAAACCTATGGAAAACGTCACTGCAGAATTTGACTACAACGGTAACAAGAAAACCGCGACTAGCAACAGTGACGGCTGGGCCATCGTCATCTACCCAAGAGATGGTGAAAACAAACTAACTGGATATGCAGACGGTTTTTACAAAATTGAAAAAACCGTGGAATTCCCCGACTGTCCAGCTACTGGCGGTACTGTCTTAGGTGCTACAACCAGCAAAGGTCAAGTACTCGGTGCCACTAGCTACGCCAAAACTGGTGTTGCTGCAGATACCCTTATGCAATTAACTGGAGTTCTTGGTACACTGATGGTCAGTGCCGGAGCTCTCATGCATGCCAAACAAAAGTAAAAAAACCAAACATTCGAAGAAAAAAAAGAGTGTCAAAAAGAACAGCCGGCAGTATCTGCCGGCTGTTTTAGTACTCCTTGGTAGCATCCTGCTCTGCGTTTCTATCTTACATCAAGTCTGGCGCTTGCGGGCGCTGCTGCCAAATTTTCAGTCAGTGGCGGAGATCCAACCGGTATCAGCTCAGCGAGACTTAGGGCAGCGCCCCGTCGCCATTGAGCTCAATGGCAAAACTATCTCGATTAAACCAGGTACTGAATCTGCGACTGGTTGGACACTCGATCGTCAATCAGCTTTCCATGTAGAGCAATCAGCGTACCCTGGAGAAGCTGGTAATGCCATCGTCTATGGCCACAATACATCAAATATTTTTGGCTCACTTAAATTGTTGAAAATCAATGATCTTATTGAGGTGACTACGCTCGATGGCACAACGAGAAATTATCAAGTCTTTGACGTAACTACTGTGCCACCAGATGAAAATGGCTACCTATTCCCCACCAACAGGGAGCAACTGACAATCTATACTTGCGCTGGTTTCTTAGACAAAGATCGATTGATTGTCAGGGCGGTGCCAGACGGTTTTTAAAATAACATTTGTTAGTCTACGTAGTCACTCAACTTAACCGATCGAAACCGATTGGCCACTTCGTGAGCCACGATTTCATCAACTAATTGTGCTTCCATCGCAAGCCACTCTGCCTGCTTTTCCTTAATTTCAAGATCATCACTTGGCTTCAACACTTCCTCACGGTTTCTAGGATCGAGTCCATACAGCTCATGCAGTAACACAAAGAATACTTGTCTTTTGGCTGAGCCTGGGTCTGAAGTAGTAACCACCTTCTCTTTCATAGACGCGTCTTCGAATCCATAGGGTTTACCAAACACCCGAGTGAAATATCGTGTATTAAAATCTCGAAATTGCCGCACATATGACTCTATTACTTGAACTTCTTGTTTAGCTTTAGAGCGATGACTAGCGTCAGTGATCATATCTTCAGTGGTACCCATCATTTTCACCCAATCTTCACCAACTTCTGCTGTCAAATCTTGTTGTTCATCCAAAGACACACCATACACGTTTGCCATAAGTAGATGTACTAAACGCATAGATTCATGCCAAGGTAACACTTCATCCTCAACTGAATTCCTTCTATAGTCATGGTAGGCTCCATAGAGATCTAAGCCTAATTCTCGCGTTTCTGGATTGCTCATCAGTTTGTGAAAAGCATCGTTACCAATTCGACTTTCCTCCCAATGTTTGTGAACTCTATCAATTAACACCTTTCTATATTCAATACCATTCTGCATTTGGTCCAATACTCCACCCTTGTTAGTCACTTCCCTTTGAACATAATTGGCGACAGCAAGCTCAGTCAATTCAGCATATGCCGCAGCAAAATGCATTAAGTCAAACTTTTCGTCGCCAATCTGAATTTCCAAATGTATTCCCTTAGTTTCTTTTGACATTTTTCCTCTCTTGAGCAGAGCATGTTAAAGTAATCGAAGTATATCACGAATACAGCATGAGTATGTAAAAACTAGGTGGATACATTTAAATTATAGTCTTGCCAACTCTGCCAGAATTTCTTCTAACTTTTTTTCCTGTTCGGGTGATTTCTTTTCTTTAGCTTCTAGCTCAGCGAATTGTCGTGAGAGATCAGCCCGCTTAGCTCGGTTAGCCTCTTGCACAAATTCTGCCATCGTTCGTAGCCATTCTGCTTCCACACTGGCCGTTTCCAAAATTGGACCCATTTTTTCGTCAACAAATAACTCCATCAGCTGTTGTTGTAAATCTCCTGCCAACGAATCTACTAGCTGTTGAAAGTTACTAATCTGGCTCAACGCAGTCTGGTTTTGCACTAAAGCAAATAAAACTGGCGACTCAATTGTGTACTGAATTAATTGTTCTAATCGTCGACTGACATCTGACAAATCTCCCCGAAGAAGTAAAAAAGTTAAATACCGCTCAAGCTGACCTCTTCTAGAAGGTTGTATTTGTTCAACTTGAGCTGTTGAAACTGGTTTGGCATCGGGCAACCGTTTCTTTTCCGCAAAATGTTTAATATCGGACTTGAGAATTTCTGGTTGTACTTGGAGTAGCTTGGCTAAGCGTTGGAGATAGAATTCGCGTTCAACCTGGCTTTCAATTGTCCAAAAATCTTGGGCAAGTTCTTGAATAATCTTTCGTTTACCAGGAGCGCTCGTGGCATCATGGGCATTCAGACTCGCTTGCAAAATAAACTCATATGCACTCATCGAGCGATCCACCACTTCGCGCCAAACTTTTGGTTGTGTACGAGCTAAATCATCGGGATCTTTGCCCTCGGGGATTTCTACAACTCGGAGTTCCAAATCATACGGTTTCAACACTTGTAATGAACGCTTCGTTGCTTCGACTCCGGCTGAGTCTTTATCTAAGGCCAGTAGTACTCGTTCAACTGTGCGATTGAGTAACAGAGCGTGATCGGCAGTCAACGCACTGCCTTTGATGGCTACAATATGATTGACGTGAGCCTGGGTAGAAGTAATCACGTCAAATTCACCTTCTACCACCAACACTTCCTTTTTGGCTCTGATTTGTTGGTGAAGCTCGCTGTAACCAAACAACATTTTACTTTTGTGATAGAGCAACGTTTCTGGCGTATTGATGTATTTGGCTTCTTGTTTGGTTTGATCATCGGCAGTACTAGGCAAAACTCGGCCGGAAAAGCCCACTACTTGTCCCCGAGGATTTCGCAAGGGAAACATGACGCGATCGCGAAATCGATCGTAGTACCGGCCACCCTGAGCCTTGATCACCAGACCAGCTTGAACTAATAATTCCAACGGAAATTTCTTTTTGCGATGCAGATAGGCAATTAAGCCATCCCATTTGGGTAGGGCATAACCCAACTGAAAAAGCTTGATTGAGTCGGCAGTAGTTTGCCGATCAGCTAAATACTGTCTGGCAACGGCGCCAGCCTTATGTTTGGTCAGCACGAAGTGATAGTATTCCCGCGCTAAATCTAAGACTGCTAAGAGTTGCTGGCGCTGCTCATCATCTCTGGAACGTAGTTCATGCTCTAGCTTAATACCAGCTTTATCTGCTAAAAATTCCAAGGCTTCATAAAACGTCATGCTCTCATACTGCTGGAGAAACTCAAAAACGTCACCGCCCTTGGCACAGCCAAAGCATTTAAAACGCTGCATCACGTCACTCACAAAAAATGAGGGCGATTTTTCGGCATGGAAAGGACACAGTCCTTTGAAGTATGTGCCAGCTCGTTTTAACTCCACTCGCTGGCCAATTATCTCCACAATATCGATAGCTTCTTTAACCTGTTGAATCTGCGACATGTTGCCTCAAGTCGTATTGTACACGATGATACTTAGTTCAGAAGACGCTACAATAACCAAATCATGCAATATCGTCACTGGTTGATTGTGCCCTTGCTGTTTCTTGTTGGCCTGCTGTGCTTGAAACCAATTCAACTTGCTACTGCGGACTTAGGCAGACACATCATCAACGGACAACAAATTATAGAAAATGGTTGGCAGAGCAAAATTCTGGCTTTCAACGTCTATTCCTACACTCATCCTGATTATATTGTTGAAAACCATCACTGGTTATTTGGTGTCTTAACTTTTTTTGTCCATCAGCTCGGCGGCTTTACCGCACTGAGTTGGCTGGGGGTAACCCTGGTTGTATCGGCCGCCACTATCACCTATTTAACTTGTCGATTGAACAGTGGCGCGAGCCAATCATTACTCAGCATTTTTCTCTTAATTCCCCTACTCACCTATCGTACAGAAATTCGGCCAGAACTAGTTAGTATGGTTTTCTTATCGCTCTCACTTTTTTTACTGACTTTGCATCAAAAAAGTAAATTATCTTGGAATTGGTTGATGCCCCTGCTAATAGTAATGCAGTTAATCTGGGTCAACACTCATATTTTCTTTATCTTTGGCATCGGTTTGCCCATCATTTTTGGCTTATTCTCACCCAAACTAGAAAAACTACGCTGGGGAATCTTAGCCAGTTTATTAATTTTAATTTCGCTGGTTAATCCTCATGGCCTAGCTGGTTTATTGGCACCACTGACAATTTTTCAAACGTACGAATATCAAATTGTCGAAAATCAAACTCTGTGGTTTATGATTAAGCGCTTCGCTCAACCCATTTATATGTATGCCTTAATTGCGTTTATTGGAATCTTATTTGGGATTGGCTCACAATTTACAGTTTGGATAAAAAAAAGGAATTTTCAGCATTACAAAAAGCTACTACCAATCATGGCTTTGAGTTTAATCTTTATGGTGGTGAACTTCCGGGTGGTGCGTTTATTGCCATTTACCGGCTTGATCTTGGCACTGCTGTTGGCTGAAGTCATGCAAACTAAGAAATGGTGGAGGTGGTTAACCCAGCACAAGGATCAAGCTGCAGTTTGGTCACTGGGTTTACCAATGGGCTTAGTTGGGTTAGTTTTGTTGCTGAGTACTGGTTTGTTTCTGCCAAACTGGTCGCAGTTGGGTGCTGGCTTAAGTGCTGATAATCCCACAGCCATACATTTTTTACAAAACCAAGTAAATGGACCAATTTTTAATAACTACGATATTGGAGGAATGTTAATTTATGCTTTGTATCCGCGATTGTCGGTCTATACCGACAATCGCCCTGAGGCTTACCCCGAGGGATTTTTTCCAAATGACTATATTGAGCCTCAGGAAAATCGGGATCGCTGGCTGGCCCTACTGGCGCAGTACGATTTCCAAAGTATTATTTTTTACCGACACGATGCTACACCCTGGGGCCAGCCATTTTTGATTGAAAAAATCGCTGAAAACGACTGGCAGCCCGTCTACGTGGACCAAAGCATTGTCGTGCTAGCGCGCAATACAGCAATGAACCAAGAACTAATCAAAACCTACGGCCTGCCCAAGTCAATGTTTACCGGCAAACCAACCAATTAGTTAAGTTTAATCAAAACTTTTTTATACTTGTCAAAATGCCGTTGTTTCTGTTACATTTCCAATCATCTTCTTAGTACTACTGAAAGCAAATGCATATGACCAAACTAACTTCAGCACTCATTATTATTGGAGCAGGTTTAACACTTTCAGCGTGTTCTCTCTTACCTCAGTCTTCCACACCCGTTGATACTGAAGAAATTGAGGGTCAAACCGAAATGATGAACGAAAATGTAGTTATTGAAGACGCAACTGTTTCTACGCTACCCTCAGGAACAGCGAAACCTCTCACGAGCGATGAGGTTTCGCTCCATAGCACTCCAGATAATTGTTGGATGATTGTAGAAAATAAAGTCTACGACGTAACCGCCTTCATAGCTACACAAAAACATCCTGGTGGTGATGCAGTACTCGAGGGTTGTGGCAAGGAAGCCACCGAATTATTTATGACCAGACCAATGGGGTCTGGCACCGCGCACTCCAGCAAAGCACAAGAAATGCTGCAACAATACTATCTTGGGGAACTAGTAATGACTGGCTCAGAGTTAGACGCCAGTATTTCTGGAGAGTTGAATCAATAAATCAAGATTAACTACGTTTTTGAGGAAGCAGAAGTTGGTGGATCAACTGGCGTTGTAGGGTTTGCCGGAGGTGACTCTTTTACCACCGCGGCCACTTGGGTTGTTCCGATTCTTTGTAACAGCTTTTCATACAACAACACATAGGCTAAAGCAGTAATTCCTAAGGTGACAAACACACCCACGCCCAAGGCTAATAACCCGATTAGATTTAGCGGAATGGAAATTAACCCAAATCCTAGTAATTTCAACAGCATCCCTTGAGTCATTCTTCCAGACATATTGAAGGCCTCAGACACACCTACTTTTTTATCAACTATCAAATACAAAACCTGACTGTATTTAAGAGCCCAGTATATCCCTGGCACTATAAGTAAGATTGTGCCTAGCGCCACTAGTAATTGATAGGCAATTAAGGCGAGAAAATAGTTCATCCAAACAGGTTTTTGTGCAAATAAATCACTGATTTCAGCAGTTTTCTCACGAACAATCCGAAATGATGCGGCAATGAATCCTGATTGTAAGATCACGCTTAATGCCAAACTAGCCAAACTTACCGACAAAGACAGCAAAGAATTTTCCTGTTGTTCAACATACTGAAGTGAGGATTGAGCTAATGCTTCAATAATCAGCCAAATAGCTCCAATTGAGAGCAGTGGCTTCCAAGTTTCTTTGAGAAGATTCCAGCCATCCTTATATAGATCAACATTTTTAAATGTAACAGCCGCGTCTGACATACTGCCTTTCATTCAAGAGTTACTCTGAATTAGGCACGATACTTTCCGGAATGGAAAGGTAAGTGTGAAAGTTAGACAA
>DAOQVB010000013.1:0-19248 GCA_035341315.1 Candidatus Woesebacteria bacterium | reverse complement strand
TGAGGCATTTGTGTTGTGCGACGATAAATTGTTTCGATTGGAGAATAAAATACACCCATTTTTGTGACAAGAAAGTGTAATAGTTTCCCCAAATAGATTGGATACAATTTGCGAATAAGTATGGTGAGTATGGGATAAACGCAGTCACGAATGGTTTGAATTAACCCCACCGCATCTCTCGGCAAGAGTGAGCTATGAATCGGATCTCTAGTCAGAGCAAATCCCCCACTCACACCATCCCAAACTTTATCCCTACCAGTAGAAAGTACAATTGCGTCTGCGCCATTTCCGAGTAACGTTTCATTTTGTTTTGCACCAATGGCTTGAGCAAGATCTGCCACATACGCTATTTGGTGTTTTTTTGACCAATTCACAATTACATTGCTGGAGCTGATATTCCCCAATGTGAACTGAGCAATAATCGCTGCAACTTTTACTCCATTTGAATTTTCTACCTCATGACGATGCAGCGCTTGATCTAAAGTTGCTGTTGTGGGCACTAGCATAGCTCTATCAATATCGTAGTAGACTGGCTTAGCACCGCAACGAATAATGGCCTCTTCTACTGCATAACAGCTAAACGCTTGAGTTAACACCACATCACCCACTCCTACGCCCAAAGATCGAAGTGATAATTCTAAAGCGTCTCGCCCTTTGTATGTTGGTACAACGGAATATCCAGGGAAAGCTTGCGTAAGGAGAGTTATTAGTTGTTCAAGAGAGGATTTTTCTGGCGAGAAAAATCCTCGTAACGCAATACGCGCATCACGCCAAGAATAGTTTGATCCAAGTGAATTAAAAATGTTAAAACGCTTCATAATGCTTTAATGTATGGTTGAACCCATCCAGGCATTCTACCCTCAATGAGTAAGACTACATCTGAATCCATCTGTTTCAAACGCTTGATAATCAATTCTCTGTCTGTTTCACAGTTCGTACCAAATTTTGCTTCAAATTCAGCTCTTCCATTCAAATCAACATATAGAACTTTTTGGACAAAAGACGCGCTAAAATCTGCAAGTTTTTGATGTACAGATTTTGATTCTAATCCCAAATCTACAATTCCAGGAGTGATGAGCCATTTATTTTTATTTTCACTCTGCTGAAGCAACTCAAGGGCTGCTTTAAAACCAGCTGGATTAGCAGTTCCGCCATCATCAATAATCGTACCCCCTGATTTAGTTTTTCTAATTTGAATAAAGTTATCTCCAGGTGAAAAAGTGCTGATGGCATGCAAAATAGCCGCTTCTGATAACTTCAATCGAGCTCCAATTGTCACAGCCAACTCCACTGTTTGGGCATACTGCATACCAATTAAGTCGGTGATGATCTTTCGCTTGCCCGCAAGTATTGCTAAATGTCCAGATTTTTCTAATACATATCCAAACGTTTGTTTGGACATTTTTGGATTACAACCTATGAGAATCGGTTCCTGATTTGTGTGATGCTTTATTTGCCAATTATGTACACCCAACGTAACAATTTGTTGCACACCTTCGTCTAACGCGTTGTACACCACAGCGCCTTGTCTTGGTAATGAAGTTATTAGCTCTGATTTTGCCTCTATTATCGCTTGCTGTGTGCCAAATAATCCAAGATGCTGTGATGTTAATCCCGTAATGACTGCAATTGTTGGTTGGAACCAGGATGCAAGCTTAGCAATTTCTCCCTTTGCATACGCACCATACTCCAAAATCGCAATTTTTTCTGACTTGTAACCCTTCAAAATACTGCGCGCCACCGAATATCGAGTATTAAATGATTTTGGAGTTGCAAATACTGGCTCAACTTCGTTTAGTATGTGCGCCAATAATTGCTTGGTGGCAGTTTTACCAAATGAACCTGTAATACCAATAACCATCGGTTTCTGTTGATTCAATTTTCTTTTTGCTCGTAAAAGAGTCAGATTAGTTTGAAAACTACTAATAACAACTGTTGGAATAATTGCCAACAACACAAACGTAGGAATTAAAATATATATTGATAGTAAAAAAAGACTGGTCATCAGATCTGCGCCTAACTGATAGTCTAGTTGCCCCACCCACGTGTCGCTAATTTGAATAAGATTGTAGATGTAACTGATAGCTATGACAGCAATTACGAGCACGCGACCAGTTCTCTTGGGTCGCTTGAGGCCGGACCTGGTAAAGTCGCTTGGTCGAGGAATTACTCTCACTAACTCGCGCAAGCCCTTGCTTGAAAATATAAATATTTTTAGTCGATCCCAACGATATTCCTTTTCCTGAATAATACTCAGCCAACGAAGCAATCGTATTAGACCTACAATGGTGAGAGTAATCTTAAATAGAATCATTATTAGACCTTAGAAGCATTACTATTTAATTGTTGAAGCCAATTGTGAAATATGGATGTAACCTGCATGGGGTGTGTATACTGAGGAGAATGACGAGCGTTGGGAATTATCTGCAATTGACTATTTTGCATGAGCATTGCTAACGTTTTTCCCATAAATATCGGTGTTGTTTGATCGTTTTCTCCCCAAAGTAGTAGGGTTGGAATCTTTATTTTACTCGCTTCTTCCCTGATATCTGTACGAATTGCTAAACGCATGGTGGCTTTTTGTTTTTCTGTAGCCTGATAGTAGTCTCGTTCACCAGCCAATCTATACAGCAATTTTTTTAAAAATTTCTTTTGTGGTAGATTCCTACCAACTTTTGCGAGGGTTAAAAAGACTAACCGTTTTAGTTTTTTCTGCCAACGATTATCTGGCACACCAGAGCTATCAATCAATAACAGGCATTTCAAATGTTTTGGATTATGCGCGGCATACTTGATTGCTAACTGGCCACCAAATGAATGACCAATAATGATGACTTGTTTATTGACGGAAACTTGAGTATCAAGCCATTTTACGTATTGCTCTAAATCCCAACTTTCATTGAGAGGCTGCGTCAAACCAGGGAGTAATAATAAACGTACAGAATACTTTTTCTCTTCTAAGAGTTTTATTAGTGGTTGCCACTTATCTTTCGTTTGATCTGAACTCGTCCATCCATGTAAAATTAGAATTTGGGTATCTTTCACAAAAAAATTGTATCATGCTTCACTTTTTTATGGAGTTTGCGTATACTACTCAACCATGAAACAAATATCTCTCAACAAATATGCGTATCAGCTAGTTTTTCTCATTACTGGAGGATTATTTTTGTCTGGATGCACCTCTCCAACAACGGGTGGCAATAACCTAAATAACCAGCCAGATACTACTGCTATAATCACTCAAACTCAGTTAGCGGTCTCTCCAACAACTCCAATGAATGGAAACGATTCTGCAGCTGCAAATCAAAACGTAGTAAAACCTAATACCCCAGCTATGAAACAACTGTCAGATTTCCCACCCAATAAAGCAACTAAGGCGGTACTCAGTACCACAAAAGGTGATATTACCATCTCGCTCTTTAGAGATGAGGCACCCCTCACTACGCTTAATTTCATTACGTTAGCTAGTTCAAGTTTCTACGATGGGATCGTCTTTCACAGAATTATCCCTGGGTTTATGGCGCAAGTTGGAGATCCCATCTCAAAAGATCCCGCTCAAAAAAGTCGTTGGGGCACTGGTGGACCAGGCTACTCTATAGCTGATGAATTTGGCCCTGGCTTAAAACATGATAAGGCTGGGGTAGTCTCTATGGCAAACTCTGGACCAAACACTGGAGGCAGTCAATTTTTTATCACGCATGAAGAAACCCCTTGGCTAGATGGAAAACATGCAATTTTTGGTCAAGTAACAGAAGGCATGGAGGTTGTCATGCAGCTTGAAGTTGGTGACTCGATTACCAAAATCACGTTACAATAGTAATGTGAAAATACGCCCTGCATCAAAAAAGCACATTGCTTTGGGATTATTCCTTTGGTCGTTAATTATCTTGGCGCTATTTTTAACGGTGCTTTTACCCCCGCTAGTTCTAACTAGAATGGGAGTCTCCTCTTTTCTATCGGGAAATTTTGATGTTGCTGCGAAAAGATGGCAACAAGCTCGTTTAATCGTAGATCCCCTATCCTCTCTTACCCAACCACTCGTGACCGATGGAGTTCTCTGGCAAGCCAGTTTATCCTTGGCTGAACAGCTCGCAAATGATCTCCATTCGTTCAATCAACAAAAACAACAAAGTATTTACGATCTTCCAACCGATGTCCTCGTGTCTCATATCCCAAACTATCTGTTGATGCTTGATAGTATTGAAGCTAATTTCGAATCATCAATATTCGTTAAACAAGTCTTTAAACAAAAAAAAGTTTTAGAAAAAATATCACTCATCAAAGAATGGCTCGGGGCAGTATCACCGGTTCTTAGCAATAAATCTAAATGGATCATATTACTGCAAAATGACAATGAACTACGAGCCACTGGTGGCTTTATGGGATCATATGCTGTTATTACTATTAATCAAGGTAAAATAACAGAACTGACCATTGAAGATATCTACGACGCCGATGGCCAATTTTCTGGCTATTTCCCCGCACCAGTAGGAGTAAAAGAATATTTAAGTAGTGGCAATGGTCTCCGCTTGCCGGATGCCAACTGGCATCCAGATTTTCCCACCAGCGCCCAGCAAGTGCTCGGTTATTTTGCGCTGGGAAACCGCTCGGAAATCAGTGGAGTGATCGCAGTCACCAATTCAGTCATAGGAGAAGTGCTGAAAATCACTGGACCACTCCAGCTACCAGACTATCATACCAACATCACCCCCGATACTCTTGATGCAGTGCTCCAAAATCGGCCGCAGGCTTTTTTTCCTGGCAGTATTCAAAAGAAACACATGCTTTCTCAAGCTAAGAACCAATTGGTAGCAGCAGTTACCAAGTTTACCTTGAATGATTGGTTGTCACTGTTAGCAATTCTTAACAATGAGATTCATACAAAAAATATTTTATTTTTCTCAGTAAATGATTCACTCAATTCACTCTTCGATACATACTCCATGAGTGGAAAATTGGCTACACAATCCAACAATCAAGATTTACTAGCGTTGATTGAGTCCAATGTGGGTATCAATAAGAGCAATCAGTGGCAACATCGTTCTGTCACAGTTGACGTGTCAAAACCAACTCAGGCAATCATCACCCTTCAATATAGCAATCAATCACCCGAAAGCATCACATTTGAACAATCAAGATATGTAAATTATCTGCGCTTGATCACAGATGTAAATTGGATTCTAGAATCCGTGCAGGAAGACAATAACAACCCCGCCACTGAATGGCAACAAACACCTCTGCTGACCAAGACTGGAAATCAATTTTCTGAAACAGGTGGATTGCTTGAGGTCGCTCCCAGATCAACAAAAGTTGTTACTATCACATTTAAGCGAGAATCTTCACAAGCGGCCAGCCTATTACTAGTAAAACAACCCGGACTCCCAGAGGTTCATTACACCATCATCAAACCCGATGGCTCCAGTGAACAACTTGTTGTAGAGAGTAATCAAGAGTTTTTTATCACTAAGTAAGCCTAGTGTAGAATGCAAATAATGCAAAATCATCAAACCATAGAGGATACAATCACTAAGGCTAAGGCAATCTTGGCAGATCAGGATTTAAGTGACCTAGAATCAAAAAAAATTGTTTTGGAATCACAAACGCTAGAGCCTGCCTTTTGGCAAAAAACTGACGCCCAACTGATTATTCAAGAGTTGGCAGAATATTCTAATCAATTAAAACAATTCCAAGAACTCAATCAAGTTCTCCAAGATACTCAAGATCTGGAAAAAGCATTGATGGATCAAAGTTTATTAGATAGTGATAGACAATCCTTTGAACTTGAGTTTGAGAAGCAAAAACAGTTATTAGTCAAGCTCGTAACTGCATTGGAATTTACTCAATATCTCTCTGGAGAATATGATCGACTTGGCTGTGTATTCTCTATTCACTCAGGACAGGGTGGTACTGAAGCCATGGACTGGGCAGACATGCTCAGACGGATGTATACGCGTTATTTTGAACGTAAACAGTGGAAATTTCAACTCATATCAGAGGTACGAGGAGAAGAAGCGGGCATCAAGCAAGCAGAATACGAAATAGTAGCACCGTATACCTATGGCTTTTTAAAACACGAGAGAGGAACGCATCGATTAGTTAGACAAAGCCCTTTCAATGCAGATAATTTACGCCAAACTTCTTTCGCACTGGTTGAAATTTTACCCCTTATACCAGCATCAGACAAAACTATAGAAGTCAAAGAAGATGAGTTGGAATGGAAGTTCTCTCGTTCGGGTGGCGCAGGAGGCCAAAACGTCAATAAAGTCAATACAGCGGTAGAACTGCGCCACGTGCCCACCTCACTAGTGGTTCGATGTCAAGAAGAGAGAAGTCAAGTTCAAAATAAAGAAAAAGCCTTGCAAAAATTAAAAAGTTTATTGGCTCAAAGAAAAGAGGACGAGAGACAACAAAAACTTCAAACAGAAAAAGGTTCTCACGCAAATGCTAGTTGGGGAACCCAAATTAGAAACTATGTTTTACATCCCTATAAACTAGTCAAAGATACTCGCACTGGTGTGGAAACATCTCAAGCAGAGCAAGTGCTCGACGGCGATTTAGATGATTTCATCGACGCAGCAGTGAGGCTGTAAGTTTGCTGTAAATTTGCTACAATGATCGAATGCAAGAAGTACCCTCAAGACCAATAGTAGCTGATGAACAGTTGGTGGCTTCCTCAAACCAACCTTCGCAATTAAATCAAGAAACAATCAATCAGAAAGGTGATGAAATGAAAAAACTACCAGTAAAATTAATGCTGATTGCTGGTGTGATAGCAATTATTGGTGGTGTTGCCACTGGTTGGGGTAGTTTTGGCTTATTTGCCAAGCAATCACAAAGTGGTGAAACAGATGCTACCAATGCTCCCTTACAACAAGTAGCCGGATCGAATGTCAAGGCAGGAGATGTATTTGGCAGTGGAGATAGCTCAACTTTTACTGATTTTGCCGAAGGGTACCTAGAATCTGGAGGAATTGATGGAGAAGGTTCACACAAACTCCTCCGCTCCGGAGGTCCTTCTCAAACTGTGTATCTAACTTCATCGGTTACAGATCTTGATAAACTGGTTGGAATGGAAGTTAAAATTTGGGGAGAAACATTTAAAGGTCAAAAGGCTGGTTGGTTAATGGACGTTGGCAAAATTGAGGTAGTAAATCCGAAAGCCGAACCTCCGCAGCAACAGTAGTAATGGTATTCATATAAGCGTGTCAATCATACAATTCAAAAATGTCAGCAAGCGCTTCCTGCCAGCGAATGATGGCTTGATGGATATCTCGTTTTCTGTAGACCCTGGAGAATTTATTTTTATAACGGGTCCAAGTGGAGCTGGAAAGACCACACTACTGCGACTACTCACCAGAGAATACACTCCAACGGAAGGTTCAATTGTTTTTGACAATGAAGATATTGTCACCATAAGTAAGAAACAACTTCCGCTTCATCGCAGAAAAATCGGCGTTGTTTATCAAGATTATCGTCTCGTACCCGAATTAAATATTTGGGAAAATGTTGCCTTACCGCTGATTATTAATCAAACCCCACAGTCCACCATTGAGCAAAGAGTAACTGACCTCCTAACATTGGTTGATATGACTTCAAAAGCATTACTCTTTCCTCGCCAAATTTCTGGTGGAGAAGCCCAACGCATTAGTATAGCCAGAGCGCTGGCTTTAGCACCGCAGGTGGTGTTTGCTGATGAACCCTCGGGCAATCTTGATTCGGAAACAACTGCCTCAATCATTCATTTACTAAACAAGATTAATAGCTTGGGCACTACTTTATTTCTTGCCACCCACGATCAACAAGTGTTAAAAATGTATCCAAAAACAAGAATTATTAAACTTAAAAATGGTGCAGTAGAACAAGATACACACGATAAAAAATCAGAATCAAAAAAAGATACTGAAACAAAGCCAGATAACGAATCTGAGTCTGAAAAAAAAGAAGCAGAAACTGTGACAAAAGATAAAGCGACGAGTGCCGGCTTCTTGAATAAGTTGTTCAAACATGAAAAGATGAAAAAGGCTTCTCAGACAACATGAACTCACTCACAACTGCACTAACCACCATACGTCGTTCGCCATATCAAGCTTTAATTGCTGTACTAATGACATCACTAACGTTTTTTATTTCATTCTTACTTTCTTTTGTTGTGATAGGGGCTGAGATTGTACTCAAGCATGTTGAGAGCCAACCTCAAATAATCGCGTTTTTTGAGCTTGGTACTGAGCAAGAATTTATCGATAATATGAAAGATAAATATAATAAAAATCCACAAATCAGCTCGGTACAGATTGTGACCCAAGAGCAAGCTTTGGACATTTATCGCAAAGAAAATAGCGATGACCCCCTCTTGATTGAACTGGTAACCGCCGACATTCTTCCCGCAAGCATTGAGGTAAAAACCCATAATTTAGAAGATTTAGAACTCATTAAAACAGAATTGGATGCGGAAGATTCAATTGAAGAAGTCATCTACCAACAAGATGTAATAGTAACACTTAAAAAGTGGACGTCGGGAATCCGCACTGGTGGCATAGTTGTTGCATCGGTCCTCGCAATAGTTTCCTTTCTATCAATTATGATAGTTATCGCCTTAAAAGCTACTAATCAAAAGAATACTATTTCTATTTTCCGTTTACTGGGAGCTACTCAGGGGTTTGTAAAATTACCTTTTATTTTTGAGGGTGTCTTATACGGCTTTATGGGTTGTCTAATTGGCTGGATTTTAGCCTTTCTAACCATTGTATTTTCACTCCCACAAATTCAAGCGTATATTGGAAATCTATTTCCCCTATCAATTCCACTAGAGCTCTTGGCAATTCAATTGGGCTTAGGTATACTCACGAGTGCCATACTCGGTGCTACCGCCGGTTTTGTGGCTGTAAGCCGCTTAATGCGCACCTGATCATGCTATATCGCCATTCAATACTGCTCGCCCTCTTTTTTTTCTTGTTTTCACAAAGTAGCGTATTTGCTTGCGATCAATACAACTGTGAAGAAAAGAAATCAGACACTACTGCATATTCAGCATGTCTTTCAGAAAAAAGGGTTTGTTTAGAATCAAAGATTTCAGACATTCAGTCACAAAAAGCTACATTAAATTCTACTATTTCAATTATTAGCAGCAAAATTACACTTCAAGAGCTTACGATTTCGCAAACATTGTCAGAAATCACTAAATTAGAAAACGACATAGAATTATTGAGTGAAAGGATTAGCACACTCAATTTTTCTCTTGACCAACTTACCGCAATGCTACTAAAAAGGGTTAGAGAAAGATATAAATCATCAGTCACTTCACCCATAACATTGATCGCAAATAGCCAATCTTTCTCTGAGCTCATAACAAGTTCAAGATATATTAGTCAAGCCAGCTTGCAAACCGCTGTAGTGATGCGGCAAGCAGAACTACAGAAACAATTATTTGATCTTCAAAAAGAAAAAAAGGAGACGGCTCAGCTTTTACTGGAACAAAAACGAAAATTATTAGAGCAACAAAAACGTGAGCTAGCTAGTCAGAAAGCAGGACAACAAAAGATACTTCAGGATACAAAAAATAGTGAGAGCGTGTATCAAAAACAACTCGCAGCAGTTTCTGCTGAATTTCAAGCAATCCAAGCAATTATCTCTGGCAACGGCTCGGAAGCAAAGGTTGGTGATGTGAAAGCTGGCGATACCATTGCCTTCGTAATTTCTGGAGCATCATGTAATTCCAGCGGTACGCATTTGCACTTTACAGTCACCGAAAATGACAGCGTTAAAAATCCTTTTGCTTACCTGACATCTATTGACCATACGAATTGCTCTGGCTCTAGTTGTGGCAGCGTAGATGGAGACGCTTTCAACCCCTCTGGCAATCTTAATTGGCCATTATCCGGCCCCATTCGTTTGTTACAAGGATACGGTTCAACTTGGGGCGTTCAACACACCTGGGTCAGCCGAATATATACCTTTCATAATGGCATTGATATTACTGGTAGTTCATCGACTGTGAAGGCAGTGGCGGATGGCACGCTTTACCGAGGTAGTTTCTCTGGAAGTGCTGGTTGCGCACTTCGGTATGTCAAGTTAGAACATGCTAATTCATCAATAGTGAGTTGGTATCTTCATATTTATTATTAGACTGGTTCCGAACTTATCACGCTTTCCGTAAGCTTTATGAAGTACCGTTAGTGATTAATGAATCAATTATGGCAAGTCACAGTGGTTGTGGTGATTGTGTCACTTTTTAGTTACACCACAACGGCAGCAATGGCGTCTAATACGCCATTTATTAGCGAAGTCTATCCCGCTCCCAATGCTGATGAAAGTGAGTGGATTGAACTGATGAATCCATCCGATGAGATCGCAACAATTTCTGGGTGGTTACTCTACGACCAAGTTAGTAGTCCATCGCTACTACTCACTATTACAACTGTAGAACTAGCTCCGCATGAGTTTATTGTGTTTGATCTCCCAACAGCCAAATTGAACAATACTGGCGATAGCGTGGCACTATTCAATCAAAATGGAGTTGAAGTCGATCGATTTACCTACAACTCCAGTGAGGTGGGTAAAAGTTGGCAAAGATATGCTCAAATCTCCGAGTATTTCCTAGCTACGCCCACAAAATCTACTGCCTCGGTGCCCCCACCACCCACCCACGCTCCCACGCCTACGCTATCTCCCACAGCCTCGATTCACCCGAGCCCCACTTCTTTCATACAAACCGATGTGGATTTCAAAGCAATCCAAATAACTGAAGTTGTGGCTTGCCCCAATACCAATGAGCGCGAGTGGATAAAGTTACATAATACAAGCGATGCCCCTATTTCTTTGGAGAATTGGTATATTTTAGACGCCCAAGGTAACCAGCGATTAATACATGGAGTTATTTTGTCCAAATCAGATTTGTTAATCGATTGGGATGGGGCGATACTCAACAATCAAGGAGATTCCATCTCTCTCTTTACTAGCACCGACCAACTTTCCCTAACTCTACAAATCCCCCCCTGCATCGTTGGAGCTTCTTTTTTTCCTAACCAAAGCTCTTCCGATCCCCCCTCCACTCACACAGTGGCTTTGCCTCCCACTCAACCCTCATCACAAGTTACAATTTCAGCCACCAAGGATACTCCAAATGGTTTGGGCGCAAACAATAACAGTTTGGGTGAAAAATCATTTATTCCACCCATGCCTTCAATTACGATAGAAAGACCTCAGTTCGTATCTTCACAAACTTCGGCACCAATTCAAATACACTCAACATCAACAATCAAAATACCTGCTTTCCTGGGTGCTATAATTAGTTTTAGCAGTTTATTATTAGCATATTATTATTTCAATGTTTTCCACTAAGCCAGTAATTCGACACATAATTCATTGGATGCCGCCACTGCTTTGCGCAGCGACTATTTTTTGGCTTTCTTCACTTTCCTCTTTACCAGGCCTACAACTTTCCATATATGATTTTTTCTTTAAAAAAGTCGCTCATATGATTGCCTATGCCACACTCTATTTTCTTACAAGGCAGGCAATAGTGCACTCATATCCAGAAATCAAATCTTATGACTGGAGGGTATGGCTTTTACCACTTCTTATCTGTTTGTTTTACGCCGCTAGCGATGAGTTGCATCAATCGCTTATCCCCAATCGAACAGCCACCATAAGAGATGTTGTGTATGATTTCCTTGGTATGAGCATGATTTTTTTAAGACAAAATCGCTACATTTAGCTTCATACTACTACAATCTATCAACAAAGTGGGTCTTGACTTGATGCTTCAATCATTTACACTTTGCCGTATCAAGTTGCTGTACAAAGAAGTAGAAAAAGGAGCGTCTTATGAGCAAAGTAACTAAATCACAATTAATCGCAATCGTGGCCAAAAAAGCTCGCTTGCCCAAGCGTGCTGCTAATGACACCGTCGAAGCCCTATTTGATGAAATGATTCGTACACTTACCAAAGGTGGAAAGGTTGTTATTTCTGGCTTTGGCACTTTTTATGTGAGTGTCGTTAATGATAAGCAAGTTGTTCCATTTGGCGACGAATCAAAACGCCAAACCATTAAAGGCCATCGAGTCATTAATTTCAGACCAGGCAAACCAATCAAAAAAAGCGTTTGGTAAAGCATTACCCTTCAAAACTATGGTAGGATTCTGACCATGCACCGTCTTTTTCGGTTATTGTTTCGTGCTGGAGCAAAAACAATTGCTTTCAGGGCAGAAACGTGGCTCTGGTTAATTTTAGAAGCAATTCCTCTTATAATTTTACTCATGATTTGGCAAGGTATTTATGCACAAACAAATATCTTGGGTGGAGTTCAATTTAGTACAGTTGTGTTTTACTATATCTTTGTTTTTTTGGTAGACATGCTAACTGCAGCTCACTTTGAAAGTTGGAGAATTGCTGAAATCAGAGAGGGTCGAATTGACTTTTATCTAACCAAACCGCTGGGATACTTGTCTGAGCTAAGTATTCGTCATGTTGGAGATAAGCTCATGAGCGCAGTTTTAAAGCTACCATTATTTGTTGGATTTATCGTACTGATTCACTTGCTATTTCACCCAACGTTACCACCTATACAAATAATTACTTTGTTACAATCTGTCCCACTTCTTCTGGGAGCCTTCATTTTACAATTTTTCTTATCCACAATTATTGTACTCATTGGATTCTGGTTAGAAAATGCCGAAGGATTGGATCACTTTCGTTGGCTCAGCACATCGTTGTTTAGTGGCATTGCAATTCCCTTTGCGTTCATGCCAGCGGGATTACTTCATCTTGCCCAACTCTTACCTTTCAAATACCTTCATAGTGTGCCGGTGCTCGTGCTACTTGGACAGCAAACTATTAGGCCTAGCGATTACCTCTACTTAACAGTCACCTGTTTTGTGCTTGGAATAATAACCCTTTTACTATGGCAAAAAGCCAGACTGCGATACTCCGCATATGGTGGATAAAACACATTCCCAGCCATTCTCTTCAGTGATCCAGCGTCACCTGCGATTATTCATTAGATTTCGTTACATAGACATTATGAAAATGCTTGAGTATCGTAGCAGTTTCATTTTTTGGGTTTTGATTAACATTTTGTGGAGTCTCTTTAACATACTGTTCTTTTCAATACTGGTTGGTGTTTCCGGCTCAATTGGAGGATGGAATCGACAGGAGGTTTTCGTATTGCTTGGAATATTTACTATCATTGATGCGTTTACGTGGTCACTGTTTTACGCTAATATGACCGAATACGCGGAAGATATTTTTAATGGTCGGCTTTCACTCCTCCTCTGCAGGCCGGTCAACACTCAATTCTATATACTGACAAAAAAACTCAATCCTCAAATTATTTTTCGACTTATGATTGGAGCCGTCATTACGCTTCATAGTCTTTCCGAACTTAATGTTTCACTTTCACCATTGCAAATACTGTTGTTTGTTTTTTTTCTGATGGTAAGCTTGTTATTTTTATATAGTTTTTGGTTTATGTTAACAACCTGCGCTTTTTTCTTCGAACGCTTAGAAAACCTCAACGAAATTATTCCCGCCATACGCAGGTTGTGGCAAGTTCCCAAAAGTGTTTATCAGGGAGCGATAAGCGTGTCACTTGCCAGTATTATTCCTTTTTTACTCATTACTTCACTGCCAAGCGAAATTCTCCTCAATCGTTTTTCTTATCCAGTCCTAGTCTACTACTTGGGAATAACTCTGATTATCTTTTTCCTTTCTAAGGTATTTTTCAATTTTGCTGTTCGCCACTACAGTGGAATGGCAAACTAAGGTAAGATAACACCATGTCTGAAGAGCCAATTATCTCCGTCAATCACCTCAGCAAACACTTCAAGGTGTATCAAAAACAACCTGGTCTCATGGGCTCAATCGTCTCACTCTGGAGCCGATCATATGAAACCATACATGCTGTTGAGGATATCTCATTCACAATACATGCTGGAGAAATTGTTGGTTTTATTGGACAAAATGGTGCTGGAAAAACCACTACGCTCAAAATGTTATCAGGACTGCTTTTTCCTTCTTCTGGCTCCGTTGACGTTCTTGGGTTTAATCCCTGGGATAGAAAGCCAGCGTATCAAAAACAATTTTCATTAGTAATGGGTCAAAAGAATCAATTGTGGTGGGATTTGCCAGCAATGGAAACGTTTTTATTAAATCAGGCAATCTATGAAATTCCAAATTTAGAATTTAAACAAACACTCAACCAATTAATAGAGTTACTCGATGTTTCTTCCGTGGTTAATGTCCAAGTAAGAAAACTTTCACTCGGTCAGCGAATGAAATGTGAATTGATCGCCGCGCTCTTGCACAAACCAAAGGTGCTTTTCTTAGATGAACCCACCATTGGTCTGGATGTAGTTATGCAAAAGACACTGAGAGATTTTATTAAAGAATATAACCAGCAATTTAATGCCACAATCATTCTAACTAGTCATTACATGGGGGATGTTAAGGAATTGTGCAAGCGTACGATTATTATAGATAAAGGTAAAAAGGTTTTTGACGGGGCCTTACAAGATATTATCGATAAATATGCCAGAAATAAGATTCTTTCACTTGTGTTTTCAAAACCAATCACCCGCAAAGAACTTGCTAGATTTGGAACGATTACCGAGTTTTCTGAAGATGGCACCAACGATACCGCCACAATCGTTGTACCAAGGAAAGAATCGACAAAAATAGCCGCCAGTATTATGACTAAATTTCCTGTTCAAGATGTTACCATTGAAGAACCTCCGATTGATGCTATTATTCGAGAGGTGTTTAAGGATCAAAATCGTGCTTCTCAACATCATGAGCAATCATGAATAAATACCTCGCGCTACTTTCTATCTCTTGGCAAAACGGTTTCGCATACCGAGCAAGTGTATTCTTATGGAGATTTAGACAACTGCTTTCATCATTTTTCTCTTTGTCTATTTGGACAATCCTCTACCAGAATTCAGAAGCTTCATTTGGATACTCTCAATCACAAATGATTTCATATATTTTCATTACTGGCATTATTCAAAACGTAGTTATCACCACATCTTTAAATGGACTGACTTCTACCATCTATTCAGGCCAACTCAGTTTATTGCTAATCAAACCAATTGGATTGTTTAAAGCCTTTGCCATGGAAGAAACTGCGGATAAAGCTAAAAATTTATTTTTTGCTTTATTAGAATCCTGCCTGCTTTTTTTCGTGTTTAAGCCGCAACTATTTTCAGTGATGCCAATTCATTTTTTAATATCAATTTTTTGGATTTTTGGAGGCATAACAATTACATTTTTTATCTCGTTATTATTTGGTGCTATTGGTTTTTGGAGTCCAGAATCTTGGGGTCCACGGTTTTTATTTTTTACATTTATTAACTTTCTCGGAGGAAAATTTTTTCCTCTCGATATTTTGCCAAATCTCATTCACCAATTGGTTTGGTTAACTCCCTTTCCCTTTCTCTCCTATGCGCAATCACAATTATTACTTAACCGACTTTCATCAACTGAAATTATATCTGGATGCTTGGGTCTTTCTCTTTGGATACTGCTACTCGGATTGGCGACTAAATATTTTTGGAGAGTTGGACTGAAAGACTACGCCGCTCAAGGACAATAACAAAGATATATGATGCTAACCAATCTAACCCGCTACTGGAACTTTTGGCAAAAAGTTGCTCAAAATAGTTTACAGCAAGCTTTTGTAAATCGAGCAACTAATGTTTTATTTTTACTTGGCAAGTTAGTACGCTTATTTTTCTCATTGCTTTTTCTACTCGCAATTAAAAACAATCTACAATGGTTTGGCAGTTACACCACCGATCAATTACTTATTTTTTTTCTTACCTATCAAATTATTGATGTAGTTGCTCAAGCTGTTTTTAGGGGCGTCTATAGTTTCGCGTATGCAATTAGAAATGGAGAGTTTGATCTCACCTTACTTAAACCAATTAGTCCCTTATTTCAGGCATTGATGGGTAATCCTGATATTAATGATGTGCTATTTCTAATTCCCACTATTGGTGCGGCTTTTTTCTTGATTAATCAATCTTCATTGGAATTGACGGCGCCGCATCTACTTGTATATGCGGCGCTACTCTTCAACAGTATGCTTATTGCCACAGCGCTCCACATTAGCATCTTAGCCTTTGGCATTATCACAATGGAGGTGGATGGACTCACTTGGCTCTATCGTGATTTTCTGTATCTAGGTCAACTCCCCGTAGATGCCTATAAACAACCAATACGGGGATTATTATCATTTGTCGTACCTATTGGAATTATGATCACCGTACCAGCACGTCAATTACTGGGGTTAACAAACACTGTGGGAATTTTATTTACGGGTTTAGTAGGTATTACGACAATAGTTATTAGTCTACAGTTGTGGAAATTTGCATTAAAAAAATACAGCAGTGCGAGTAGCTAGCGCTTCGGAGACTGTCGTCTTCGACGAGCTTTTCCACCCATGCCAATTTTTCTGGTTTCTTTTTGTCTAGAATCTCTTGTCAGTAGTCCTGCTTGTTTTAGTAAACCGTGAAAATCAGGGTTGTGTTTTTCTAATGCTCTGCTCAACCCATGAACAACAGCGTCCAACTGACCCGAGATACCTGATCCACTTACTCGCGCAAAGACGGCAAATGTACCAGTTGTACCAGTAACTTCTAACGGAAGGAGATATCTAGTGGATGGTTTCACCAATGAGGAAAAATACTGCCCCACCACCTTGCCATTCACAACATAATCACCCTTAACCTTGGGATATATTCGCACACGAGCAATTGCAGATTTACGTCTTCCAATACCCTCAAAGTATTGTCCCGTTGGTGGCGTTAATAGCTCCACAGTGCCAACTTTTGATTTAGCAGTCTTTAGCCGCTGAATCTTTTTAACAATCTTTTTCGGTGCAGTTTTTTTCTTGTTTAACTTAAGTGCCATAACTCTTGTTCCTACTTTGAAATTTGACTCTGATATGGATGCTCCGAGCCAGCAAATACTTTTAATCGTTTCATTCTCTCTGCGCGCAATTTGTTCTTTGGCAACATATTCATGACTGCCGAATTAATTAATCTTTCTGGATGAGCCGCACGAACTTCTCCCAATGTCTTTGTACGTAAACCACCTGGCTGACCAGTGTGATGTTGGTACAATTTATTTGTTTCTTTTTTACCAGAGACGGCTACTTTTTCAGCATTAATGACTACAACATAATCTCCAGCATCAATATGTGGTGTGTACTCTTTTTTTTGCTTACCAATCAAGCGAGTAGCAATTTCAGTTGCAACTTTACCTAAAATTTTATTTTCTACATCAACCAATACCCATTGGCGTTTCACTTGTGCTGATTTAAGCATTGAGGTGATATTTGTCATGATAATTATTTAACCTTTTTAGTTACTTTTGCCTTAGGCTTTTCCAGCTTTTTCTTGGTAACTGGACTTGAAACTGGTTTTGCAGATTTTGCACTTTTCACCTCAGCTTTTGTTTCCGTCTTCTTTGGCGCTTTTAAGAACATATTCTTCTCTGGAGTTTTTAAAAGTGAGAGTTTGACCAATGAAGCGTTGTCGCCACGACGAGTACCCAAATCAACTTCGGTAGTAAAACCGGAATTTCTGTCGGTAAAAAGCGGGGCAATTGTATCTACCAATGTATTCACAATATCTCTTTTGCCAAAGAATCGATGCAATAATCTTCTTGTTTCGAGGGTATCGTTCTTAGCCTTAGCAATCATTTTATTGCTAATTCTTCCAACCTCAGTCGCTTTAGCCTTAGTGGTGGTAATGGAACCATGTTCTATCAAGGACCTCACTAGATTCATTAACAAAGCTTTGCGGTTGTTCGTGCCACGATTAAAATGATTGCCTTTTATTCGATGTCTCATGCAATGATTATGAGGCTAAGCTCATACCCTTCTTTTCAAGTGCTCTCTGAACTACATCGACACTCTTTTCTCCAAGATTCTTAACCTTCGCAATAGTATCTCTTGATGCAGTGCTGAGGTTGCCTACCGTTTCAAATCCACCTTTTCGGAGAGCATTCGCAATTCTGGTGGGTAAATCTAGTTCCTCAACAGTCAGTCTCAACACCTCTTTAACTTCTGGAGATAAATCGTCTTGAGGTTCGTCAGCTTGTTGAACTACTGGGTTAATAATTTGTGAAAATTGTTTCTCTAAAATTCGAGCGGCTTTCTTTACGGCTTCGAGTGGTTTAAGCGAGCCATCGGTCACAACATCTAGCAATAACCGATCAAAATCCGTACGTCGTCCTACACGAGTGGACTCAACCTTATACGAAACTTTAACAACTGGTGAAAATAATGCATCAAGCATAATTTCACCAATAGTGTTCGTTTGACGATCTTTTGCCAAAACATAACCCAATCCCCGCTCTGCTATTAGTTCTAATTCAAGCTTCGAACCTTTGCTGACCGTAGCAATATGTTGTTCTGGGCTAACAACTTCAAGACCAGCTTCACAGACTAAATCTGCAGCTGTTACTTTTTTCGGACCAACAACTGAAAGTCTTGCTACGCCCCCGGTTTCGGTTAACGAATTAAGACTAATTGATTTCAGATTCAAAGTAATTTCCAACACATCTTCTTTAACACCAGGAAGTGTTGAAAATTGATGATCGACATCGGAAAATTTAACTGTCGTGAATGCAGTACCAGGTAATGAACTAAGTAATGCGCGACGTAAAGAATTGCCCAACGTGTGACCATAGCCCTGTTCTAATGGCTCAATGATTACCTGAGAGTGGTTAGTTCCTAAAACCTTTTCAGTAATAGAAAAATTAATTGTTGAGTGATTATCTTGCATACATGCTCCAGTTAACGACTATAATATTCGATTACTAATTGTTCTTCAATTTTTTCTTGTATATCATTGCGAAGCGGGGCTCTGACTACTTTGCCAATGTGAGCCTTTCTTTCAAGCCACTCAACTCTCGAAACACCATCTTTCAATAGAGCTTCGACTGTTGGAATGTGAAGCGCCGAATCAGTTAATGAAACGACGTCGTTTACTTGTACACGATAGGAGGGTATGCTCATTTTTTTTGAATTAACTCGCACGTGGCCATGGTTAACTATCTGTCTTGCAGCTGCTCGAGTTGGCGCCCAACCAATTCGATATAAAACATTATCTAGTCTTCTTTCCAAATAAGAGAGTAGAGTAGCGCCTGTTGCGGTTTTTCTTTGACTGGCCTCTGTATACAACTTTCGAAGTTGTTGCTCTAATATTCCATAGATATATTTAACTTTTTGTTTTTCTTTTAGTTGA
>DAOQVB010000012.1:0-20129 GCA_035341315.1 Candidatus Woesebacteria bacterium | reverse complement strand
ACTGTTTTTCTGTCAATGATACAATGAAATTATGATGAAAAAAATTGAACGACGTCTGAACGCTATTTGCCTCGAGCTAGTCACTGGATTACTCTGGTGGATTGTGGGAGGATTGCCGTCACACTATACACGGAGATTTTTCTATCGATTAGCCGGCATGAAAATTGGTGCTGGATCCACAATTCACATGATGTGTCGAATCTATGATCCCCGCAACATCGCTATCGGCGAAGATTCAATTGTTGGTGAAATGACCACGCTAGATGGTCGCCGACAAATTGAGGGATCAAAGGGCGGTATCACTATTGGCGACCACGTTGATATCGCTTCCCAAGTGATGATTTGGACGAGTGAACATGACTTGCAAGATCCAAACTTCAAACCAATTGAAGAACCTGTGGCAATCGAAGACTACGTGTTTATTGGCCCACGGGCAATAATTCTTCCTGGAGTGACCATTGGTCGTGGCGCCGTCGTGGCCGCCGGCGCCGTCGTCACTAAATCCGTCGCGCCCGGCACCATCGTCGGCGGTGTCCCCGCCAAACCCATCGGCACTCGTGAGACTTCTAAATTAAACTACAAACTTGGACGAGCCCGCTGGTTTCAATAAATCCTAACACAGAAAGAAGCTGATCTACCAACTTTCTCTTTTCGTAACTTCCTGCTTTTTATACACAATCGCGTCGCGTTCTGCTGCTACCACCTCACCAGTGAGTTTTTTAAGATTACCAAGAAAAGTTCTCCACTCATTCATAATAGACCAAAGATGTTCAAATATCTCATCATCAGAACTCAATGTCTGAAGTTCAGCAAACTGATCAAAAGTGATTGTAAAACTTACCATCGTATCAACTCTAGTAATCAGCAAACGATCGTAGTTGGGTTTTATCCAGACAACAAATTCTTTATAGTTAAAATTATATTCCATATTACACGTCAGGTAGTCCGGAAGAAGTTTGCGCTGAATAATATCCATTATTTTTAATCGAAAGCCCTCAGCTTGCTCCAAACCAACCGCAATTTCTTTGCTATATTCTCGGTATTCTTCAACACCTCCTGGTAGTGGCCGAGCGTTTTTTTCAGGAGACATGGGTGTAGATTCGTCTACCAAGGTAGTGAAGCTATCAAGATACGCTCGAGCCATTTTTCCACTTGGATCTGCCTCCATCAATACGGCTAGCATTGACTCTTGAGAGGCTGAAATCAGATTGGCTAACTCTGGGGATATCTTCGTCTCAGTAGCTACTTTGCTGGCTGGTTCTCGTTCTCTTCTTTTTTTGCTGGCATATGATTCCTTAAAATTATTCTGATTCCTTTTGATGTATTTTACTACTCTTATAGTAATTTATCAAAATAAGTACCACCAAGCGGCTTTTCCGCTTGTTGTATAGTATCTAGTGTGAAAACAAATCAAATTAAGCTTTCCATCATTATTGTTTCGTTTAATACTGCAGAACTAACGCAAAAGTGTTTAGAGTCAGTGACTTCAGATGTTACTCAATCAAAAACTCTTTCCAAATCTTGCGAAGTTTTTGTTGTTGATAACGACTCGACTGACGATTCAGCCAAGATTATTCAGTCTTTGATCACAAAATTTTCCAACGTGCTACCGCTTCAACTTATTCAAAACAAAGAAAACCTAGGTTTTGCCAAAGCAAATAATCAAGCTCTCAAGCAAGCTAGAGGAGAGTATCTACTGTTGCTCAATTCGGATACGATCGTCCAAAACGGAGCATTGGAGGCATTGGTTAACGCTTTACAAAGTACTAATCTAACTGATGAAAGAAACAAAATAGGCTTAGTCGCCGCCTCATTGTGGAATCCAGATGGTAGTTATCAACCACAAGGCGGCGACCAAATTTCTTTGCTGGCTGCAAAAGTTCAGTGGCTGATGATCGATGACATACCAATTATCGGCCAGTACCTACCGACACTTCAACGTCGGCAAACTCAACCGCCCAGCGATAAATTTATACAACCGATGGGCTGGGTTGGAGCCACTGCGCTCTGTTTTTCCCGCAGACTCTACGAAAAAATTGGTGGTTTAAACGAATCGATTTTTATGTATGCCGAAGATATGGAATTTTGTCTGAGAGCTAACCGTGCGGGTTGGGGAAGTGCCATTGCTCATCTGGCCAAAATTGTTCACGTCGGCTCTGCCAGCAGTAATTCACAGCAAGCCAAACTTGGCGAAGTGCGAGGAATGCTTCAATTTTGGCCCAAATACTTTGGTGAAACATCTACCTTGCTGCTCAAACTAATTTTTTCCTTTGGCTCTTGCCTACGTTTCTGCCTATTTAGTCTGATAGGACGCGGTGCCCAAGCCAACATCTATAGTAAGATATTACGACAGCTCTGGGTTTGACCTGCTCCAGTAGCACCGCGTACAATACGCTCACACTATGTTGAGAATTCTCAAAAAGTTAGCCCGATGGTTTGATCACAACGGCGTGCTGTTTTTTGCCGGCCTACTTGTCTTACTTATCCCCCTGTATCCAAAAATTCCCATTTTTAGCCCCATTGAACAGTATATCGTTCGTGTCCGACTGGAAGATTTTGTCGTTGCTATTGCGGTTGCATTCACTTTCATACAAATTCTCAGAAAAAAAGCTCGATTTGACAAGATTGTCTTATTTCTAATGTCTGCCTATGCACTCGCAGGAATTCTCTCCATGCTGAGCGCAATATTCATCAGTCAAACCGTGCCAATGCAACCCCTCCACATTGCCAAAACTGCCTTGCACTTTTTCCGATATATGGAATATTTTTCTGTATTTTTTGTAAGTTTTGCTGCAATACGGTCAAAAAAGGACGTCTACACACTACTCAAATTACTTGTCGTCGCTGTCTTTGCCGTAGCCCTGTACGGCTACATGCAAAAGTTCTTTTATTGGCCGGTTTACTCCACCATGAATCGGGAATTCAGCAAGGGAATCCGCCTAGTCCTCACCGAGCATGCCAGAATTCAATCCACTTTTGCAGGACACTACGACATGGCCGCATACTTAGTCATTGTTCTCCCCATCATCCTTTCTCTCGCGCTTACTATCCGAAATAAAAAGAAAAAGATAATCATCTATTTAGTATTTTTCTCTGGTTTCTGGCTGATGGTGATGAGCGCATCTCGTATACCATTTGCGGCAATTCTGTTTGGTTTGCTACTAACAATCCTGCTTCATGCAATTATTAAAACCAAACTTGTTGATAAGTTTACCTTCCTCTTTTCGAGAACATTGGTTTCGAGTATTTTTCTACTTTTTATGTTGTATTACTTTGGGCAAAACATGCTCGACCGGATTAGCAATGCCATCAGCTCATCGGACAACCCCATCAATATTAATAAGATGATTGATGACGTGTTGGATCCATTACCATTACCGCAAGCCTCTCAATTATTGGCTTGGTTGCCTAAAGCTCCAGCTTTACCAGAAAACTCAGAAGCGGCACCAGATTTAGAAGCCGCAATTATCGCCCAAGTTGCTTCAATTGGAGATCAACCACCAGTACCAAAAAATCCAACTCCCACAGCGGTAGTTGCCGATAGACCAAGAGATGTTTACGAAGATATCCCCGAACCAGTTGACACCTACGAAACCCTCGCTGATGGCACCATACAACGAGTCGTCATTCATAAAACCCGCGTCTATTCGGATTGCGCCTTGAAACACGAATTATCCTTATGCATTAGACTAGAATCACTCTGGCCGTGGGCACTGCAAAGCTTTACTACGAATCCAATTTTTGGCACCGGTTATGCTACCCTCAACAAACAATTTGTTGATGAATTTACCATTGCAGATAGCACGGATAACAACTATTTACGCGTTCTTGGCGAAACAGGCTTACTTGGTTTCCTGACTTTTTATGGTCTCTGCATGTATCTACTCATTTCCACTGGTTTGTCCATCAAAAAACTGAAGAGTGGGATGGATCGCGCACTCGCCATTGGCTTCACTGGCGGAGCGATCGGTTTACTAATCAATGCTACATATATTGACGTCTTTGCCGCTTCAAAAGTAGCATATAGTTTCTGGTTTTTTGCTGGACTTATCAGAGCAAATTATTTACTACCGCGCGTATCCACCATCAAAAAAACTAAACAGAAACGGCGTCATGTCGATCACTAAATGGATCCAAAGCTTGCCACTTGTTTTTATTTTACTGCTTGCCATATCGCTTCGCTTATTTCGTGTTAACCAAACAGTGCTTGATTGGCACAGTTTTCGTCAAGCCGATACCGCCTCAGTCACTCGTGAATACGTCAAAAATGGAATTGATGTTTTACATCCCAGATATCATGATTTGAGCAACATCCAGAGCGGCCAAGACAATCTAGACGGGTATCGGATGGTCGAATTCCCAATCATTCAGGCGTCTCTCGCACTCATTATTCGAACGCTTCCTTGGATAGATCTTGTGACACTCAGCCGCCTTGCCTCTCTATTGGCCTCACTCGGTACAATCGCGGCAATCTATTATCTTGGCCTCCTTTGGTCTGGTAAGAAAGTTGCTGCGTTTGCCGCACTAACTTTTGCAATCCTGCCATATTCGGTCTATTACTCCAGAGCAGTTCTACCAGAACCCTTTCTGCTCGCCAGTAGCACTGGTGCAATTGCGTATTGGCACTATTGGCTTGTCAAGGGCAAATGGCACTATTACTGGTATGCCTTTATTTTGTTTGCTTTGGCATTATTACTCAAGCCATTTGCCGCTTTTGTCTTACCCGTGTTTATCGCAATTGCGGCAGTTCAGTCCATTTGGCGCAAACCAAAACACCTAATTGCGGCGTTGTTCTTTTCTGCAACGGCAGTCCCCCTATTTCTCTGGCGATGGTGGATACTCCAATTCCCTTCTGGGGTTCCCGCAGCCGACTGGCTACTCAACGGCAATGGCATTCGATTACGCCCAGCTTGGTTTCGCTGGCTTGGCTATGAACGCCTAACAAAACTTATACTTGGATATATCGGACCAGTATTTTTGATTCTGAGTTTGTTTAGAACGAAATTTTCTGAGCGCATTTTGTATACCAGTTGGTGGCTGGGCATGCTGGCATATGTAATTGTTGTCGCTTCGGGCAACGTCCAGCACGACTATTATCAAAATCTCTTGTTGCCAATTATTAGCCTGACAGTGGCCCGAGGCATGGTGCAACTCGCCTGGATTTTAAAAAATACATTTAAAATTAACAAACCATGGTTGAGCGTCAACGTGCTCTATGCGGTTATGATCGTACTCGCTACTTTCCAAGTTAAGGGGTTTTACCAAATGAACCACTCCGAATATGTTAAAGCGGGCAGGGTGGTGGATGAACAAACACCAGAAGACGCACTAGTGATTGCCCCTGCATTTGGTGACACTCAATTTTTATTTCAAACTAATCGAAGAGGTTGGCCAATTGGATTTGAAATTGATAAAAAAATCAAGCTTGGCGCAAAGTATTACATCTCCACTAGCTACGACGATGAAGCGCGAGAACTAGAAAGTAAGTATTTTACAATTATCAAAACTCAAGATTATATTTTGCTTGACCTAACTAAATCAGCCAGTCCATCCAAACCATGAGAGTCTTAATGCTTACCCCCTATCTACCGTTTCCACTGCTCTCGGGTGGTCAAATTAGAACCTACAATTTATTAAAACAACTCGCAAATAAGCACGAAATTACTCTCTTCTGTTTAATCAAAGATGATACAGAAAGACAATACATTCCGGAAATTAAAAAATACTGTCATGAAATCAGGGTATTTCGCCGGTCTCAACATCCGTTTACCCTCAAAAATATTTTTCATACCGCGTTTTCTCGCTATCCCTTTTTAGTGATTCGCAATCACGTACCGTCGGTAATTAAAGCTACAAAATTAGAACTTGCCCAACATCATTACGATCTCATTCATGCCGAAACATTTTATATGATGCCGCATCTGCCCGAGACATCTACGCCGGTGATTTTGGTTGAACAAACCATTGAATCTTTGGGTTACGAAAGTTACGCTCAAAAAGCCTGGTGGCCACTCAAAAAGATTCTGGATATCGACATTCAGAAAATTCGGCATTGGGAACAGCATTATTGGGATATCGCAGACCGTCTAATCGTTATGAGCGAAGAAGACAAACTCGCTATTACTCCACATGTTAATCAACCAAAAAAAATTGCGGTGGTAGCCAATGGGGTAGACATCGCATGGTTTGGTCAAGTAAAAAAGAAAACTCACAAAAATCCCACTATTCTGTTTGTGGGCACCTTTAAGTGGTTGCCCAATCGTGAGGCAGTGTCGTATTTGGTAAAAAAGGTTTGGCCACTCATTCGTAAGAACTTACCGCAAGCAGAACTACATATTGTGGGCAATTCTCCCTCAGATACAGTGCTCGGTTATGCCAAAGCAGAGCATGGTATTAGAATCACCGGTAATATTCCCGATATTCGAGATGCCTTTGCCACTGCTGATGTCTTAATTGCCCCTGTTTTTAGTGGCAAAGGCACCCGATACAAAGTGCTTGAATCTTTGGCATCGGGAACCCCCATAGTGGCAACATCTACTGCCGTTGAGGGATTAGGTCTCAAGCCAGGTATCCATGTAGAGATTGGTGATTCAGCTTCAACATTAGCTCAAAAAACAATTGATTTGTTGCAAGATCCGGTTCGTAGAAAATCGATGGCCACTGAAGGTCTGTCGTTTTTAACCAAACGCTACGACTGGCCACTAATTTCGGAAAAGCTTGATACAATCTACCAACAAATGGGAAGCGCACGACATGGCAAAAAAAACTTTTGATTTAGCAATTATTATCGTCACATATAACAGTCAATTTTGGCTAGAAAAAACCTTACAGACCTTAGATTCATTTTACTTGCAAAAAACCAAACGGTCTGTAGAAACGGTTGTAGTGGACAACAACAGCAGTGATGCAACGCAGAGCATGATGCTGAAACAATTTCCCTGGGTTACTTTTATTCAACTGGAAACCAACACTGGATTTGCCGCCGCCAATAACCGAGGAATTTCTGCCGTTGCGGCCAAGAACTACATGCTTATGAACTCAGATATTGAGTTAACAGATAACTCTAATCTAGACACTTTGATAAACTTTGCTTCCAAGCGCAAAGATGTAGGGGCAATTTCTCCCAGACTTCTGTTTTCTGACGGAAAGATGGATATGGCCTGTCACAGAGGAGAACCTACGATTTGGGCGAGCCTCACCTATTTTCTTGGCTTAGAAAAATTGTTTCCTCAATCCACAACTTTTGGTCAATATCATCAGACATATAAGGATCTAACCACTATTCATACGATTGAAGCCTGTTCTGGAGCTACTATGTTGGTTAAGCAGTCAACAATTAAAAAAGTTGGTCCACTTGATGAGCGATTTTTTATGTACGCCGAAGACTTGGATTGGTGCAAACGTTTTAGGGACGCTGGCTTATTAATTGTGTATCACCCCGGCGTTACGCTTATTCACCATAAATACAAATCTGGATTAAAGAATGCTTCACAAAAAATTGCTAAGCAAACAAAACGACACTTTTTCGATACCATGCTACAATACTATGACAAACACTATGCTCACCACTATCCGAGCGTAGTACGTTGGTTAGTAAAAATATTTATAGTGATCAGAAAGGGAGCAGTATGAACCTCCACAAATTTCAAATACAGTATTTAAGACAAAAAAATTTACAAGCACTAATGGAAGCTTTGGTGGTAATGATTGGTGCAATTTTTGTTGCTATTCTGCTTCCCCAGGTTTTGGTTCGATTTATTTATGCCAATCAACAATTAACAGCCGAACCCATGCTCTTGCAATACATTCCAGTAGTTGCCTTAGTACTTGGAGTCTTACAATTGGTGGTCACACTGCTCGGTAATTTTTTACGAGAACGTCAAATGGTCAAGCTGGAAAGAACTTTAGTGAATGAAGTAAATCAATCTACAGGTGCCATTGATGAGTCAGAGCTCAAAGAACTTGAAAAACTGGTAGATAGTGCCCTCACCAAACACTCACCAAAAAAAGGTGTTAAGAAATCCAGTCCTACCAATAAATCAACCACAAAGCAAGCTGCTCGTACAAAAAAAGTGAGTAAATAATCTCTCATGAGAATCGGGATTGACTGCCGCTTAGCAGGACCCGATCACGCGGGTATTGGTCGCTATACTGCAGAGTTAGTCAATAACTTATTGAGTACCTCAAACACTATTGAGTGGGTCTTATTTTGCTCAAATCAACAACAGGCTGAGTACCTAATCGGTAGCAATAAATCCAAACGAGTCCGCGCGGTAATTTGCACCATTCAACATTATTCTCTTGCGGAACAATTTTTGCTACCCTGGATCTTTTATCGGGAAAAACTTGACCTACTGCACGTGCCACACTTTAATGTTCCCCTAGCGTATCGCAAGCCCTATTTTATTACGATACATGATTTGCTGTGGCATCATCATCGTGGTCAACAAGTAACAACACTGCATCCGTGGATATATTGGTTAAAGTACCTTGGTTATCGCTTGGTGGCTTCTCAAGCTATTAAAACAGCAAAACACATCTTTGTACCTTCAGAAGAAATTAAACAAACTTTACACCAATACTACCCAACTATGCGAATGAAAATTGAGGTGACATATGAAGGAGTAAGCCTCGAACCACCTCAAATATTGCGCAAATCATTGCCTAAAAATTACTTACTATTTGTAGGCTCTTTGTATCCACATAAAAATATTGCAGTTGTTTTGAAAGCCTTGCAGGAATTACCAGAGTTACAGTTAGTTCTAGTTGGTTCAAGATCGGTGTTTTCTCAGCAAATTCACCAGCTAGTTACTACTCTCGATGTGGAAAAACAAGTAACTTTTTTTGGTCGCGCAACAGAAGGAGAGTTGCACACACTGTACAAAAATGCGTATGCCCTAGTCCAACCCTCACTTTCAGAAGGTTTCGGCCTCACTGGTATCGAAGCCATGGCGGCTGGCACTCCTGTAATTGCCTCAGATATTTCGATTTTTCATGAGGTTTACCAAGACGCCGCAGTTTTTTGCCAGCCGCACGATCCAAAAAGTTTTGTGCAGGCAATCCAACAATTGCCAAAACATAGTAAAGATCTAAGAGCTCTAGGTTTAAAGCTCAGTAAGCAGTATTCCTGGCAAAAGATGGCAAGCGCAACTTTATCAGCCTACCAAAGATTTCTTGCCCACTCATGAGCCAAAACGCAGTTGCTAAACCATCTGTCGCCATCGTCTATGACCGAGCCACTGTGGCGTATGGTGGGGCAGAAGATCTGCTTCAAGTTTTGCATCAAGCGTTTCCATCAGCCCCACTATATACCTCAGTTTGGAATCCTCAGTTAGGCTGGACCAAGAACTGGCCGGTTGTGACTAGTTTTTTGCAAAATATCCCCTGGGGATCCAAGTTGCATCGACTATTAGCTCCGTTGATGCCCATTGCGTTTGAATCGCTCAATTTAACTGATTTCGATATTGTCATCAGTGTCAGTAGCGCAGAAGCTAAGGGAGTAATAACTAAACCGAATCAGCTCCATCTGTGCTACCTATTTACTCCCACTCGCTACTTATACGAATACAAGACTGCGTATGGCGACTCTGCTGGTTGGCATAATTTGCCAATCATTAGCTTCGCTATTTCGCTGGTAAGAAAATACCTTACTTGGTGGGACGTCCAAGTAGCACAAAGACCAGATAAATACTTGACGTTATCTCACAAAATTCAAAAAAAGATCCAACAAATGTATAAGCGTGACTCTGAAGTGTTATATCCTCCAGTTGTCATCAATCCGAATGATGTCGCTCCAGAAATCGTCAAATTCGCTCGATCTAACCACTACGCTCTCTCCCTATCCAGATTAGTCACGTATAAACGAGTCAAAGATTCCATCGATGCTTGTCATAAATCTAAACTTCCCCTGCTCATTGTGGGTAGTGGTCCAGACTTTGACCGGTTAACCCAGCTGTATCCAAGTCAAACGCATATTCGGGCTAAGGATCAATCTTTAGCTGCATGTCTTGATCTGGCTTTTTCAAACCACAAATCGATCGTTTTTCTGGGCTCAGTGACCAATGAGGAACGCACAACGTTACTACTATATGCCAAAATCCTCTTTATGCTGGGAGATGAAGATTTTGGCATCTCTGCCGTTCAAGCAGCTTTGCTACATGTACCCACTATCGTTTCGGAGCAGTCCGGCGCCAGTGAGTTATTGCAATCGATTCCAAATTCTATTCAACTACAAAAGCTCACTCCGAGTGAAATATGTCTGGCAATTCAAACTGCCATCAGTTTTGAAAATAAATCTCCAGATCTTTCACAACTTTCAAAACAAACAAGTCCAGAATTCTTTATTAGCCAAATCAAAGAAATCGTGTATGATGAGTGGCGAAAACATATGAAAAAGTATGACAATGTTCGAAGGAGGATTCAATGAATCAAAACTCTCACGTCTATGCGGTGATACTAGCTGGTGGTGGTGGCACTCGTTTATGGCCAAAATCTCGTAATGATACCCCCAAACAATTTTTGAAACTCATGGGAAAGCACACCATGCTCCAAATAACTGCTCAACGATTAAACTCGTTTATTCCTTGGGAGAAAATGGTTGTTGTTACCAATCAAAAATACTCAAAAAGGGTTGGTGAGTTGCTACCAGAATTACCAAAAAATAATATTATTTTGGAACCAGAAAAAAAAGATACTGCTTTAGCAATGCTTGTTGGGTCAATTTTTGCTCACAATCTCGACCCAAAGGCAGTCGTGGTCAACGCCGCAGCAGATCACGTCGTTCAAGATGAGTCTGAATTTATTCGCGTGATGAAAGCAGCTGCAGATGTAGCTGCAGAGAACGAATTTTTAGTCACAGTCGGTATTTCGCCCAAATTTGCCTCTACTGCTTTTGGGTATATCAAAATTAGTGATTCCATTCGGCAATCATCAAGAGCCGCTTCGTTATTTAAAGTGGAAAGTTTTACCGAAAAACCCAATGAGACAACCGCGAGAGCATTTCTAGCGACTGGCAAATATTTTTGGAATGCCAATATGTATGTGTGGGCTACCCAAACAATCATCACGGCTTTTCAACAATTGCAACCAGAAATATGGAAGTCGGCCAAAGCGCTCGTTGGGAAATCAATAGACGATTTTACCAAGTCGTTAGAATCAATTTATGCCTCAGTCGAGCCAATTTCAATTGATTATGCAATCTCAGAAAAAGCAGACAATCTGGTATTAGTACCAGGTGACTTTGGTTGGGATGATATTGGAGAGTGGTTAGTAGTGTATAACTTAGGCCAAAAAGATTTGGCGGGCAACGTCATTATCAGTGACGGTGATCAGGATAGATTGCCAACACTTTCTGTTGAGTCCCAAAATAACTTAATCCATTCGAACGGCCGATTGGTGGCATTACTTGGTGTCCGTGATATGATTATTGTTGATACTCCAGATATCGTTATGATTGCCCCAAAATCTCGCAGTCAGGATGTAAAAAAGTTAGTTGAAAGACTTAAAGAAGAAAAACGTTCTGAATATCTATGAATTGGCCAAAACACTTTCAGCAAGCATTTTGCTATGAATTTACAAAAAGAATTCTCGATATTCTTGTAGCGACTCTCTTAACAATTCTGTTTTTACCCTTCTGGATCATTGTGCCAATTTTGATCTACCTCGACTCTGGTTCTCCAATATTGTTTCGCCATCGTCGATTGGGCAAGGATGGCGCTGAGTTTTATCTGTATAAATTTCGTTCAATGGTACACAATGCGGATGATATTCTTCACAACCAAGATAAAAAACTGCTCGAAGAATTTAAAAATGGCGACTGGAAAATAAAAAATGATCCCAGAATTACTAAGATAGGAAAAGTATTGCGTTCCCTCACAATAGATGAATTTCCTCAACTAATTAACGTTCTGCTTGGAGATATGAGTATGGTTGGTCCTCGAGCCTACTTACAAAAAGAACTTGACGAACAGAGCAAAAAATATCCTGAAACTAAAGGATATATTCCTCTGATTTTATCTGTAAAACCAGGAATAACTGGTGTCTGGCAAACCAGCGGTCGGAATGAAATACCATTCATCCAAAGAGCAAAAATTGATGCCGCATATGCCAGTCGACATAGCATAATAGAAGACATTGTTCTCCTGTTTAAAACCCCCAAAGCCATGATATCTAAGTGGTAATTGCTAACATCTGATATACTGTTTATCTATGAGAATTGCCCTGCCACGTCTTCCCAAAAAATCAGCCACGCCAACGCCTAATGGGAAAGGAGTGGTAAAAAAACAACTGCCAAAAAAGAGAATCTTACTCGCCATCACCATACCACTTTTGCTTCTTATTGGCATTTTGGGAGGTGTTTCTATCTATTCATTCACGGTTGTTCAGCAGATAAAACAACAAGCATTTGTGCTTCAATATACTGGTCAAGCAGTAGCGCAACAACTTTCGGCTCAAAACCTGCCTGGAGCGAAAGCAGAATTAGAGAAAGTCCCCTCAGAATTAGAATCAATCAAAACAGAATTTAATAAATTAAGTTTCTTCAATTATCTTCCGATTACCAAGGAATACTATGCAGATGGTTTAGCTGGGTTTACTGCGGCTGAAGCAGGTTTAGCTGCTGCTCAGAAAGCGATTTATGCTGTAGAACCCTACGCCGATGTGTTAGGACTCAATGGCCAAACCCCAACAGCATCGGGTAGCGGTACAGCCGAAAATCGGATTAAACTTATTCTCGATACTCTGGATAAAGCCATGCCAGAATTAGACGCAATCACTGCAAATATACAGTCTGCCGTCACAGCATTACAGCAAATTGATGCTAATAGATATCCTGAACAACTTGGGGGACAGCCAGTCCGTCCACTTATTTTGCAAGCACAAAATTTGTCTCAATCTGCACTCAGCGCAGTAACTGAATTTCGACCAGTAATCGAGCAAATTCCAGTTATGGCTGGCGGAAGAGGCGAGAGGCTGAAGTACTTAGTGCTCTTTCAAAATGATAATGAGTTACGACCAACCGGAGGCTTTTTAACTGCTTTCTCGACCATTTATATTGAAGATGGGAAAGTCACACCAGAAACTTCTGATGATATTTATGCGTTGGATGCAAAATATCGTTCCAGATTACCTATACCAGAAGCACTGGGAAGATACTTAACCACCGAAAAATATTGGAATTTGAGAGACATGAATACCTCCCCTGATTTTAAAGTTTCAATGGAGCAGTTTCTACCTAACTACATGAAAGTAGGTGATAAAAACATCGACGGTATTATCACTGTTGATACTGAGGTTTTGAAGCAGTTACTTGAGGTGCTAGGTCCTGTCCAGGTTCCCGGGTATGGCACGTTCTCAGCCGAGATTGATAAGCGTTGTGATTGCCCCCAAGTTGTGTATGCACTATCAGAAATTATTACTCGACCAACGAATTATATTCGCGAAGATCGAAAGGGTATACTTGGCCCCTTCATGAGAGCGGTGCTTTCAAAAGCCTACGATGCACCAAGTGAGAAAAATGGACCATTATTCCAAGCGATGATTGAGGCGATACAAGGAAGACATATTCAAGTCTATTATATTGACGAATCATTACAAAAAGCTGCTGAGGCAATAAATGTTGCTGGTCGTATGACACCTCCAACTAAAGGAGAAGACTTTTTTGCTGTTATTAATGCTAACTTGGGTGGCGCAAAATCAAATCTCTTTACCACTTACGAGATGGTGCAACAAATTGAAGCACCCACTGAAGGAAAGATTAAAAAGACGGTAGAAATTACCTACAAAAATAATCGTCGAGCAGACAACTGTAATTTAGAAGCTGGTCTGCTTTGCTTGAACTCAACACTTCGAGACTGGACAAGGATTTATGTGCCAGCTGGCTCAGAACTGATTGAAGCTACTGGTTTTACTAAAGACGCAAAAATCTATGACGAGCTAGGCTTCACTGTGTTTGATGGATTTTTTATCCTAGAGCCAAATGGCGTAGCAAAAATTAGACTAACATATTCAGTACCATACGCTCTCCCAGATTATCAATTACAGCTCTGGAAGCAGGGTGGTATTACCGATTACCCACTTACCATGGAAGTAACTGGTGGCAGAGATGAGCTCACGATCAACAAGGATACCTTATATACAACGACATGGTAGACTGTTGTGAGTATGTTGCAACGAAATTTTACAGCAGTTGGACTGGTTCTCAAACGCGTTAAAGTGGGGGAGACTGACGTGATAATCACGATGTTGACCCAAGAGCGCGGCAAACTCGTTTGCCGCGCCAAAGGAGTCCGCACCCTCAAATCCACTAAGCGTTCAGCGCTTCAGCCAGGTAATATTGTACGATTTCACTGGCTTGAAACAAAAAGTTTACCCCTACTCACCCAAGCCCTGATGGAAGAGGACTGCTCAGTGATGGAATCAACCCTAATTCGCATGCGCCAACTTTCCCAACTTTTAGAACTTTGCGAGCGCTTGTTTATAGAATCAGAACTTGAAGAGAAGATTTTTAACCAAATCGTAAAACTTCGCCAAAATATCGTCCAAAACTGCCTCGGGGCAACTGATGTACGCACAACTTTTCGCTCCATCATCACCCAACTTGGCTACCAAGATCCAGAAGATTCTAAGTATGAATCCATTGGTGACTACATTAGCGCCCTTTCTGATAAACCCATGCGGAGTTATAATTTCTTAAGCGTGAAAGGATAGTCCTATAGTATTGGTATTGACATCGATGGTTTAATCGTCTACAATGATTCCATATTTACTTTGCTATCTGCCCTTGGCAAGCAAATAAAAGATACAAGGTAAAGTACAAAAAGACGTCTTGGATCGAGGCTTTAGAGCTTGTTTCAGGAAAGAGGGGTGGAACCGCCCAACCCGGGTCCCTTCATCAGTAGATATCGCTGATGGGGGTTTTTTTGTACCTTTTTCAGCTTAAGAGGAGTGTGTATGTCTGACCAAAATGTATCGCTTGAAGCAGTTGTATCGCTGTGCAAACGCAGGGGGTTTGTCTATCCCACATCAGAAATTTATGGTGGACTGACTAGTTCCTATGATTTTGGACCTTTGGGAGCACAACTGCTCAAAAATATTCGATCAGCATGGTGGCATACATTTGTAGAATCCAGACCAGATATGGTTGGGCTCGATACTCAGATTCTGTTACATCCCCAGACATGGGTTGCCTCTGGCCACGTCGACTCTTTCAACGATCCCTTGGTGGAAGACGTAAAGACACACAAACGCTACAGAGCCGATCATTTGTTGGAGGGATGGCTGAAGTTGCAAAATGAAGCTCCCGCAGAACTTACAGATAAGTCGGTTGAAGATTTGACTGTTACTCAGATGGGTGAAGTGATCGCCAAATACCAAGTACTCAGCCCCGAGGGCAATCCTGTGAGTGAGCCAAAACAATTTAATTTGCTGTTTGAAACCGCCATCGGTTCAGTCGCTGACGAAAAAGCCAAAGTGTATTTGAGAGGGGAAACAGCACAAGGTATCTTTAGTAACTTCAAACAAGTACTCAATTCTACTCGGGTACAGTTGCCCTTTGGTATTGGTCAAATCGGTAAAAGCTTCCGCAATGAAGTCACCACTGGTCAATTTATCTTCCGCACACTAGAGCTTGAGCAAGCTGAGATTGAATATTTCTTTGATCCAGACGCCACCAACTGGCAAGAACTGCTGGAACAGTGGAAACAGCAAATGTGGCACTTTGTAACTGAAACACTGGGTATTTCGGCAGAACATCTGCAGTGGCGTCAGCATACCGATACCGAACGAAGCCACTATTCAAAAGACACCTATGATTTAGATTATCAATTTCCTTTTGGATTTAAAGAGTTATGGGGGGTCGCGTACCGGACCAACTACGACCTAACTCAGCATCAAAATGTTTCGGGCGAAGATCTCAGCTATCGCGACCCACAGACAGGAAAAACGTTTCTTCCTCACGTTATCGAACCGGCGCTGGGCATTGGCAGAACTATGCTCATGATACTCTGCGAAGCTTACTGGGAAGATACCGAGCGACAACGAACTGTTTTACGACTCAAACCATCGCTTGCACCCTATCAAGTAGCCGTGTTTCCCCTACTAAAAAATAAACCTGAATTAGTTGCCCAAGCTCAAGAAATTTTCAAAACACTACTACCAACGATGCGCACCACCTGGGATGACCGAGGGAACATTGGAAAACGGTACCTCTATCAAGATGAAATTGGAACGCCAGCATGCGTAACCATTGATTTTCAAACTTTGGAAGATCAAACTGTTACAGTTCGAGATCGAGATACAACTGACCAAAAACGACTTCATCTTGATGAGTTGAGTGCCTATTTGAATTCAATGCAATAATCTCGTATACTCACTCTTTGTATGAATAAAAAAATCCTTATCCCAAGTATTGTTGGTCTTCTTGTACTAGTGATCGTGGGTATAGTTGTATTTTCGAGAACGGGCAAATCAGACCAGACTACAGAAACTACTCCAACTAAAAAAATGGCTCCAGAGCAGGTAAATACCATTCCCGTGGCAGAAAGACCATTTATTCAAATTCATCCAGAATCTGATGGCAGAAATGTAACGTTAACAGTAGTTTCTCTTAAGAAAACCGCATCAGAAACCGAGTATGAGCTTGAGTATCAAGCCGGCTCACTACTACAAGGCGCCTTTGGTAAACTCTCTTTAGCATCTTTGCCCAGTAGTGTCAAAATATTGCTTGGAAGCTGTAGTGCCGGTGGTGCCTGTACGTACCACACTGATATTCAAGGCGGAACGTTGTTAACAAGATATGCTGATGACTCAAAATATGCGCTCAAATCTGAATGGCGCTACTTTGATAACACAACAAAAAGCCCAGAAGTTGCATCAAAAGATGCCAAATTTCAACTTACTTCACCCGAGTTAGCTAAACAACGCTACTCAATTGTGTTTAATACTCCTGGATATCCTGATGGGTTAGAAGGTACGGTAGTTTCTGAAATTTTTTCACTTGAAACCTCCTCAACCCTCAAAGGTGATGGCGATCTAACTCTCCGCGCTAACCAAGAAGGTGTTACTCATGTTGCTGTTTGGGATGGAGCAGAGTGGAGCTATATCGTAGCCACTGTTGAGGGCAAAACCATTACAGCTGAGGTACCACTTGCACCACTTTATTTAGCAGTAACCAAATAGTGTCTAAAACTACTCACTAATCTTTAGTCTACTTTTTTTTCTTTATCAGGCATTCTTCCTAACACCATCAAAACATACTGAAGTGGATGTTTCCATGGATGAGCGAGTATGTCCTGAGTAATCCGGTCACTATCATCCCACAATTCCTGAATTGATTTTCTCTTTCCTTTTTCGTTGAGTTTTTCTGGATTCATAGTTGTCATTCTACAACATTTCGTCTTTTCTTTGTCTTTACAGTTTGTGCTAGTTATGTGATAGTTGTTGCTGGTGGTAAAAAGTGGTAAAGTATCAAAATAGAAATGTTTATTGGCAGATACTACCACCACCTTGAAGATAAAGGAAGAATCTCACTGCCAAAAACATTTCGTGAGCAGGTAACAGATTGGATCGTTACCCGCGGCCTTGATGGAGGACTGTTCGTATTCCCAAAAGCGGAGTACCAGCAGCAACTCCAACAAATCGCCGCAAGCACCTTCACAAAACAGTCGCATCGAGATTTTGTCCGCTTACTTACTAACGAAGCGCGTGAAGTGCAAGCTGACTCCCAAGGTCGAGTACAACTGCCCGAGTACTTGATTGAGTTCGCTCACTTGGTAAAACAAGTAGTGATCGTAGGGAGCTACTCTTGGATCGAAATTTGGGATCAAGATAGGTATCACCAGTATCTTGAACAAGTCGAACCAAGAGCCGAAGCCATTGCTGAATCGGTCTCACCGCTATGAAACAATCAGAACATCATCAACCAGTCATGTTGGCTGAGGCCATCGAAATGCTCTCCATCAAACCAGGCCATTGGTATATTGATGCCACATTTGGCAGGGGAGGCCATACTAGTAAAATGATAGCTCTGGGAGGTCTGGTCCTAGCCCTCGATTTTGACCAGGAAGCCATCCAGTTTGCTCAAGAACATTTTTCAGCTGAAATCAGTGATTGCAAACTTATTATCAAAAGAGCCAACTTCACTGAAATAGAATCTATCTGGCGAGCAGAAGCGAGCCTCAAAGACTTAAGACCGCAGGGAATCTTGTTCGATTTTGGTACCACCAGCGATCAATTACTTTCACCCACTCGTGGCTTTAGCTTTGAGAGTGACGCCCCCCTGGATATGAGAATGGACGATCGCTTGGGAGTCACCGCAGCTGATTTCCTCCAAGTGCTGAGCGAAAAAGAGCTTGCTAACATGTTTAGAAACTTTGGTGGTGAGTCATACGCTCAACCTATTGCACGAAAGATTAAACAGGCTTCACCAGTGACAACTACCCGTCAATTGGCAGAGATCGTAACCAAATCAAAACCACCAAGAGGTCACTTACATCCTGCTACCAAGGTTTTTCAGGCGCTTCGCATCATCGTTAACTCAGAAATCCATAATCTTGAACAGGCCGTTCCAACAGCCTTTAGTTTGCTCAATTCAAAAGGCAGATTGGTCACATTAGCGTTTCACGAAGGAGAGGATCGATTTGTAAAACAATACTTCAAATCGCTCGAATCAAAATCTCAAGCCCGACTGTTGACACCGAAATCACTTACTCCATCTTTAGAGGAAATCGGTCTAAACCCTCGTGCAAGAAGCACAAAACTGAGGGCAATAGAAAAAATATGAAAAAAAATATAAAACCAGCCATGTATTATCTCTTTATTGGCAGCATTGTAATTACTCAAACGATTGCAACTCTGTTTAACTCTGCAGTTAGCCTCACTATTCACGCACGATATAACGCCCAAGAAAAAGAAAAAATGGCGCTCAATCAAGAAATCAATCGATTACAAACCGAAGTAGCAAAAAAAATCTCCATTGCCTCAGTCAAACAAAGTTCATTCCAAAATGATTTTATGCCGATTTCTGATGTTGTGAGCCTCAAGGTTTCTGATACACTGGCTACTATTCAATAACATGCAGTTACTCACCGTTCGACGCGCACGCTCAAGATTGAGTGATGAATCGTTGCCACATTCGAGACAGCGGTTTCTTTTTTTTGGTTTTTGCCTATTATTTCTTTTAATTCTGACTCGCCTTGGTTATTGGCAGATCGTCATGGCGCAGGAGCTATCAATGGAGGCAGAGAATCAATATCAACGAATTCAACATCAATCTGGACAACGGGGAACAATTTTATTCAGTGACGAAAAACCCTGGGTATTAAATCACCAAGTATATCAATTTTATACAAAACCAAACCTCCTCACCTCCGAAAATCGCTCACAAATCATAGAGGCCGTACTACCAGTTTTAGTAAATAAAGAACAAGGAGATGAAACATGGCTTAATGAAAAGAAACTACAACTCATTTCTGTGCTCGATTCTGAAACAAAAAAATGGGCAGTTCTTGGAAGAGGTTTGACTGAAGAAGAAAAAAATGAGATTGAAGCTAAAAACCTACCAAACTCAGGTTTTGAAAGTTATTACGAGCGATTCTACCCCGAAGCCTCAATGGGGGCCCATCTTACTGGATTTGTTGGGAAAGACAAGGATGGAAGCGACGCTGGCTACTTCGGCATTGAAGGGGCTCTTAACAATGAGTTAGCGCCCAGATCTTTTGCTAAAAAAATCCTAACTGATGCACTTGGGTTTTCTCTATCTCCCCAAGATCGCACCAATAATCTAGACGGCAGAACTGTTGTGACTACCATCCGTCGAGATATTCAAGTATTACTCGAACAAAAGTTACACCAAGGAATGCTTAAGTATGGACCCCAAATTGGGGAGGTGATTGTACTTGATCCAAAGACTGGCAACCTGCTCGGTTTGGCCACCGAACCCACCTATGAACAAAGTAAGTATTCAGATTTCGACACGACACTGTTTTCTAATCCCAGCCTAACTCAAGCTTATGAGCCAGGTTCTACTTTCAAAATACTCACGGTTGCAGCTGGTATCGATGCGGGAGTAATTTCGCCTGACACGATCTGCGATCGTTGCGCAGGACCCAGACAATTTGGAGAATACCAAATCA
>DAOQVB010000011.1:0-20214 GCA_035341315.1 Candidatus Woesebacteria bacterium | reverse complement strand
AGAGGAATTCCTGGAGCAGCAGTATTAGCTTCAAAAACAACTTCAGCATACGCTCCGTAGTTAATGCTTCCTCCAGCGGAATCAGGATTTTTGGCAACTAGGTAAAAAATATTTTGCCCCACTTGGGTAGCAAAAGGACCAGCAGCAAGCGAAGTGGCGCCAGCGCTGGTAAAAGTACAGGTATCTTCCGTCGGTTTTCGGTTAACACTATAACAATAGGTAAGTTCGCTGGCGCTTCCCAAATGTGTTACTGGAGCTTGCCAAGAAAAAGCAAAATTATTGGTGGTTTTTTTTGCTTCCGATACTGCCAAAAACTGCGGTGCACTTGCACCTTCTCCCGCAAAATAATAGGTTGCCTGCAAATTCACCGCTGAAACATTTCCAGCGTTGTCAACCGTTCGTAAATAAAAGGTATTATCGTCTGTTTTGTAGGCAGCATCTGAAATGGTTACTAAACGAGCACTGGAGGTAGCTGACCAGTCACTGAGTGTTCCAGAAGCAGTGCCAGTTTTGTATTGATATCCCAAGATATCTGCTCCTGTATCGGTACCCGCTGGCCAGGAAAATGTAAATTCATTTGTTGGTGCATAGCCAGCAGGTGAAACCGTAATGCTAGCTGGGTTGGTGGGCGCCGTATTATCAAATTTATAAGTGAGCGGCGCCCAAATGGTCGCTTGAATATTTTGCGCCGCATCTTTAGTTTTTATTCTCAGATAATAGGTAGTACCACTCACCATGTTACTTGGAGTGTACGTCGCAGCTGTTTGAAAAGCACCCGCATGAAAGGGATCCGCAGTGTCGGATGGTCCAAAATACACATAATACCCTTGCACACCGCTGCCTGCGCCATCATCAGCGCCTGTCCAACTAAATTCCGGCGCTGTTTGCTTGTGCCAAATAGCTGGATTTGTATCTAGGGCAGCTCCACCAGCTTGCTGCAATGCAGTCAGGGTGGTTGGGTTGGTGGGCGCATCGGTATCGGTAATTACTCCCAGTTCCACCTCACTTACAGAAACTTGTTCGACTCCATCACCATCCACAATTGCTTGCCAAAGCAAACCTTGTTCCGTTACGGGGAATGTGGTCATTGCAGTATTAATATCGGTAGCCAGACTTGATTGTACTAAGCTCGATGAAGTCGTCCAATTACCTCCAGAAAGATACTTCCAAGTCGTGCCACCATCACTAGATAATCGAAAGGTGACAGAGCCACCGACGCCGGCATTAAAAGTACTGGTAAATGCATCATACTCCTTAATGCCAGATGTAAATACTGGTGAAGCGGGACGAACTGTTTGAGCATTAGTAGAATACGGAGTAGTGAGTAATTCACTCCGATTAACTGAACTGATCCGAACTTCGTCCAGCATTCCCTCAAAACCACCGCGTGGTTTACCAAACTCTCTTCCAGCATGTGTTGCACCAATAATCACTGGTGACGACGAGTCTCTCATAGATACTGTGGTTGTGAGTGAACCAATGGAAACCCCATCTCGCCACAGACTCATGGTTGTGCCATCGTACTTGGCAGCAATATGATGCCACTCAGTGTCTTGTGAGGTGGTAGAAGACTTAAGTACTCGATTGTTGCCGATGTACCACACCGTAGCGTCTGCACTGGCAGAATTGCCAGACCCCACATATAGTTTACCTTCGTACACTGAAATAGCATTTATTTCTTCAAACACATTTACGCCCCAACCCACTCCATCACCAGCAACATTCGTCCAGGTTAAACCATTGTAGCGCCAAACTTCACCATCTCCAGTACTATTACCTAAGCCAGCGTATAAGTGACCGTTATACACACCGATAGTGCGCACTCGTTCATACGAACCAGCATCCCAAGATCCTCGAATGTTAGCCCCCCCGCCAATTTGAATCCAATTACTACCGTTGTATTCCCATACTTCTGCTTCTCCAGTACCCGTTCCGAGCGTGGCAATCAACGTATCTCTATATGCTAGCAGCGCATCTACATTGTTAAAACCATCTAACGAGCTAGTAGACCAACTACCATTGATTCCTCCACCCCCTACTTTGGTCCAGCTGGGCGTGGCTAGTGGATCTGCACAGCCAGTACACTCCCATACCGCCGCATCATTATTCGTGTTGCCCAAGCCAGCATACAATTTACCTTTATACGGTTGTAGCGATAGTACTTGCTCGATATTCATCGCGCCGGTCCAGCTGTTGTATACCGTCCCATTACCACCATCATCACCGCCAACTTTGAGCCAATTGGTACCATCGTACCGCCAAACTTCAGCATCATCCGACGAGTTACCCAATCCAACAAACAAGTAATTGCCCAAAACAGCTTGCGAAAGTACCTCTTCAAAGTTAGCGCCCCAACCCACCCCGTCCCCACCCACCTGACTCCACGTGGATCCATCAAGTTTGTATAAGTCTGCTTCATTCGCAGTTACTCCAAGACCAACATATAAATCACCTTCATATGATTGCATGGATGAAACTTTGTCATAAATATAGGGAGTCCAACCGTTGTTGGATCCATCTCCACCGACTAAACTCCAATTGTCCTCCTGCATCTTCCACACGTAGGCATTGCCAGCATATTGATATCCCATTCCTGCATACAATGCATCACCCGATACCTGCAACACTTCGATTGAATTAATACCTCGCTTGCTCCAACTTTCATTTTTAAAATCACCTCCCAACCAAGTCCAAGTGGGTGTTGGCACTGCATTTGGATCAAAAGCCCACACCTGCCCTGAATAGGCAGCATTCACCGAGTGAATACCCGCATATAGTAAGTTATTAGCAAACACCATTTGGTTGACTGTGCCATGATTTGCTCCAGTGAAACCACTGTAAACTCCGTCTCCACCAACTTGTGTCCAACCACTGCCGTTCCAACGCCAGATTTCCTGTTCACCACCAGTTAAACCTAATCCGGCGTAGATATTGGTACCATCACCCGTAAGTGAATAAACACCTTCATAGGTAGTGCCCCACCCAACAGTGTCGCCGCCAATTTTTGTCCAATTTGGTGTACCACTCGCACAACTGGTGCAGCTCCAAACCTCAGCATCTCCCGCAGTTAAACCCAAACCGGCATATAAAATATTATTTTGGAAAAAAAGACTATACACATATTCGTAACTAGTGGCCCAACTGGCAGCCGAACCCACTCCATCTCCTCCAACCTTAGTCCAGCTACTGCCATTCCAACGCCAGACTTCAGCATCTCCTGCAGTTAATCCCAATCCGGCATAGATATTGGTACCATCGCCAGTTAGAGAATAGACATATTCAATATTGTCCGCTCCCGTCCAACTACCATTAATGCCGAGGTTGCCGTTGTCTCCACCTATTTTGGTCCAGCTGGGAGTATCAGTAGCACACCCCGTACAGCTCCAAACCTCGGCATCATCCGCAGTCAATCCCAAACCAGCGTAGAGGGTGCTATTTTGATAATACAAGCTATACACACCTTCTATAGTGTTAACCAACCAAGAACCATACTGAGCATCTCCACCCACCTTAAACCACGTTGTGCCATTCCAGCGCCAAACCTCTCCGTCTCCTGCCGTTAATCCCAACCCCACGTACAAATTTGTCCCGTCGGTAGCCATTGATTGAACCGTTTCATATGTATTGGCTCCCCAAGAATTATTGATACCATCACCACCAATTCTAGTCCAAACACTCCCATCCCATTTCCAAACTTGAGCATCACCCAAGGCATTACCTAAACCAACATACAGATTACTGCCTATAACAGCAATGCTTTCTATGTTAGGCGATCCAGAAATATCCCAACTGCTATTTAAGTAATTACCCGCGTGTTGAGTCCAGGTGGTAGCTTGGCTATCTGCCAGCTCGTAGACCAACTTGCCGGTTTCATTATCAAAATAGAGTTGATAATCACCCTTATCAATGATTCCCTGCCGTTGATTACTTACTCCAGCTTGAAAACTGTCGTCAAACTTTGTCCAGGCTTCCAATGTGTGCTCTCCGGTGAATGAAAGCGGCGCTGAATCATTCACGAATACTGCGCTGGTAGTACCGTTAAAAAACGCACTGTTTTGCAGTTGGCCTGATTGGTACAGTAATGAGCTAGAAGTTGCTGAGTGAGTAAAGGAGGAAGAATCCACCGGATCTCCACTTGATTCATTGAAGTGCAGTAACAAAGCTGTCTGGGCATCAGAAAGATATTCCTGTATTTTTAACCGAGCAGAACCAGCAGAGACTTCAACTAAATTAGTATCTGATACAAGGTAATCACCCGGTGTAGAAAAATTCCATAGGTAGGTATCGTTGGATGCGAAAATCTTGGGCATCACAGTGACCATAAACCACACCGAGCTTAGTCCAACCATCATTCCATATACAGATATGCTTAAGAGTCGAGTTTTAGTTTGTACTTTTTTGTATGAGAAGTAATTAGTAAATACTAGTTTCTTCAAACCACCACAAATATCAACAAAAACTCGACTTAAATGATCGAGGGTTTTACCCATACGAGAGTTACTATATAGAAAAATTGCGGTTGGGGGAATACAGAGAAAGTACTGTTAAATCGGCAATTATTTTTTTAAAGATTTTGTACTCTATTGTTTCGTTGGACCTCGTAGACTCACCAATGTAACTATGTAGAGTAAAACCGCCCCAATTAATACATGGGAAAGCATAATGTGTTGCCAAATACCTAAAACAGCGAATGGATTCTTTAGGTTGGCAGCTACTAACAAATATGCGATTCCAATGGCAACAAGATATTTCACTTTTGAGATCTTCAAGTTCATTGCGAGCAATAAAACCGCAAAAAATGGAATTAGCAAAGTCACATAATGATGTTGCCAAGCTAAACCCGTACCCACTAAAACAGAAATGATGAATAATCCTAGCTCACTCAATTCGACAGTTACTGGTTGTCCTTTTTTCCGTGTAGCAAGCCAACTCATGGCGAGCATACCGCCAAAGATCAAATAATTGATGACTCTAGCTACGTTGTCGGCAATTTCTGCTCGAGCTAACCAACCCGTGAATGCTTGATTGTAATAAATTGCATTACCAACAGTGGGAATAGCGGGAAATATCTTTTGCCAATAATCAGTGGTAGCGTTTGTACCGAGTAGCGTCAGTCCCAAACCATTCAACAATATAAATCCCACCACACAACTTATTACAATTTTCCACTGGCGCTTTTGCAAAAAAAACAAGACTAGGACTAATGGTGTAAGTTTGAGCGCCGCAGCGACCGCCAAGGCGCTACCTGCAAGTACAGACAATCGCTTTCGATACCAGAAGAATGATAAGCACGTTAACAGTAACAAAATAAGATTGATTTGCCCCATACCCAAGTTAAATTTGACCGGAAAGTTTAGCATTGCCAAGCCAGTAACAATGAAAAAATTGCGCATCGTAAAGGTTTTAGAAACTCCCAACAATAAAAGAACTGAAGAGAGCAATGCAATCAAAGAAAATAGAGTCCAAACATCTTCTGCAAAATCTAGAGGTAGACTCGCAAATGGAGTCAGCAATACCAATGAAATTGGAGGGTAAATTACACCCTGAACTTCTTCATACGGATTTTTACCCAGTAAAACTGCCTGTGCTCCCAAATAGTACAAACGAAAATCTTGTAACTGTGATGTCGCCAGAATTCTAGTAACTGAGAATGCTGAATAGGAGGTTGAAACAAAAATAAAACCTAAGAGTAAACTATTCTGTATTCTCTTTTGCATTTGGTAGCATTCTATCGCTTTTTACGCTACGATTATAACCATGATAAATGCAGTTACTCCCGCTGGAGAACCAATTACAGAACCTATCCCACCAACAGAAAATATCCCGTCAACGACCAGCCCAACGGCGACTACTTTAATTGACGAGACCACCATCACACCTCAAACTCAGCCGCTTGTACTGAATGTTATGCCACCTCTTAGCCAAACAGAGAATCAGGCTTCAAACGAACCGCCGCCGCCAACGTATTTACATCCCGTTCAAGGTTCAGCGCTTCCTCCTAATGAACTCACTGCAATTCCAGCTCCTTTTTCTGGCAGCACTGCACCAAAGTACAACGGGGGCTCAGACAACCAATCGGTCTCAAAAAAGAAACTTTTTGGGTATTTTTTACTCGGCTTTTTGCTTAATTTTCTTTTTCTCATCCCCACCGTGCTTTGGCTTGCCTTAAAGAGCAAAGTTGGTACAAAACAAAAATTTGTGGCTTATCTGGTGGGTTTTGTGAGCTCTCTCGTTATTGGCGCATTTTTCAACGGTATCCTTACACAATTCATTGGCCAAAAATTAACTGAAACTATTCCCAGTTTAGCCTACGTACCACAAACCATCAGTACTGTGTATCCAGATCTAGAAGCAAGCGCTTCGGTCTACTATGAAAAAGAATTCACCAACGGAGCGGAAATCTCAACATCCACACTCACAGTTAACGTGACATCGCAAGAACCACTCGATTCAAATATGTATAAACAAATTGGGATTTTAGCTTGTGATGCACTTGCTAATCGCAACGAATCCTTTGACAGAGTTGCAGTGAGTCAAATTGGCAAAAAGAAAGTGTTTATTCTTACAATTGATACTTTTGCCACTATCGATCAAACCTGTTTTGAATGGTACGGAGGACCTCCTCCAATGTTGCCAGATACATCAATTCTGGAATAGTCGACAGAGTTTGTTATAATTCAATATATATGACAGGTGTTCGTTTAGAACAAGATGGAGTTATCAAACCAGAAGATCCCTCAAGAGAAATAGAGGCTCACCTGGCTTATATCGATCGCTTGAGAGGACCGATTACTTTTGATTTAGTTTTGGAAATGCTGGAAAAATCAGTATTCAAAGTTGACGATTTTTACCAAGGTTTAAAACCACGAATTTTTTTCGTGTATCTTAAAAATAACTCTGATTTTCAACTTGAGATTAAACAGTTGATCGATAAAAAACTATCTTTAGTAGAAATTATTGAACAGGCAAAACAAATAATACTCAAGTACATTATCCAGTTGATACCCCACTTCTTCGACAGGGTTTTCTGGGAATTTGTGACCCAGAAGTATAAGGAAAAACTGGATAACTATGCCCGAGAACTTCCACACTATTTGTTACGAGTATCTCAAATTACTTGACTTCTTGCCATGCTTGCGCAAACCAAGGTGAAAATAGATTAGGCTGCGTTAATCGCTCATCAATTTGTGATGGAGCAAGCCACTTAAAATCTGAAACCTCATTTGGGTTAACCAACAACTCTCCATCATAGTTTGCTACAACAATGTGGTTGATTTCATTTTCTGACCATTCGGGAGAATAGACTGCGTGATATTCGTAGGTACCGACAACTCTTACATTATTTACTTCCTTAATATGCAAACCAAGCTCAAAAGGCAAACGTCGAAGAGCGGCTTGCTCAATCGTTTCATTGGGAAACCAAGGATGAGATGAGCATGCCGCATCCCACCACAACGGCCACAATGGTTTTTGTTCACTTCGTTTAGTAATTAACCACTCGTCTTTCTGATTTTGCAAAAAAATGGTAAAGGCTCTGTGAAGTCTACCTGCTTTTTGATGAGCCTCAATTTTTCCAATCTCGCCAATCACCGTGTCGATACTATCAACCAACATAATGGTTTCGTTTCCGGATTCCATTTGTTTACATTGATCACTTTTATTCATATCTAACATGGAAATAGTATATCAGCGTTGTCATCACTACATGCTTGCTTACATTAAAAATACATCACGCATATACAGCTTTGGTTTATAGTAAAGAACGGCTCCAGAGAGTGTTATGCTTTAGTGTAAACTAATTGTTAAAGCACTTGTTTCCTCTTGACGAAAAATGCTTTACTAGTACAATCTATATCAGAAAGAGAGGTATATGGAAGCTTTATCTGCTACACCTACGAACGAAACCCCCGAAGTCTTAGAAAATCAGCTTGGCATAGATGAAGCAAAGCTGCGTGAGGCAGTTCTTGAACTGAGCAAAGATACTGATACCTTGGGCGAACTATTTGAAAAATTTGGATTAACTGAAGAAGAAGCTGTTGAGTTACAACAACAATACGGACTTTCTGGTACAGATTGGCTAGATATGCTTACTTTCAAGTCAAGAGATTCGGCTATACAAATGGTTTTCATGTATGTGCTAATGATAACGGCGGTTATTGCATCATTTGCGATGACCGATGCGTTTATCGTTGAAAAAGGCTGTACTCCTCCAGAATTCCTTGCTAGCTCACTAGGTGTTTTTGCAGTAATAACCCTTATGTCATTTGGGTCATTTCTGGCTTTTAATATACTTCGAGATCTAAAAAAACGGAAAAAAATTAAGTAATTACTCGCAAACGCCCGTTACGTATCCCAAATGTTCATATTGGGTCGTCCCGATGGTTTTTACCCCTTCTTCTCCATAGAATCTACACGCAGCGCAAGCATTTGTATACTGCAAATTCTGAATCGATTGTTGGTCCTCTCTCGAAACAATGTAATAGGAGCAGACGGTTTCTTTGGGAAAGGTATCGCAAGACACTTGGTATTCCTGGCCAGATTGTTTAAAAAACTGGCTACAATCCATCGATAAGCTGGCAGGTACTGCCACATCGGTATCTTTTTGAATTTCTTCACCAAGAATTTTCTGTGAAGCATCGGGGGAAAACGGCGTTTGAGAATTAGTCACACGGCTCACGATGATAATTCCAACGACCATTAAGACAGCTAAACCAACAAAGATGGAAATAGTCTTCTGCATAAAAGTATCCTCCCAATCTTGGAATATACACCTACATAATAAATATGTCTATCTGAATCCCTTTGAAACTATTCTGATATGGTGCGAAAAAAGTCAGAGGATATTTTTGATGGGCTTAACTGAATTGTCGGGTGCAACAATGCGGTAATGTCATTGTAGGTCGCCGCTGGATTGAGCCAAGATTCCCACTGATCCTTGGTAAGTATGACTGGCTGACGATTATGGATAATTTTAAGCGACGCCACTGCTGGACAAGTAATAATAGTGCAACTCTCAACCGTTTGACGACCATTTGTCCAGGTTTCGTACAACCCGGCTAAACCGATAACTTCCTCGCCCTCTATTTCAACTTTGTATGGTATTTTCTTCGCTTTTGGTTTACCTACAACTTCTAGCGTTTGAAATTCATAAAACCAAGTGGCAGGAATGAGACAACGTTGGTGGTGCGACCAGGCCGACCGATACGTCGGCTTGGTCGCAATATCCTCTACTCGTGCATTAAACGTGCTAAACTTCATTTTCCTCGGATCTTCCTTCCACCATCGTGGAATCAACGACCAATACCGCATAACCAATTTATTTGGCGAGTTTTTTGAAACCGTTGGAATCAACGATTTTGGATAAAACTTGATAGACTGAATGTCTTTTTCGTTTTTCGGCATGTTTGTCAACTCAAACAAATCTGCAATTTGCTTTGCACTCATGCCAGTGGAAAACGCAAAAAAACCACACATGCTATTGCAAAACCTTCATTTCTGTTGGAACACTGCCTGTAAAGTTTAGTTTACCGCCCGTAAAATCTGCCTGTTGAACGTCCAACCCTGGCACGTTGTTGATTATATGGTTAGCCACACTCACAAAAGTGCCACTAGCATCAATTTTATCTAAGGGAACTGGTAGCCTTCCGACTTCCAAATAATCAATCTGAGCAGTCACCTGATTATTTGTGACACTTCCAGTCCCTTTGCCATACACAACTGGATTAACTGTAAGAACTCCCAAATAATCAAGGCCCTTTTCTACATCAGCTTTGGAATATTGAGTGCCACCAACTTGAGCAATAAATCCATCCAAGCGATCCATTCGCAACCGGCCAGCCACTTCAACTGTACCGTCAGGTGAAAACTTGACTTGGACTTGATCAATCGGCATATATTTCCAAGTACTAAGATTCAACCTCCCAGTTACTTCTTCTTGACTGAAAGAAGTAGTTAGTAACTCCGAACCAGAGTAAACAATGGATTTTCCTTCAACTGGAGCATCAAGAGTCTTCAGTGTTGTATCCGCTTTGGCTAAGTATTGATCATAGTTTTCTTGAGTTGCCACTACTCCCAAATCCCTGGGTTTATCTGAGCCAAACAAGCTCGATATTACAGGTACAAATCCTAAATACCCTAAAACCAACACTGTACCAACAACTATAAGGGCAGTTATTCCAAATAGAAAAAGGAAAATTTTTTTCATATTGAATTTATTATCTCTCGAAGTAGTCAGATGTCAAATAACTAGTAGAATGATACAATCTCGTCCAACATGAATATCTTAATTACTGGACACAAAGGTTTTGTGGGCAGACATTTTGTCAAATATTTTTCAACAAATTCAAAAAATAACATTGTTGGCATCGATATTGTAGATAATCAAGATTGTCGTGATTTTTTTAAAACTGATGTCAGTAGCAAAGGTCATTGGGATTTAGTAATTCATTTGGCGGCGATTGTGGGCGGACGGCAAACGATTGAGTCTGACCCAATTGCTGTGGCAATTGACTTGAGCATTGACGCAGAACTTTTCAACTGGGCCGTCCGCCAACGACCAAAAAGAATTGTATATTTTTCTAGCAGCGCCGCGTATCCAATTGCACTCCAAACCAAAACGCGGCGCCAGAAACTCTCAGAATCTGACATTAACCTAGCTAAAATCGCCCAACCAGACCTCACCTATGGCTGGACCAAACTAACTGGCGAATTATTAGCTCAGTTTGCTCGCGACCAGTATGGTTTACATGTTTCTGTTCTCCGTCCTTTCTCTGGCTATGGTGAAGATCAAGATTTGAGCTATCCCTTTCCCTCATTTATTCAGCGTGGCAAACAAAAACAAAATCCTTTTGTGATCTGGGGAGATGGTACCCAAACCAGAGACTTTATTCATATCGAAGACATTGTTGCCGCAACTTTAAAAACACTTGAATTAAACCTCCACCAACCTATCAATCTTGGCTGGGGCAGACCCACTTCATTCAATCAACTCGCCAAAATGGTGATGAAAACAGCGGGTTACTCTGCCAAGCTCTGTCATCAGCTAGACAAACCAATCGGAGTTCATTACCGAGTCGCTCATCCAAAACTTTTATTTTCGTTTTATCAACCTAAAATTTCTTTAGAAGAAGGCATCGCGCGGGCTCTCCATGTCTAACCCTCATGTCTCCGCCATCTGCCCCATTCGAGATGAGCAAGCATCAATTTTGAATATTTTCGAAACTTTCAAACCTCTAGGTGGCAAAACCGAATTAATTTTTGTCGAAGGCGGATCTCACGATTATTCTTGGTATCTTGTGCAAAGACTTCACAAACAAACCAACCAATATGGAGTCCATTTTCGCGCCTATCAACAAATCGGTAGTGGCAAGGCATCGGCAGTTGCTACTGGATTTGACCAAGCTCGAGGAAACTATTTAATCATAGTGGATGCCGATATGACCGTGCCACAATTAGAACTGCCCAAAATTCTCAGCTTGTTTTCGCAGTACGGCGATAGAATTTTAGCCTCTGGCAATCGCTTGCGTGGCTTACCCAAACCAAAGTCATTCTATTGGATTAATTATCTGGGCAACTATTTTTTTCGGTACTACTACTCTTTTATTTTAGAAACACAGATACAGGATATCTCCTGCGGATCTAAAGCACTCACGAGCAGATCTTGGCAAAAACTTAAAAAAACTCGTTTGGCAGAAAAATCACTTGATAGTTGGGGTGACATCGACTGGCTGTATTATGGTAGAAAAATTGGTCTAAACCCAAAGTTTGTTCAGGTTGACTATGTTGAACGCGTCACTGGTCAATCAAAATTACAAAATCTTGTCACCCGCTGGCAATTTGCTTTAAAAATGTTTACTCTTGGCTTATACATTCTGAAAAATCGAAATTGGCATGAAACTAACCAAACTAATTCATAGACACGAAAAAAAAATTGAAACAGCGTTTCTCGCGATTTTTTTCACTCTTTTGGTAATTAAATTAACAATAGTTTTTTTCCAAAATCTTGCTTCGCCGCCACTAACTACCGATTCTTGGGCGTACTATAGTATTTCAAAAACTATTTTTGAAGATTTTGGTTTTACCAATTATATTCGTCAGTTTGAATATATCTCCGATTACAATATTTCATTCCCACCCCTCTTCCCATTAGCCATTCGATTCAGTAATTCAATCATTGATTTGGGGATTTATGCAGGATATCTACTCAACTTTGGATTTGCAGTAGCAATTGGCATTTTGTTGCCAAAACTAACAAAACTAATAACTGGCAGTGCATTACCTGGAATTTTTTTACTACTACTGTTACTGGTAAACTATCATTTTCTCACTGAACTACTGGGTGCTCGCAGCATGATTCTTTCATTACTTCTATTGATTGGTTTAATCCATATCTTCTTGCAAAAACAGTTGACCCAAGGACACATTGCTGCAATAGGAGCTCTGGCAGGATTACTCACACTTAATCGATTCGATTTTTTACTACCCTCTATCTTACTCGGAATCGTGCTGTTATTTGTTGCTCAATTAACCAAAATTCATACCGGCTTAATCTACTCCACAGTTTTTTTACTGGTAATTTCGCCTTGGATTTGGTACTCATACAGCCATTTTGGCAGTTGGTTTGTATCTGATAATTCTCGCAGTATTTTGTTGGCTGCCAAAACCTTTACCTTTGACTACTACCCCAACCCAGAACAAATACCTACCCTTTTTACTCAACCATTCTATTGGTTTGCCTATCGCGTTATTTTCAAAGGTGTTTTCTCGTTCATCCAATTTATGAAAGATGTTTATTACAATCCATTTTTTCATCAGTTATTTATTGGCGTGGGAATTTTATTGACCACCATTGCTTTCGTTATTAGTCAAAGTGGAAAAATTATTCGTTCAAAGTTAAATTTCGAACCCATACGACGGCTCGCTTTGCTCGCCCCAATTTTTCTGCTTCAGCTTTTCAGCATTGGTTTAACCGGTTTTTTGGATATGCGCTATACCTTGTTTTTTTTGTTTTATATTTGCCTATTCTTAGTTGGATTGGTTTACTTGTTACTCAGCACTCTTTTAAAACCAATGTATGTCCTTATCTTTTGTCTAGTATTTTTGACCATACTATTCTTTGAACAAATTATCTTCAGTATTCCCTCAGACTTTTTGCAGTTAGCACAACAACCCCTTAATTTGAACTCACAGCTACTCAAACCGACTGGCGAATATCTGCAAGTGAATGAAGCAATTTCCCAGTTAGATCAAACACCCATTCTATTGGTTGATACAAATCAAGTTGCAACCCTTTCTGCAGCGCAGTTTGCTGGTTTGACTAACATTAAAACAATTGAAACACCAAGTAATTTAAACGATGATGTGTTTCTTTCTTTGATTAACAACTACAAAATCAACTTTGTGTATAGTAACTGTCCAAAATGGCTTGAGTCTTTGCAAAATCACTTTGTCATTACCAAAACAAATCTACCAAAGTTGTTACGTGTTTCGGTTGCTACCGATTCGGCAACATTTACTAATTTGGAGTATTTAACGGTTCGAGACGAAGCATATTATCAATGTAATACGTCATCATCAATCGATTTAATCAAATAGGAGAAATTTTTTCTAACTGCGAATTCTTTAACGATTCTTCTGATCAATTGTTTAGATTTTTTTTCATTCACTTCCTTGGTTACATCCCAATCGATGCCTGGTCCAATATTTCCCTCAACTAAATAAATTCTACCTGCGTTACTCACGGCAAAATCTAGGGCGTAAAGCGCTTGTGGTTTATTGATTTTTCTGACAATTTTTTTGGCGATCGCATGAATTACCTCTGGCACATCACTGGTGGCAATATACACTAATTGACCACCCTGGTGCTCATTGCAACGAAAATCATCTGTTTTTGCCATTCGCAAATAGCATTGGAAGAGCTGATTATGATGAAACAGTAATCTGATATCGGTCGAAGCTCTCAGTCCATTGTACTCAAAACCTTGATCAAACAATAAAAATGGCTGTAACACAAACTCGATGGTTGGGTTCTGCGCCATAATTGTGTGAATGACTTGAACAAAGTCGGCTTTAATTTGGTACACATGATTGCCACCAGCGCCATCGGTAGTAAGATCAACATCCAAAACATAGCCTTCAACACCTGGGGTAAGAGTATCTGGAGAGTCATTGACTGTACCAGTTGTCGCGATAGTATCTCCAGAAGCTGCTGAGTTAAGTGCGGTGTTTGCACTTAAAGCCCAAGCGCTCCAACCACTAGCGGCATTAGTGGTGACGGTAATTGTAGTACCAGTTCCAGAAACAACAGAGCCAACAGCTAGAGCAAGATTTTGAGCATTATTGTTAAACACAAAAGTAAAGGTTGGAGCCACGGTAGCAGTGATGACGATTTGGTCGTTGGCAATGATGGGGACTGCTACATCCTTAGTGTCAGCGGTAGCGGCATCAGAGCCAGTTCGAGTAAAAATTGTATGTACAATTGTAGTGGATGAGGTAGGATTGCTGATAAGGCCAGTACCACCATTGGTGATAAAAAAGCCATACGTAGTACTTACTGTTAAATCAGTGACTGGAAATCTTATGGTGTTTCCAGTTACATTGTTGGCGGTGCCAATGCCCGGCATAGCGGTTACCCCCTGCGGGTAAACCGGCTGTGGATACGGTATAGTCAGTCGCCACAACGCTGTTACTCCACGCCTGCCCCACTGTCACTTGCACCCCATCTTCTACCACGCTCTCGGTTGTCCTAAACTGGACCAAGATTGAGCCAGGGCTTGTGTTAGCCTTTTGCCGTTCTAATTTGATACTCGCCAACGTAAGGTCGGCTGCTTGAACTACATTTGCCCTAAACAAAAATGCCATCGATATGAAAAAAAACACACCAAACACCAAACAAACAAACACGGCAGGTAAGTGTCGTTTAAACAACATAATGATGCTTTCATCATGACATACTCAGGGAGAACTCTCAATCAATATTCGCAGATGGTTTTATCCCACAAACCCTCGCCAGCTTGTTGAGCCTGAGACTCCGCTTCGCTGAATAGTTCCTGATACTTTATATCTGGCGGATACGAGCTGGCGCGGGAATATCCTTCCCGTACTAGTAACTCATTTACCATCACGCCATCTACATAAACATATCGAAGTAGCCTGTCATATCTATCTGTTTCACTAACATCTTTTTCAAGCGTAACCAGTTTTCCTTCCACCAACATGCGATTTTTTTCTGCGGCTTGTTCGCCAAAACATTCGACTGACTTGGTTGGATGATGAATCTCTGGAGTATCAATGCCAATATAGCGAACTTTTTGGCCCGATTCTAGTTCGATAGTATCCCCATCAATTACTCTAACGACAAAAAATTCAGACTCAACATGTTGCGTTTTGGCTTCTTGCCTAATTGCATCTTGCTGACCCAACACTTGGCCTAATGGTTCAGCATATAAAAAAAATGTTGCAGTGGTTACAACAATCAAACAAGCGAGATAAATAAAAATAAAAACATTTTTCTTTGAAATGGTTAGTTTAATCAGACCTAACACTCAACCATCATACAACACTGGGCCGGCGCACTTTCACCTGCTTATCGGCTTCAGTGAGTATGCGAGAAATATCCCCATCGTCTCCATCACAATAAAATACCTTTCCTGGAATAATCTTTGGGATACTCTCGCCTTTTTCACCAATGTACACAAATTGATTTTCTTCGTTAGATTGTGTGGCGTAATCAATCCCAGCACCTAGTAGCGCACTTTTTTCGCTCTCCCCGAACGCCTACTCCTCATAGCCATTTTATTCTTGCGTCGCCTGCTTCTTTTTCTTGCTTGACGTTTTTGATCAATTAGTTTTTTCTTTTTTTCTCGTCCAAAGCTCTTTCCACTACTCTTGTATGTGTGTAATTGAGCATCTGCCACTTCCATAGGGTCAAGATCAAATAATGCCCATGCCATAAATCCTATATCCTTTGAACTCCATGTATGCTGATCTTCATTGGCCTTTACGTGACACTGCTTGCAAAGATATGCCTCATTCTCGAGACTTCTGATGATATGAGGTGCCAATATTGGATTCTGGGAACCCAAGTATGCACCTACTAAATGATGAACCTCTCCGTTTGTTACAAATTTGCCGCACATTTCGCAACAACTGTTAGTTCCAAGTCTTCTCTCTTTCTTCAACTCTGATGAAAATTTGTATGGACCTCTAGTCATAAAGACGACATCTTTTCTCTTTTTCCAACGGTTTTATCACTCAATCTAATAGCCGCAATACTATCAGAATATATCAGTATGAAAATAGGGAAAATAGTTACAATTTAAACTACATCACAAATGTAAGCGCCTTGCCCATCTTGCCGGCCCGACCAGTGCGACCAATGCGGTGCACGTAGTCATCATAGGATTGAGGTTCATCGTAGTTGATCACGTGGGTGACATCGTCGATGTCGATACCACGCGCAGCAACGTCGGTAGCGAGTAGCGCTTGGACGTGCCCACGTTTAAACGCTTCTAATGATCGTTGGCGCGCGTTTTGATTTTTATTACCATGAATTGAGGTGACTCTGACACCAAGTTTTGATAGTGTCATTTCTAGCTTATTGATTCCATGTTTGGTTCTGCCAAAAACAAGTACTTTTTTGAATTCGGTTTGCAATAACATACCATGCAAAATATCAATTTTATTTTGTCCTGGTAACAACTTAACCACATCTTGTTCAATATGAGTATTAAATTCCTGCTTACTCACTTGAATTGTGACGGGATTGGTTAGCAATTTTCTTGCAATCGCATCTGTATCTGCATTCATTGTCGCACTGAAAAAAGCTGCGTGTCGAACTGGTGGCAGTTGGGCAATTAAAAATTGAATTGCTTGTCTAAAGCCAATATCAAGCATGCGATCCACTTCGTCCAATACAATGTTGGTAAACAAGGAGGTTTTGAACGCTTTTCGATCAATTAAATCCTTGATTCTACCGGGAGTACCGATAACAAAATGAGGATTTTTCTTGAGCTGACGAATTTGCGTATCTAGATTGGTACCACCAATACAGACACAGACGCCAATCGGCAAGCGATTGGCGAACGCTCGGAATTCTTCCGTGATTTGGAGCGCCAACTCGCGAGTTGGCGCCAATATTAGAACTCCCTGATTGGGATCTTGGATGACTTTGTGCAATAACGGCAATAAAAACGCGGCAGTTTTACCGGTACCAGTGTTGGCAATGCCAATCACATCTTTTCCCTGCATTAATTCGGGAATGGCTTGATCTTGAATTGGTGTGGGTAAGGTATACCCGTGCCGTTGAATATTTGCCAATAACTGGCTATCTAAACCAAAGTCACTAAACGTGTTGAGTGCTTGGTAAGGTTCTTCTTGCTCAGGTTTCTGTGCAGCTTGCACGTACCGAGAAGGTGCAATGTATGCACCCATATTTCTACGAGGTTGAATTGGTCCGCGTTGGCGTGATCCGCCAAATGAACCATATGAACGGGGTCTACCCCCATACATTTGAGACATAGTCTTCCTTTTATATTTCAGCGGAGAGAATCACATTATTCACCATCAGGAGAATTTCAAACCGAGACTAAGTAGTATAGCCCAAAAGTCCTATAAGTCAAGTTAGTGAACCGGGGCAAAAAGACTCGCATCCTGTTTGAGGCAGCGAGCAAAGGCTTGGATTTTTAATTGATTATACGGATAAAGGAATCTATATGCTAGTATTTCCCTCTTAAACTCATCATCATCAAGTAATAAGATATCAAATAATTCGGGGGGGAGATCTACTTCGCACCAGCTATCTCTAATTTTCCGCCTGACCTTATAAGTCATTATCTCTAATCCACAAATCGCTCTCAAAACAAAAATACTCGCAGGATCTAGTACATCCCTCATCTCATTTTCACTCTTCATAAGCATCTCTGGAGTGATTTCTTGACTATGCTGACGCATCGCTTGAGCAAATGACTTGATTGCTTCATCACAAAGTTGTTGAGCTTCCTTAGAATTTTCAGGAAGCCCATCTTTAGCATTGTCTGTAGCTTGGTTTATGGTTTGCAACTGTTCAAATAATGGATCTGGCTTATTTTTCTCTCCAAATTGCTGATACCGATCTCGTCCTCTCTCTCTGGCAAAAAAAGCATCCCCCCAAGAACTTGACCGATCTCCAGCATTCGCCTGGCCTCTTCTTAACTTTAAAGATTGTAATAAATTTTCTAAACTTGCTGCAAGAGCTGGCTCACTTCCACTAACGAAATCTCTGTCATTGTTATACCCAGCTTGATATGATGGTTCGGTCATTATATTCCTTTATTAGTACCATACTTAACAATAAAGGTTTTGTGCAGGATCTGTCAACTTGTAGTAAAGTACTCAGTACTTAATCTTAAATTAATAACTATGTTGTAGTATTGTATTATTTACAGCGGCGCGAGCAACTACCGGATCCAAATAACGAAAAAAATGATTGCTCTTGGATAAACCAAGTTGCTCCCATATTTTTTGACCATTTTCTGAAAGATAGTAGCTTTGTACTAAAAAAATATTTCGACGAAGCATCATTTCAACTCCAATTGCATTGAGTAAGGAACCAATTCCTACCGCATAGTTATCCGGTTCACCTATGAGTAATGGACGCCTTCTTTCTAGCGTCATTGCCGAATTTACAAACCAATAGACGCTTTCTGCGCTGATTTTCCATCCTAAATTTTCTGGAGGCACGTATTGCGATGGTGGACACTTCAAATCGGTAAACACATATTGCTCACCAGTTTGTTTTCTGCAAAAGGCTAAATCACAGTGAGCAATCAATCCATATTCATCAACGGGAAACAAAGTGCCATTGCTCTGAACATATGCAACTATGGTTGTTAATTCCTCAACAGAATCAGTAATTATTTCGTACTTTTTATCCCTTGGGGGGATAATTGTATTGACCCACACGAAGAGTTTCTCTCCAGTAAGTGAGCGTGTGGCAATTTCTACTGGAATTGGACTCGTAGTAACCAACTCTAAAAAATCTGCAACTTGTTGAGTTTGCTCACGTTTTTCTTGATATCCTGAGATACCTTCGATGAACTTCATGAGCTAACCTTCGCTAGTCAGCAAAAAGAAACCTGAATACTTCACGAAATTGTATCACTATTGGTAAAACAGCAAGCGCTTTCTTATCACGAGTACTACCATAATCAAATTTATGATACTGAGATAAATTTGCATCACCTGCTAATGTTATGGGTGACTCAGATTAAAAATTATTGAGGATTGGGAAGTAGAGATATCCCAAATAGGCACCGATGAACGGGAGCACAATAAATAGTACCGCCGCTAACACTTTTGAAAGCGTGGTAACAGTAGTAAGGGGGTTGGTGGTTTTTGCAACCGATTTTTTGGACATGCAATAAATATAGCACAACTTGCTATACTGAGATAATGCCTTTTTTTACGCAACTAAAACAATTGTTCTTTCTATTACTTTGTCTGATAATTGCTGGCTTGACTGTTGTTGCAATACTGCTTTGGCTCAAAGTAGATCGCACAGAACAGTTGCTAACAAATAGTGCTCAGGAAACAGTCTCACCTGAAAATTCTAAAAATTTAGCAACGTCTTCAGGTCGTCTTTCGGCGATCGATCAAGATCAGTTGGAAGCGTCAGTTTCAGCGCTCGCAGCTCGATTAGAAGAAGTTGAGAAAAACCAGAAAACTATACAAAGTCAAATTGCCACGTCTGCGAGCGCTCAGCAAAAGAACTCAACTCCACTGTTTACTAAAGAAACTCTCTATCTTGGTTGGGCTAGCACCAACAGTCGTGAATGGAGCGAAACAGGTCTAGAAATTGGCATTAATTCAGCGCATTATCCCGCAGGCGTCACAGTCAAACTTGAGGCTTCTTTGTCTATTATTGGCGGTGAAGCTTGGGTGCGCTTGAAAAATAAATCCACTGGCGCAGTAATTTCAATATCTGAAATATCTAATAATACCAATACGGCCACTTGGAAACTTTCACCAAGTTTTGCACTTCATACTGGCGGCTATACTTACGTCCTAGAAGCGCGCTCAACCAGCGGCGAAACGGCAAATATTTCTGCCGCTCGACTAATTATAGAAAAATAGTTAGTTTGAATGAGTGATAAATTTTGAGTTGAACCCTTTTTCTATACTGATATACTATCAAAATGAATCGTAATGAATCATGGACTCGATCCATCAAGGATGCTA
>DAOQVB010000010.1:0-20899 GCA_035341315.1 Candidatus Woesebacteria bacterium | reverse complement strand
TCACAACATCACTAGTGGCCCGTAGTTCTTTGGGGTCGGCAACTTTCACAGATAAATCATAGCAGATCATAAACATGCTAAAATGAATTCATGGATCAAACATCAAATCAAACTTTCTCCGAACCGATGGATTCATTGAGTGAAACACAACCCCAGAAACCCTATAAACTTATTGGCTTGGCAGTTGCGATAATCATTATCGCAGCATTTTTAGTATTTCTCGGCTCAACACGCATTACAACAAAAACAACTCAGCTGCAACAACCACTTGAGTCTCAACAACCCACTGAGACTGAAACTTATTCGATTGATACTCAAGAGCCAGAACAACAGAAAGTAATAGATCCCGATACAGTAGAATGGAAAACTTTTGTAAGTGAGCTGGGCTTCTCTTTCGACTATCCATCGCATTGGGGAACTCCAACAGAAAAAGTACTCGATGCTGTTGAAGCCTTGCAGGGTGATACTGGCAAAACGTATCAGCTCACCTTTAGTAATACTCAAGAAGTATATGCGTCTGGTAGATCGGCTGACTTTTCGGCAGGCAGAGGTGGTCGTCAAGAAGACTTTGGCGTTAATTCCAACGGCAAAACTAGCATTGAAGCATACCTAGATATTGTGGATCCGGGTTGTTTTACCATGGGGAACCAGAATAGTTTTCGTGCGCTTATTGACTTTTCACTAGTAGATAAACCCGTCGGAGGCGTACGGCTATTTCTCCCGATTGTATCTCAGAGCATTCTCGAAAAAATTAAAGAGGAATTTAGTATCCCCAGTGAGACAATCGATTGCTTTTCAGATGTTGAAGCACAGAATCAGCTGATCGAGAAAGGTAAAGAAATTCGAAGTATGCTTGTAGCTAATACTAATCTAGATCCTGAAACTACTGCAAATCTTGATATTTTCACTCGAGTCGCATCCTCAAGTTCAATTATCCAGTAGCATATACCACCGTCGTTTTAACTTGTTTATTGGGCTCGTTTGTTAATGTCAGTACGGACTAATAGCTTGGCCAGGTACAAGATATAGTTTATCAGCGCCAGCTGACGGCGCCAACGAGAAGGTTCTTGAATTAACCGCCAAAACCATTCAAGCTTGAGCTGGCGCATGAGCCTTGGTGCGCGTGGAACTTTGCCGGTGAGCATATCAAAGGCGCCCCCCACCACCATTGCGATCTTGACTCCAGAATCTTTCAGCAACTTTTTGTGCTTCACCACCCAAAACTCTTGCTGGGGGGCGCCCAGAGCTACAAAAACCAGCTTTGGCTTCAATTTCTTGATCACGCTCTCAACTAGCTCTTGTTCTCTCATTGTTGGATGCTTAGCGTCCTCATAGGCTGGCAACCAAAACAGATATTTGTTGCTCGAATCAACAGTCAACTCATTCGAGTTCGTCACTTCTCGAAAAGAAAATCTAGCCGAATCTATTTTGATCTCGGAATTTTGATACCCCTTTCCACCAATCACTAGTATCGAACCATGCTTCAGACTCGATCGAGATATAAGTTTTGAGACAATTTCGACTCCAGCCAGACGCTCCAGAATCCTTGCCTCTTCCGTTCGATTCCTCAGCAATCGACTAGCCAAAACAATCCCCTCCCCGTCTGGCAGCACGAGGTCAAATTCATTTTTGACTGTTTGAAAAAACTGCTTGGCCTGCTGTGCCAGCATTACTTGCTCAGGATTGGCCGTTGAAATGCTCAGTAAATCAGCGCTGTCATTATCTAGGTGCTTCTTCAAGATGTTGATCACTTGTATTTTCGATTCTGCCACCCATTGCCAACCAAAGAGACTGATTCTTTGTAGTGCGTTCATATAGCTATTGTACCGCACCGACGACTGATTCTAGACAAATAACCACAATCGGATATAATAAGCGTGCTTAGTACCAGGAAGCCATGTCTCAACCCTCTTTTTCCTACCACTTTGAGTCAGCATATACGCTTGAAGAAGTTTGGGCACTCCTCACCGATCTAAACTTCTGGCATCAAAGTTGGCAAAACCTCGTTCAGCGACTAACGTTGTCTGAGCCAATTCGCCTGGGAAGCCGGGGGGTGATTACGTTTCGCGAGGGCGAAAGTTGGGAACTATTGATTACCGACTTTCGCCCCGCCAGATCAATAACCTTTCAGTTTCGTTCGGAAAAAGGCAGAATTTCAGTGATCTATCAGCTCTTGCAACAAGAAAAATTGGTTATCTCCTGCACAGTCAAGCTTGAGCATTATCTTTTAGATTCACAGAATATAGTAAGCACGCTTATAAACCCCATTATTACCAAACATCTCAATCAATTACGTTTGATTATTTCTCAGCCAAAAAATACGGAAAAAAATGAATCAGCCACTCCCATCGCTCTTCACAATCTTGACGTTCAAGCTGGTTTTCGTCTCTGGCAACTTGCTAATCTCTGGCAAAGTAAGATTCGAGTGGTCTTAAAACCATTTCAACTCACACCCACACAATGGTTGCTTCTGTATGCCCTAGTTCGGCTTGAAAAACATCCTGAACCCATCACGCCTACTATGCTCGCAGAAATCCTGGAAATTAACACGATGTTGGTTTCTGATGTCATTACCGCTTTAGTGAAAAAACACTTAGTACATAAAATCAAAATATTGCCAGACAAACGCTCTTTCGTTATCTCCGCCACTGCCGAGGGTAGAATCACTGCAGTTGAAGCCCACACCGCCATTATTCAAACCGATAAAAAGTTTTTCTCGCCAGAACCACTTGCTTCAATCTACAAACTCCTCATTCCACAGAAACATTAAGCAAGATTGTCAATTTCGATCTCGACAACTATGGGCAAGTGATCTGATATATCTAAATCCAAACATTGTGCTCGCATCACCTTTATGCCTGTAGAAATCAGAAATACATCTACTGCCGCAGTTGCATAACCAGGATTAGTTTTCCTACGCATATTGAAGGTAGTCTTCAGCTGATTGTTGAATACAGAGGTATAACGTGGATCTAATTTTTGCCAGCAGGGATTATCTGGTGTGGCATTGCTATCGCCCGCAATTATTGTAGGCAGTGTTTGACTACAGACGGTGTTGAGGGACTTTATCATGTTCATTCTCCGCTCTGTCGGCTCTGCTCCCTCGTACCAAACCGGACCATGGAGATTGGCAATTTGTAACTTTTTGTCCCCAGGTAAACCGACTATGACTCGCTGAGCTCCTGCCGCCCACTGAGAAAAATCAACTGTGTTGTCGTGATCATAGCTGGCGTATGGCTCATCAAAAAATATGGTCTCTGTTTCAACCATCGGCCAACGACTCAGGATCATATTCCCGTTATCGATTGGGCCCTCTTTTTCTCTCAAATCACAGATAAAGGCAGAAAAGAAGCTCTGAAATTCTGAAAGTTCTGATTCAAAAAGTAGTTTTGAACGAAACCTAGGATCAAGTTTGTCGTCAACACTAGAGTAGATTTCTTGCAACAAAATAATATCAGCTTGTTGGGCTGTCACAAAATCATAACAAGGCTGCCAAAGGATTCCTCCCATCCAAGTATTCAGTGATAGTACTTTTATCTTCATGACTAGCTGAGTGAAAAGAGCTGATGGGCGTTCTTTGTTGTTTGGTTGGCTACTTCATCAACGGGCAAATTTTTGATTTCGGCAACTTTGTTAGCGATCACCGCTACGTGACGCGGTTCGCAAACTCTATCCTTGTACGAAAGCTCATTTTTATGTTCGGCAAAATATGACTTATCAGGCTCTGGAGTGATGTATGGTGCATCAGTTTCGAGCACGAGTCTTTCAAGGGGTACTTGTTTGATAAAGTCCTGTTTGGCTAAATCAAAGGTCACGTCGCCATCAACACCAACATAAAACTGATGATCTACAGCGTAACCGAGCATTCGTTGGTCGGGTTCACAGCAGTGATACACAACTTGGTTATTTGTAAACAGATAAGCGTGCTTAGTAAGTAGCGAAAGCAAGTCGTCAACAGCTTCGCGGTTGTGGATGATAATTGCTCTATTTGCATTGCTGGCGATTTTTGCTTGTAAAAGGAAAAATCGCTCCTGCCATAACTGATAATCTGGCGTAATCACCTTACCGTCATACTGAGTTTGCTCAAATTGGTGGTAATCCAAGCCAATTTCGCCCACGGCAACCACCTTTGGTTGCCGAACAAGATCAATTAACTCCGCGGTAACCAATTCTATGATTTCATTCATGACGGTTTCCAGACTTTGACCGGCGATTTTTGCCTGGGATTTGGCTTTTTCTAAGTAGTCCCAAACGTGGTGTGGATGCACGCCCACCGCCGCAAAAACCGCCTCATGAGCCTGCGCCTGCTCTACGGCCCGCTTGGAATTTTTCAGCTGCGAACCAACCACCACCATCTGCTCCACTCCAACTTTCTGCGCTCGCTCCAGCACCACCGGCAACTGCGAACGAAAGACTTTAAAATTGAGATGGCAGTGAGTGTCGATGAGCATTTTGAATAGTATACCCTTTGCAACAAACTATGCCTCTAACCTCTGCGCAACTGTTGTTTCAATTTTGGATTTTTTAGGGTGGCAATCTCAAGTGTCACTGCCTTCATCAGTGTCTCATACTCATGGAAACCCTGAGTGGGATACTGGATGAACCCTCCATCAAATGGCACTACAATTACTGAATATTCTGGCGGACCACCAGACATAACATTGCCCTTACCCATAGAGTCAACTTCTCTCCACCATCCGGGAGAAACAAATGTTGGATACCCAGAGCTAAGGTTGTTTTTGTCGTATATCTTAGAGAAAGCTGAACGAGGCATGTGCCCACCAACTATTAGATCGGGATATTCAAAGAAAGATTCATATGCCCTAAAAAGTCCAAAGTTTGGTTTAAAAACCGAGCCACTATTACCAAGTCTATCAAGTGCACGAATTTTGTACGGGCGCCAATCTGTGTTTGTACCAACTCTCAACTCAATTGCCCCCCGATTAGGAATTAAAGGTACTTTAGAAGCCCTACTAATGTATGAAGCCGGGGCAATTGGGCCATACTTCAACATATCCGCTTGAGTTACTCCCCCCTTTAAAGAAAATCCCTTTGCGGTACTCTTCCATGCCGCAGCTCTTAACGATCCATCTATCAAGAAAGCTAGATTTCTTGAGCTATTTTGATCCATCCACCCAACTGCAGTATCTAAGTGATCTCTTCGATCCCTGAGTTTACCTGCATCCTTATCGATCACACCTCGTAACCACAGAAGTAAATCCCAGGGATTATTAAGTTGAGATAAATACTGCTCAAATTGGTCTTTACGAAAGCTCGCTGCTCCCAAACCCAGATTAGAAAGCAAATGAATACCAAATGGTAAGCCATCTGAATCAAATCTGGCTACTAGATTCTGATAATTTGGTTCGTATGGATCATGAAACCATTCGCTCTGTTGCTTGCGATCTTCAGGGATATCAGATCCTTCTTTTGTTAACCTGGCAATGTACTCAATTTGCTTCTGTTCCCAATTTTCTTTTTCTGCAGGAGATTGACCAATTTCGCTTTGAGACTGAGGAATGATGTGTTTCAATCGATACTTCGTCGCTCGAGGGTTTGGATTTTTAGATCTAATGCGAGCCTGTTGCAGTATTTCATCCGTCAACTGTTGAGCTTCTAAATCGTTCAGCAAATTTAACGCAGCTAACAAGAACACTCCCTCATGTCGATTAGCATAAGGATACCCCTCAATCTGTTTTACCGATGTTCGCGGATCCACTAAATCTGCGCTGAAAATGATGCCAGAACCACCTGGAGAAACCTCTCCAAGTGCCAGTCTTTGCCCAAACGTATCTCTTGGCACACCCAAATCTTTAGAAGAACCCTTAAAGGCACCCGCATTGACCAAAGTAGCTTTGAGAATTTGACCGTTCCGTCCCCACTTTGCTTCTTGTTCCAAACCAAAGGTGTGGGTATGACCCGCAATCGCAGCATCAGTTCCTTCTCGATTGAGTAGAGATCGAAGTCCATGAACTGGGTCGGTTGCACTTCTTTTTCCTGAGGAATGAGCCATCGAAATTGACACCAATAAATCAGCGTCCTCGCTCGATTCATCGATAATTTGCAGGGTCTCTCCATTTCCAAGGATTGGCACCGGCATTGTTTCTCCAAAAATAAATTCCCAACCCACAGCATTTGTATCTACTACCCAGCCGTTGTGGCCGTTGTATTCACCTACAGCAGCAAGTATTTTTCCGGCATCGTACAGCGGTTTGAGCCATGCTCTAAAGAGGTCTATCTGCCTCTTCACTTTTGTATTTCTTATATCATTTGTGGAATACTTTCCCCTACCGTCTATTTCATCACCTAATAATATAATTCGAGCATTTGGGATCTTAAGAATCACTCTCTGCAATGCAAATAAAGCCGCTAGATCTGTTGCGTTGCTGCCAAAGTGTAGGTCGCTTAAACCAAAAATAATGTAGTTTTGACTAGGATCGATCGAAACTTCCAAACCACGAAGTGTATCTTCTTCGATCTGCAAACTCTGTTCGAGTGCAGCGTGAATCAGCAGGCGCTCATTTCTGTCGAATTGAGATAGATCAATCCCTCCCGGTAATACCAGCGTGGGATCTTCAGTAAGTTCAGCTACAGTTAAACCTGGAAAAAATTCCTGTTCTTTTAAATTTCGTGATGCCATAACTCCGTTCTAAAGCAAGCAACAAACATACGTGAAAATAACAGAGCCAAACCACTACGTCAATGAGTAGATCATACCCAACCATCGTGAAATACCGTATAATAAACAATAATGCTAAACGACTCGATGGTCGGTGAATTGCGCTTGCAACATCCGTGGTTTAAATATCGGTCCTCCAATTGGGAAATTGTTGGTGGTTTTTTGCAACTGGAATGGAAATTTGTAACAGAACCCGATTTGGAATTTTCACCAACGATGCTTATTCCATTGCCAGCAGACGATTGGCAACAAAGGGTTCCGGCTCAATTAATTGATCAACTAGTTTTTCATATTGGCTTAGTAGAAATGCTGTCTTACTGGAAAGCCACTGCTTCACCCAACATAGTCGTACAAGCTGGCTATCTAAACGACGCACAACTGACTTGGTGGCACAATTTTCTTTTGAAAAGCATGGGGGAGTACTTTTACCTCAATCAGATCAACTTTACTGCACCCGATTTTGTGATTCCGGTATGTACGGCGCCACATCAAGCGACAAAGGAGCAAGTAAATCCTGTGATTCAAAATGAAGTAGATCAACGCTTCCTAGTGCCCATAGGTGGTGGGAAAGATTCAATTGTGACAATGGAATTGCTGAGACAGTGGCGGCAGCACGAAGCCAAACCAGTCAAGCCAGACCAACTGACACTCTTCGCGGTAAACCCAACTGCCGCCACCACAGCGGTAATAGCTCAAAGTGGTTTTCCCGCCATAGTCGTCCAACGCAACCTCGATCCCAAACTTTTACAACTCAATCAACAAGGATACCTCAATGGTCACACACCTTTCTCGGCACTACTCAGCTTTGTGAGCTTGCTCACAGCCACAATCCATGGTTTTTCTAGTACGGTCTTAGGTAATGAGCAGAGTGCCAATGAAGGCAACGCTGAATACTTGGGTCAGAGCATCAACCATCAGTACTCCAAATCATTTGAGTACGAGACGGCCTTCAACCAATACGTGACCACCCACATTCAATCAAACTACCAAGTCAATTTGCCAAACTATTTTTCTCTCCTCCGCCCTTTTAACGAACTACAAATCGCTCAAATCTTCTCTCAAATGGCAGAAGCATATTTGCCTATTTTCCGCAGTTGTAATCGGGGACAAAAAACAAATTCTTGGTGTTGCGAGTGTGCCAAATGCCTATTTGCCTACACAATATTATTTCCATTCCTAGGCGAGCAACAAATGGTCTCAATTTTTGGCAAGAATGTATTTGAAAATGCAGACTTACTCACAACTGCGCTCGATTTGATCGGCAAAACCAAGAACAAACCATTTGATTGCGTGGGCACATATCAAGAATCTCAGGCGGCGTTCTATCTATGTTACCGCTGGTACGTAGATCGAGAATTAGAAATGCCAAGTATGCTTATGTTGTTGGCAGAAACACATCTGACTAACCAAGTCGAACTCGCAGAAATCGCAAAAAATCTCCTCTATCAGTTTAACGAAGAACATTGTGTGCCTCAAGTGCTCGGACACTATTTGAGTCGATTCGATCTCGTCACCACAAACCCGAAGTAACATTGTTAAAATAAACTTGCAATAAGGTCTCTATACTCTCTGGAAAGCGGTTTATATTCGAAGCCGGCGTACTCCACAGCATCTATGCCAAGGCCTAATTGTCTGAGTGTGTTTGCAATTCTATGAGAATACAAACTGATCAATGACGAATCATCATTAACTGTTAAGCATCGCGAGTATATTGCTAAATAATCTTCGGGATACTCTGGAGTTGGTAAATCTAATATGACAGCAATTTCATTAATGGTGAAAAACCAACCTTCTGACTTTGGCCAAAATATTCCAGGCATAAAAAAGCTAGTTGGTAATTCTGTTGATATCAACGCTGCAAAACTTATCTTGAGAGAGAGCTCAAACATGCTGACAAACTTGTTAAATTCTAGAGCGTCATGTAATCCAATCATTAATTCATACATTTTCTCAGGATTATTCCTAATTGAAGACGAAAAAATAAACTGAATTTCTTCCTCAGAGTACAAACCTGGTATTTGACCTATGTATTCTCTTCTCTCGCTAAATATAAACATATAATTCATAGTATATCTCATCAGTCTTCATTTACACCTCCTGCTACAATACTCTTATGCGAATAGTGATTGTTGGTCTTGGCAGGGAAGGTTGGTCGTCATACCAATTTTTAAAAAATTATCTACCAAAGGATACGGTTTTTGATCTAATCGATGATGGTGATCCAACCTCGCTGTCTGGACAATGGTCATCAGAAATGATAACTCATTCAGAGCAGTACCTGGCAACTAATTCAGAACCACCTTCGGTTGCAGTTCTGGCTCCGGGCATTCCCCCTAATCACCCACTTGTAGTGTGGCTAGAAGCAAACGAAGTGGAAATTACCAGCAATGTACAGTTATTTTTGGATATAGTGAAACCGAATTCAGATAACAAATCGGTGCTTTTGCCATACTTGCCCAAGCTCAAACAACCAGTTAAAACTATTGGAATCACTGGCACTAAGGGCAAAAGCACCACAACCGCCCTGCTCCACCACGTACTCAGCCAATCTGGATTTGACGCCCACATTGCAGGTAACATTGGAGTTCCGGCGCTTGATTTGATTACTCAATTACAAAATTCATCCAGTGAAATCTCAATTGCTGTGCTTGAGCTATCGAGTCATCAACTCTCTCGGCTTCTAACGAGCCCAGATATAGCTGTAGTACTTCATGTTTCTGCCGATCACCTTGACTACTATCAAGACTTCGAAACATATCTGGAGGCAAAGGCTACCATTGCTCGGTACCAAACTGCAGAAGACCTCCTTGTCTACGACGCAGATAGCCCAACTGCATCACGCATCGCTCAGTTAAGTCCAGCCCAAAAACATACTTTTTCTACCAGCAATCCTGAGGCGGATTGCTATCTCAAACAAGGTGCAACCACACTCAAGCAAGGTCAGGCAGTCAATCTAACCAACTTGCCCTTAGTAGGTGAACATAACCAAAGAAATGCATTAGTAAGCGTGCTTATTAGTTTACACCTTGGTGTCAGTCTAGACGAGCTACTCTCAGCTCTGCACTCATTTCGAGGCTTGCCTCATCGCCTACAACTTGTCCACGAAGCAAATGGTGTGCGATTTTATAACGACTCGCTAGCCACTAACCCGCAAGCTGGTTCGGCGGCTGTGAGAGCCTTTCCCAATCAAAATGTCATTTTAATTGCAGGTGGATACGATCGAGGAATCGACTACGCTCCGTTTGCCGAAGCGATTGCGGCAAGCACTGTCACGCATGCGATTTTACTTCCAACTACGGGTAGTAAAATCGCCGAAGGTCTCAAGAAAATCAATCACTCAATCAAGGTTGAACAAGTACCAGACCTTACAGCGGCCGTCACCCGAGCCAAGCAACTGGCTCAACCTGAGGATGTGGTACTGATGAGCCCTGCCAGTGCCAGCTTTAACCAGTTTAAAGATTATGCTGAACGTGGAGAAACATTTACCCGATTAGTAATCGCCTCAGCCTGACTTCTCAGCCACCTTTTTTAGAATAGCAATAAATTTTTGATTGGTTTTTGTACCTCTTGGAGAAAGTCGGATGTATCGATTTCCCAACCCACGGAAATCTCGTCCATCTATTGCGTTTGCACCATAGTGGTTGAGCTTGGCAATCAGCTCCTTTGAGCGCAAGTCGACCGAAGTAACATCGACTAACAGATAGTTTGACTCCGATGCAACAAAAGAAAAACCAAGTTTTTTCAGCTCTATCTCCAACCACAAACGTTGAACTTGACAATACTGGCGTGATTTCTCCAAAAATTTGGGGAAGTCTAGTGCTCGCGCAGCCACGACTTGCCCCACTACATTAGTCATAAACGGTGTCTGACGTCGCTGAAGTGCGTAAATCGCATCTGGGTGACTAATAAGATAACCCACTCTGAGCCCAGCTAAACCAAATCCTTTTGAAAATGATCGCGCGATTATCACATTGCTTAGTCGACCAAAATCATTAACAAATGAAGTTGCGCCAAAATCGATATTTGCTTCGTCGATTAAAAACTTAGTTTGTGGGTGATTAGTAATTAATTCTAGAGTACTCTGATAATCCAAACCTCTTCCTGTGGGGTTATTTGGGTTACACAAAACTACAAGTTTTGTTTCTGCAGAAATGTGTTTCGAGATTGAATCTAAATCTATGTCAAACGCTTGAGTTAACGGTATCAAGATTACATTGGCATGAACCAGTAGCGCTAACATTTCAAAAGCAGGAAAAGTAGTTTCGGGAATCAACGTTTTTTCTCCAGGATTGAGAAAAGTTAAAAATACCAAGTGTAGTAATTCACTTGCTCCAGCCCCAACCAAAATTTGACTTGGTTCGATTTGGTGAAATTGGGCCAGTTTGTTTCTCAACTGAACAGCAGTAACACTGGAATACTGAGAGTAATCAATCTTCACCTTACCCAAATATTTTCTTACATCAAATGGTGCACCGAGGGGATTAATTCCCAGCGTTAGGTCAATGGCAAAATGCCTTCCCTCAATATATGAGTAATCCATCAAGCCACTCCCAATAAAACGATGAAGAACTTGAGATACTGAACCAATCGATCGGGGTTTATCTTGATCCATAAAGGCAGCAAAATTTGATTGAGATATTCGGTATTGTCGCCCAATCTTGCTCGCGGGCAGCTTGCCCGCTCGCACCCATCGATACACAGTCAAGTACGAAACTTGTAATATCTGAGCCACCCGCTCGAGTGTAAAATAGCTTTCTGACATACTTTAGATTTATCAATATTTAACAATACTTATCAAAGTATAACATAGAAATACAACGCCCTAGTAACTCCGATCTGAAAAAAAGATACTAACAGTGGCTGGCAACCTAGTGGGATAAACAGGACGAGATCTAAACGGCAAACTCCACCACAATCGCTTTGTGATCACTAACTCCATCAATAACCCTAGTGCTAATTGAACCGATATCTAGTGTACTCAAAACTACATCCACGACCAAATTCAACATACCAGCATAATGAAACGTATGATCGAGTGTTGTGAGCACATCTCGCGGAACGTGATCTATCAAACCCTCTGCAATCTGAGAGTAGATTTCACCCCCTCGAGGTGCATTGAAATCACCACAGAGTATAAATCGGTTGTAGTTACTGAGGTGAAGTTTCAGTTGCTTTAGATCGCTGTGCTGCTGGGGGCTCGCCTGACCATTTGGCGTCCAAGTAAAATGGGTAGTTGCTACAGCAAAGCTCTGACCATCAACAGTGAGCTGCGCCACGAGTAAGCTTCTTCGCACCGAATACGGTCCTTCAAATTCTGGCACAACTCGTTCCTCACCAACATAAAATAATCGGTGGAAATCATGCATACTATCCTGAATAAATGCTCGATTAACAATAAGGGCAATACCCCATTTGCCCATAGGGGCTATACCATATTGGTTCTGTTTCAAAACGTTGGCATTCGGTGAAAACAACACTTGAAATTGATCCTCATGCTGTAATGCTTTTTGAAATAAAGGCAGATCAGCTTCAAAAATTTCCTGTAAACAGATCACATCTGGTTGTTCCGTTTTAAGCAGATTACAGATCAGATCCACGTGTTTATGGCCTTCAACATTTACGGTCAGTAGTTTCATCAAGCACTCCTCTCATACTAATTCAGCATGATAGCTCAAGCTTTGTCTGAAATCATCCAAATGTTCGAGCACCTTACTCATGCCTTCAATAACCACTAAATCGGGATTATCTACAACTGATACGGGCATTTTAAATTCAGTTGAAAGTGCGCGATCCAAACCATGTAGCTGGGCTAGACCACCAGAAAGTAGGAGCCCTTTATCCAAACTATCTACCAATAACGCTGGCGCTGCCTCTTCAAGCACATGAAACAACAAGGTGGTGTATTCACCGGTGAGCTGTTGAGCTAGTTGAACCAGGTGCTTCGCAGCAACTTCTTGTTTGATCGGACGAAGAGTTTGACTTGATTTTCCCATTACCACCTGCATTCTGTTTTGATCTGGAAGTAAGGAAAAAACTTCTCTTTTTATTTTCTCTACTACCATGGAATCGACAATTAAGTTGTGGTCGTTATTCAGTAACAAGCTCATTTGCTCGGCAAGATAGTGACCCGCCAGCAGTGACTGGCGGGTCACCATAATACTTCCCAAAGAAACCACCCCAGCTTCCACAACACCATCTCCCAAATGAAGATAAAAACTTCCAGTTGCGTCAGCGGTATGCACGCCCGATCCAATAGCCGCAGCCAAAGGCTGTGCAATCGTAATCACTTCTACTGCTCCAAGTTTTTCAAATACCGAACGAATAACCGAGCGATTTGCCTGCGTACTCTCCGCAGTTGTGCTGACTAACACCGTAGGTTGCAATAACAAAGTCGGCTTAAAATACGGGCGCAACCACACTTTTAAGAGTGCAATTAAGGCTGATTCATCCATTATTACACCCGCTTCGACTGGCCAAATTATCTGTACATCTTGGTTTTGTCGTCCGGCAATTTCGACTGCTTCTTTACCAGTCGCTAGCACTTCTCCTGATGGCGCAATTGCTAAGCAAGTTGGTTCGTTGATCACAACACCCTTGCCCTCTACCCAAATTCGAGTATTTAACGATCCTAAGTCGAATGCAAACTGCCTGAAAAGAGTGCGGAAAAATTTCATCTTTACCAGTATAATAACAGCATGCACGTTCCACGCAACAAAGGATTGTTATTTACTGTTTTTTCCGCACTAGTTATTGTTGTTGGTACGTACATGGCCATACGGTATGCAAAAGGCGGATTCCGCGTCACAGACAGTGGTATAAGCCAAGAGACAGGCTTACTCTCAGTCAGCTCACTCCCCACTGGTGCAGAAGTGTACATCAATGAAAAATTAGTCACTGCCACCAGCGACACGTTATACCTAGACCCAGATCAATATGAAGTTGCTATTCGCAAAGATGGTTATACAGAATGGAAAAAAATAATCACTTTAGAAAAAGAGGTAGTTAGTCAAGCCAACGCTCTACTCTTCCCCAGTGCTCCAAGTCTCACTCCTCTCACTTTTACTGGCATTGAAAATCTTTCTCCTTCTCCGGATGGTCAAAAGATTCTTTTTTATAGTGCTTCAAATTCGGCTCAAAAGAAAAATGGCTTGTATGTGTTAGAGCTAAGTGACAACTCTTTATCACTTCAACGTGGTGCTCGGCAAATCAGTCAAGACAGCTCAACCATAGATCTTGCCACCGCTAAATTTATATGGTCACCAGACAGCACCCAAATTATAGTTTTTGGTTCAAACCGAGAGGTATTACTAGATGTGAGTCGTTTGAATGATCTAGATGCTCTTTCGGATATTAGTTTTCGCAGAAAACAGTTGCTAAGCGATTGGGAAGATGAAATGGCGCTGAGAGAACAACAGTTCTTGGGTAAATTCCCCCCAGCAATAATCAAAATAGCTACGTCCAGCGCCACCAATGTTTTCTTCTCTCCAGACAAAAAGCGCTTGTTGTACACCGCTACGGAATCAGCAACGCTTGATCCAAACCTAATTCCTGCACTACCTGGAGCCAACTCTCAACCAGAAGAACGCCAACTTCAAGCCGGAGGAATTTACATTTACGATCGAGAGGAAGATAAAAATTTCCGTGTTGGTACCCAGCAAGATAAAACAGTATTTCCTGCCAAAAGTTTACTTTCAACGTTGTTTGAACAAAATCAAGCTACACCCAACACCATTGCCACCACCAGCGCTCGTCGCAGTCTTGAGGCTAGCTCCTCTTCTGAATTGGCGGATCTATATCGAAATTATCATTCTTCTCTCTTTGCCGATACGTACCAATGGTTTCCCGATTCCAAACATATTTTTTCTGCCGAAGACAGTCGCATTGTGATTAAAGAATACGATAATACAAACGCCGTTACCGTTTATTCTGGACCATTTTTCCAAAACTTTATCTATCCATGGCCCGACGGCAGTCGTTTATTGATAGCCACTCACTTTAATCCAGAGACACCGAATAATTTGTATGCGATTGAATTACGATAATGGCACTTATTCCTTAGGTTCTCAATTAGATGTAGGGTAGAATACTAGATACAGATTCGGGGTGTAGCTCAGCCCGCCTGCAACGCTGTGCGTAGCACTGCGGGCAGGATGGCTAGAGCGCGTCAAAACTTAAGACAACTTAACATACAATACGGGGTGTAGCTCAGATGGCTAGAGTGCGTCGTTCGGGACGACGAGGTCGCTGGTTCGAGTCCAGTCACCCCGACTATTTATTCATATCTCAAAGCGTTCAGTGCAGAAATCTTATGCGCTCGCCTCGCCGGGTAGAGACCCGTCAACATCCCTACCAAGGCCGCTAATAAAAACACAAACAGCAAAAACAAAATTGGAAATTGAAATAACGACAACGTCTTATCAGATCTGCTCAGCATAGAAATCCAATTCAGCGAGTTTCCGAGCACCACGCCAAACAACACTCCGAGCACTCCCCCAGCCGCACCAATCAAAGATGATTCTACAATCAACAATCGTCGGATATCGCGATCGGTTGTACCCAAGGTCTTCATCACTCCAATTTCGCGAGTTCGCTCAAGCAATGACACGGTCAGAGTATTAAACATACCAAACAATGCCACAATAAAGGCGATCATGCCAAAGCTACCCAGTAAAAATCGCATAATGGAAAACAGCTTATTAACTTGCAACAAAGTATCGGCAATGCTCCGGGTCCGAAAACCTAGGGCGCCAATCCTCTCTCGTACCCCTTCAAGCACTTCAGAATTATCCGCCAATACCTTAGCTAACGAGTATTTACTTACTCCCATACTTTCTAAATCAGAAAGCGGCGCAAACACCATAGATTGCTCTGGCAAATCGAACACACCCACAATCGTATAATCCGTGGCTTGCGATGTGACTTTACCTTTCATACCTGCAACCAAACCTCCACTCAAAATGTACTGAACGGACAAGTTCTTACCAATTAACGAATCAGGAGTTAGTTTTAATGCATTTAAAAAACCGGTCGACACCAGGATTTCTTTACCACCTCGTTTTGCAACACTCGCCACTGCCAAAGTAGCCGATGCAGAACCACTCTGGGGTTGAGACTGAATAATCATTGACTCCAATAATTGCTGTTCTGAGGCTGAACTCGTGGCGGTTTTATCGAGAACCACACCCACAACATTATCTTCGGTATTATCTCCTAAAACTTGCTCTCGATCTTCTCGCTCTTGAGCTTCCAAGTGAAGGACTTCCAAGGCTTTTTCAGCGAGGGCCTCCTGCATCGTCAGGAGGCCCACTGAGTTTTGCGTCAAGTAACCCACTCCCAGCTTCTGCTTCCCTTCAGCTTCCACTATAGGAGCAAACACTGTCGGCGCCTGTTCCATATACAACGGTAAACCCTGCTCAATCTTGAGCCACTCACCCAACCAAGTACCAGTAGAAAGCTGATGAGCACGACCAGCAGTGCCAACCGTGTCATACGCTCCGCCCCAAACTTTATACCCTTGGTGCCGTTCTAATATTGAACCTCTCACGTAACCCACAATTTCACTTTTTGTATTTGGCTCTGCTCTCAGTGGTACATACACATCATCGCTGATTCTAAAATTAACCGGTTGGTCACTCACGCGGTCACCCGCTATGGGCTCAACCTCAATGCTGACACCAGAAACCAATCCAGCACTAGCTGTTGCCAGTCTAGACAGATCGAGCACTTCTCCAGAATACGCCATTTCTGCTTCTTCAGAAAAACGCTCGCCAGCCACTAACTCAATATGCGAAGCATCCAAGAAATCATTTCTAGCACCTACCACTACTACCTCAGTCTGCGCGTCACCATACTTCACTGAGCCGGCTAAATTGACCGACATTGACACATTTTCCACCCCAGCAATTTGACTGAGTTGTTCAATAGCAGGCTTATCTATTTGATAGGCAGTTGAAGTGGATTGGACATCAGCAAGTCGTAATGAATTTGGCTGCACCAGTCGTTTCGTCACAATCGATTCCAGTCCATAGGCAAAACCAACTAAGACCACAATGGCAGCCGATCCAGCAGCAATAGCGCCCACCGTCACGGCGGTTCTAGAAAAAGAACGCATAATATTTTTCCGACCGATGAGAATCAAATACGACCAAGATAGTTCACCTGGTTGCCCAAACCAGTGACGTCTAACCTGAAAAAGAATGGCTTCACCAATAAGCTTAATAGACTTTAGTGGATGGTGTACAAATCTTTTAAAGAACGCGAGACCTTTCTGACCTACTTCCAAACTAACCAGTGTAAGCTGCTGCAACTTTTTTCGACTATTTTCTAATAGTTTTAAGCGATACCGAAGAGGCTTCGTTGGAACCCTAATCGGAGTAAAAACTCTTTCAACCGTAGCTGAGACAGTTTTATGGCTAGTGTTTTGATCAGTCATGTTGGTCATAAATAATTCGTCCGTCTTTCAAAACAGTGCGCCGAGTAGCGATGGGCAGCAAACTCAAATTATGAGTCACCATCAAAATTAACTTACTTTGTTCCCGGTTTAATTTGGCTAACAGAGCAATCATGTCCTCGCTCGCCTCCGAGTCTAAGTTACCAGTGGGTTCATCGGCTACAATGATTCCGGGGTCAGTGACCATCGCTCTTGCCAACGCCACTCTCTGCTGTTGGCCACCAGATAGTTCGCTTGGGTGATGATCAGCCCATTCTGCTAACTCAACCTGCTCCAACCAATTCAGAGCGGTTTGTCTGGCAGATGTAGCGGATTCGCCCGCTAACCAAAGTGGGTACGACACATTTTCTATTACACTTAAAGATTTAATCCAGTTGCTCTGTTGAAACACCACCCCGACTTTTTCTCTTCTGAATCGGGTACGGCCTTGATCATCAAGATCCTTATACAAATCAACATCTCTCATAATCACACTACCGGCAGATGGTGGTTCGAGTCCCAAGATGCTATGCAAAAGTGTTGATTTACCTGACCCAGATGGTCCAGAAATAATGACAAATTCTCCTGAGTAGAGGTTGAGTGATACGTCGTGCAAGACCGGGACAACAGACTCACCAACGGGAAATGACTTGCCAACTTTATCCACCTTTATGACTACGTGGTGTGAACGAGCAGCTTTTGGAGGCAGTTTCTTCTCCAACGCTACCACATCGACCGCCACGAGTGGTAACTCTGGCTTTGCTCTTTTCTGATGAGTGATTATTTTTTTCTTGGGCATTACTGGAGTCCTAAAAAGCCAAAGATACCTTCTAAGTTTTTGAGAATCAACTCAAAGGCAGCTGCTTGCGCTGTGGGTGTGACTACTACGGTATCCTCTGTTTCACTCGTGTTACCTGTTTGATCTGTGGTTTTGATTTTTAAGTGATAGGTAGAAGTGGGATCCAAGTCACGTAACACAATCATGTGATCGGTAGTTGCCTCAGACGACGTTTGCGTTGCTTGTGGGTACTCAGAACCAGTGCCTGCTCCCCACAGGACTTGGGAGAAAGCAGGTTCATCGGTAGTAAATGAGAGGACAATCTCGGCTTTACTCTCTACTCCTTCTCCCACGATGGGAGTTTCAATCACTAGGTTTTCTACAGAAGGAGGCTTGGTGTCTGCTCCTGTGACGTAACGGATGGGATCAGAGACTGCTTGATTGCCATACTCGTCTCTGCCACGAATGGTAAAGACATAGAGAGAACTGTCAGACAGATTGGTGATTTGAACGACATGACGATTACTAATGGTGGAGCGATCAAGATACTGAGGAGAGCCAAGCGGTACGACTGGTAATCTAGCTAATTCTGTTTGACTGAGTCCCTGAAGAACTGACGAGTTACTATAGTTAATTTCTGATTGGCTGGCAAAGCTCGGATCAATTTTAACTGCCTGATATTCCACACTGGCAGTAGTGGGCACATTAGTACTCCAGGCTACATTAATCGCAGTGGCGTTTTGAGCTTGATCGGTTTTAAAGACAACTGCGGTGACTTTAGGGAAAGTGAGTGTGGTGAAGGTGTAGTCATCTGACGTAATATCAGTGCCATCGATGTCGACCGCTCTGATTCTGAAGTGATAGGTCACCGAGTCTTTCAGTCCTGAAAGCTTCGTTGAGTAGGTGCCCGATGATCCCACTCCAACTGAAACAGAAGCACCATAGGCAGTACTCTCTCCATACTCAATGGTGGCAGAAGATAGAGAGACAGCGCTCCAGTTGATGATAGCTGAGGCGAGTGTCAGGTCAGTCACTTCTACATTAGAGATAGTGGGTAGCGCTGAAGTTGTAAAGGTGTAATCACTACTGTAAGCTATCTCTCGGTCATAGCCCATGAGGATTGAATCATCCAGCGCTTGAACTCGGTAGTGATAGACAGTGCCTGGAGTTAGACCGGTGAGTTTAATAGAGTGGTTACCCACTGCGACTGTCTCTGCTACTGATGATTCATAACTGGTGGTTTTGCCATACTCAACTGCTCCGTAGGCAATTCTGCCAGTACTCCAAGTAATAGTGGCGACGGTAGAACCAACTGTCACATTGGGAGTGCCACCAGCAAGTGGTGGTGTGGTGTACTTACCTTCTGGAGCAAGCGTTACGATGTTGGATGAGAGTGAGGTGGAGTTAGCGTTGTCGATTGCAAAAACTTTGTAGGAATACTCTTGGGACTGCGTTAAGTCAGCATCGGTATACGCAGTAGAAGTAGTTTCGCCAATCTTTGTAAAGGTTGTCCCATCAGTTGAACGGTGAATGGCATAAAAGTTAGGTGTCCCACCAGTTACTGCTTGTTTCCAAGCGAGCGTTAATCGCCATACTTCAGCGTCGCGGTCGGAAGCATCAGAGATGGTCAGATTGGTTGGTGCTCCTGGAGCAATGGTGGAAGCATAAAACTCTGCAGTAGCATAGGCTTCAAAGTTAACATTTCCCCTACCCGTGTTGGTATTAATGTTGTTGTCTTCTGCCACTAGGTAGAAGGTGTTCTTACCTTGTTGAGTTGCTAAAGCAATGTTGGTCAAAGTTCTGTCTGCCGTCTGTACACTGGTGGTTTGCGTCATGGTCTCAACTGAAGGAGTACAGTTCACACAGTAGTAGTACTTCGCTAGCTCACCACTGTAGGAAGCGGGTTTGTCCCAGGTAACAGTAAAGATGTTCTCTAACGCTTGAGCATCACTACTGGTAACAGGCGAAATGGCCACGTTTACTGGCGCAGTGGGAGCTGACTCGTTGTAGTAGAAGGGTGAGACTCCTAGGTTTGATATCTCAGCGGAAACGTTACCAGCAAAGTCTACGGTTCTGACAAAGAAGAAGTTTTGACCTTCTTGGTAAGCAGTGATGTTACTGGCTAGAGTTACCAAGGGATCTCCTGGCTCATTTGATTTTGTCCAAGTACTAAAGGCTCCTTCGGTAGCACCAGTCTTGTACTCATAGTACGCAAGACCGGATTGATTAAGACCTTGATCAGAAGCAGCTGGCCAGTAGAAGCTAAACTCATTCTGAGAGGTGTACCCAACGGTAGTAGATGAGACGGAAACAGGTGAACGAGGTGAAGTACTGTCATAGCGGTAGGTGAAGAGAGTGACAGGCTCAGATACATTACCTGAGTTGTCTTTGGTTTGCATACGTAGGTAGTAATCAGCATCACTCAAGCTGCAACCAGCGGGTGTAGTTCCCACACTAAAGACTCGGTCATCAGATTCAGCAAAGCGGTAACAGGGGTTGGCTAAGTTGGCAGAGGGAGTAGCTGCTTGGTTGGTGGTTAAGAGAATATGGTAGCCATCAATACCACTACTGGATTGACCAGCAGCTGGATCATCTACTCCCGGTTCCCAAGTAAACTTGGGAGTTGAGTAGTTGTACCAATTGTTTGAAGTTAACGTGGCCGATGAGGAAGCATGGTTAACGTAGCCTAAAGCTACCTGAGCGGGGTTAGCAGGCGGAGTTGAGTCTTCTACATAGGTCGTAGACATAGCGGAGATAACGGGAGACTGACTCTGATCGCCATTACTACTTAAATCTGCTTTCCACTGGAAGTAGCGTCTTGGATCCGAAGCAATCCCACCTGTCCAACTGCCCTCATCTACACTACCTGTTACTGCTTGCCATTCACTCCACAGAGAGTTATCCATACTGGTACGAGTAAAGTAATTTATTCCTCCCCCATTCAAAATATTAGAAGCACTCCACGGCACACTCCCCCACGCTCCATTCGCTCCCAGGTCAATTACAGGTGAGG
>DAOQVB010000009.1:0-21057 GCA_035341315.1 Candidatus Woesebacteria bacterium | reverse complement strand
CATCTGAACCCATACGAACTCCCTTCGGAGTCCAATATGTATCGCGACTTATTCAGGTATGCATTAAAATTTACTCTAAAAAAGAAAAGCGGAGCCATGCTTTACTGTAAACCATAACTCTGCCAACGTGTATCAATTCGGGCTAGGATTTTTTTTACCTTTGAGGTTATCATATTGAAATTTTCTACTATACTATCGAATAGATGAAAACGTATGTAGTATCTGCCACAGTGAAACATGGCGACCAGCATGGTCGCTCAATTGGGCATCCAACTATCAACCTAGATTCGACTTTGTGGCCCGCTGATTTACAGCCAGGTGTATATGCTAGTAAAGTAACGCTCGGAGAAAAGCAGTACCTTGGAGCGCTTTACTTTGGGCCACGAAGCATCAAGGCAGAAACTAAAAATATACTCGAGATTACCCTATTTGAGTTCTCTGACACGATTTATGGAGAGGTGGTTTCAGTTTTAGTCGGTGATTTTGTTCGCGAACCTATCGAGTATCAACCTGGCAAACAGAATGAAAATGCTCTGAAAGAACAAATCGCCGATGACGTTTCAAAAGTTATGCAATTGGGAAGATTGCGGTGGCCCCAACTTGCTATACTATAGGAAATTATGCCGGATAAATACTCAGCTCTTTGGTTATCACATTCAAGTATTAGAGATTTTCAACAGTGTCCAAGATCGTATTATCTGAATAATATGTATCGCGATCCTCAAACCAATAAAAAAATTCAACTAGTTTCTCCTCCGCTATCATTGGGTAGTGCTGTGCATCAAATCATTGAGCATCTCTCAGATTTGCCCGTAGATAAACGATTTGAAACTTCCTTGGTGGAATTATTTGACAAGATTTGGCCCAACTTTACTGGTCTCAAGGGTGGTTTTTCTGATCAAACCACTGAGGAAAGATATAAGGAGCGGGGCAAGGCGATGTTGAGAACAGTGATGCAACATCCAGGTCCACTAGCGAACAAAGCTATCAAGGTTCAAGAAGATCTGCCCCAATATTGGCTTTCTGAATCGGACGAAATGATTTTATGCGGCAAAATTGATTGGCTAGAATATATTCCGGAAACAGACTCAGTGCATATTATTGATTTTAAGACTGGAAAAAACAATGATGAAGGTTCCTTGCAATTGCCAATTTATCTTTTATTGGTTAGCAATGTCCAAAAACGAAAAGTGGCGGGCGCCAGTTACTGGTATCTGGAAAGTGGTGCCAATTTGACCGAGCAGACATTACCAACTGCTGAAGCAGCGTACGATCAGGTTATGCTGGTGGCTAAGCAAATAAAGTTGGCTAGAAAGCTTGACAGATTTAAGTGTCCTCAGGGAGAAATTGGCTGCAAATTTTGTAGATCATTAGAAAAAATTGTATCTGGGGAAGCGATTTTTGTGGGGCAAGGTGAGTATGGCAAAAACTGCTATGTTTTGCCCAAAGATCAAATGCAAGAAGCAAAATTGTTATAGAGAGGGTGTATGGCAAAGATCATAGTGATTGGAGCGGGAATTGGCGGAATATCTGCGGCCGCTCACTTGGCCAAAGCCGGGCATAGAGTAACAGTGTTGGAAAAAAACGATCAGCCTGGCGGCCGCGCTGAGATATTTCAAGAAAAAGGCTACACTTTTGATCGTGGGCCCTCTTGGTATCTGATGCCAGAGGTTTTCGATAAATGGTTTGCCGATCTTGGATTTGATAGGGAAGATTATTATCAAATTATTACATTAAATCCCCAGTATAAAGTTTACTATCAGGATAAGACTCAGCTGGAAATTGGTATAGATAGAGAGAAAAACCTCCATAAGATAGCTAGATTGCAACCAGGAAGCTTGCCAAAATTACGCGCATATTTACGACAGGCACAGACAAAATATGATCTGGCAATGGAAACATTTTTGTATAAAAATGCTGACTCGCCTTTGGATTTTTTGCAGTATTGGCGCCTGCTGCCGCAGGCGCTCCAGCTCAATCTGTTTGGTACCATGCAACACTACATTGAGCGCTATATTACGGAACCGAAGCTCCAACAACTACTTATGTATAACCTGGTTTTTCTGGGTTGTTCTCCATACAATGCTCCGGCACTTTTCAGCCTAATGGCTCACGTTGATCTGAATGTGGGAGTCTATTATCCTGCTGGGGGTTTTTTAAATATGGTGGCAAGTATGGTTTCAATTGCCAAACAATTGGGAGTTCGATTTGAGTACAACCAACCAATCAAAAAAATAAACACAACATCGGGTTTAGTTACCTCGCTGGAAACAGATATAAAAACCTGGCAGGCTGACTATGTTGTTTCTAACGCAGATTATGTTCACACCGAAGATCTCCTGAGCGACCAAACTATGCGTCAGCACTCAGATGGGTATTGGAAACGAAAGATTAATGGTCCTTCCGCTTTTCTTTTGTACTTAGGCATTAACAGAAAAATTCCTGAATTGATGCACCACACGCTATACTTTACCGAGGATTGGCAAAAACATTTTTCAGATGTTTTCAATCATAAGCAGTGGCCACAAAATCCATCAATTTATATCAACCGGCCAACTGCCACGGATGCTTCCCTTGCCCCTAAAGGGCACGATACACTCATGATCCTCGTACCTGTAGCATCTGGACTTGCAGACTCAAAGAGCTTGCGCGAATCCTATGGCGACTATATTATTAAGTACATTGAAAAAAATCTGAACATTGAGTTTCATTCTGCAATAACCGTAAAAAAAATCGTGACAATTTCGGACTTTGAGAAACGTTACAACAGTTTTGAGGGCAATGCCTTTGGGGGATTAGCGCACACCTTGTTTCAGAGTTCCATTTGGAGACCAAGTAATCGTCATAAAAAACTTTCAAACTTGTTTTTCACTGGTGCTGGAACAGTGCCTGGAATTGGTTTACCAACTTCACTCATTTCAGGTTATTTAGTGAATGACAGAATTGCTAAATTGAAATGACGTATCTTTACATCCTGATTAGCATTATTATTTTTCCGTTTATTATTGGTTTAACTTCAGGTTTTAGATTTTATTTTAATCGAAAACTAGTAAAAACACTTTTTTTGACCGCTACACCATTTTTAATTTGGGACTGGTGGGCTACTACCCAAGGACACTGGTCGTTTAACCCCACACATATTATTGGTGTTACATTTTTACATCTACCTATCGAAGAAATCGCCTTCTTTTTTGTTGCTCCTTTTGCGTGTCTCTTTATCTATGCGGCTGGTGAAAAATATTTGCAAAGAAGATATATATCACTGCCTTTTTTCTTTTGGGTGCTGATAACTGGTGCATCCATGCTGTTCTTGGTTGTTGGTTTCCCTAAGCCGTATAGCACTCTTGTTTTTGGATTAAGCACTCTACTTTTATTGTACAGTTATCAAAGATTTCGATCTCAATTTACTACCCCCATCCTCATCTATTTTATTTCCAGCTTCATTTTCTTTCTCCTCTTTAATTCGCTTTTAACCATGGTACCCGTTGTGAGTTATGCTCCGTGGGCAATTCTTAACTTGAGAGTTGGTACAATACCAATTGAAGATTTTTGGTACAATTTCTTGCTTTTATCGTTTACACTAATTATTTATAGAGTTATGTCAAACAAGCACACCAATGCGCAAGCTGTCTTTCAGAAGGGAAGTACAACGTACTATACTGCGAGTCAGTTTTTTTCACCCAAAATTAGAGAAAAAGTTACAACTCTATATGCCTTTGTGAGATTGGCAGATAACTACGTTGATCAATTACCAGAAAAGAAAAAAGAACTAGAAGCTTTCATTGCAGAATATCACAACGAGATTCGTTCACCCGGAAAGGCTCGTCAAGTAATTTCCAACTTTGTGTCACTGATGAAAAATACGGGAATTAAGCCCGCTTGGGTTGAAGCCTTTCTTGATTCAATGATCCAAGATATTACTAAGAAAACATATGCAAACTTTGGCGATTTATCTAAGTATATCTATGGATCTGCAGAGGTCATCGGATTAATGATGTCTCGCATATTTGGCTTATCGTCCGATCATGATCCTGCTGCAGCTAAGCTTGGTAAAGCTATGCAATATTGCAATATGCTTCATGATATTGATGAGGATTTAAGCTTGGGAAGAATTTATCTGCCCCTATCAGTGTTACAGAAATACAAGCTTGAACCCTTTTCAAAGGTAATGGCGCAAAAAAAACCAAAGCAGTTTCGGTTGCTTATGCAACAAGAACTATCTCGATGCTTGAAGTGGTTTGACGAAGCAGAGAAAGACATATCATTTATTCCTCGAAGAGAAAGAGTGGCGGTCAAAACAGCTTCGGCAATGTATCGATGGACAGCGGAGCAATTGTATAAAAATCCACAATTGGTGTTTCAAAAAAAGTTAAAACCAAGTAAGTTGCGAGTGATACTCACTGCTATTTCGTTCAGTATTAAAGGCTAACGTTATGAAATTCGCTCTACCTTACTCACAAATAATTACTGCAGAAATTGAGCGATTATTAGATAAAGCAAGTAATGAATGGCCGGCGATTTTTACTTTTGATGACTATTTTAAGCGAATGAGTGATTATTCAGTGCGAGGAAAAATGGTTAGAAGTAATCTGGTGATACTGAGTTGGCATGCGTATCAAACAAAATCAACCGAACTGACTCCAGAGGTAGTTAGCTTGGCGGCAATTCAAGAACTGTCCGAAAGTGGATTGTTACTCCAGGACGATGTGATGGATAATGATGTCTTGCGTCGAGGTAAACCCACCATGCACTTGCAGTATCGAGAATTGGCATTACAAGACAATTTAACAGTATCTGTAACGAGTGCTGGAGAATTTGGAAAAGCATGGGCAACTATATTGGGGGATCTGTTGTTTTTCTATTTATTTAGGTTACTTGCACAATTGCCAACTCAATCAGAGTTAAAATTAGCGCTTATAGATTTATATAGCAATGAGTTGGCTATTACAGGATCTGGACAGTTGGCTGACCTAGCTGCCGGATTTGGAATTGTAGATCCAACTCAGCTGGAAGTGGGTGAAATAAATCGCCAAAAAACCGCTCACTATACAATTTGTCTACCAATGCTTGCGGGAGCAATTTTGGCAGGTCAATCGAAAGAAGAACTTGCTGCAATCACAACGGTGGGAGAAACCATTGGAGAAATATTTCAACTGACAGATGATCGCCTTGATTTATTCTCTTCTTCAAACGTTTCTGGAAAAACACAGGCAAGTGATGTTAAAAGCGGTAAAAAAACCATGCTGTATTTCTTTACTGTCGAAGGATTGCAAAAAGAACCCGATGAATTAATTGAATTTAATTCGTTATACGGTAGGGCAGATTTACAACTAACAGAAATCGAGCGTGTCCAACAATTAGTAAAAAGATCTGGTGGATATGAGCGGAGCGAAGCACTTATTGGCGAGCTCGCTCAGCGAGCTCGCCAGCAACTTGATAAATTATCAATTTCAGATTTATCCAAACAGTGGTTTTATTCATTTATAGACTTTTTAACTACGCGGGAACATTAGATGAAATTTGATTTGCGGAGAGTAAGAAAACTGAATCAGATTTCTCAAAAACCTGGACGCGTGGTGTACTGGATGTCACGAGATCAGCGAATCGAAGACAATTGGGCTTTCTGGTATGGCTTACAACAAGCGACAAATCTGAATCAGCAATTAGAAATAGTTTTTGTGCTTGCCAAGAAATTTGAGGGAGCAACGCTGCGTCAATATCAGTTTATGATTGACGGCTTACAGATATTGAGTAGTCAAGCTAACTCGCTTGGTATTCCTTTCACCATCGAATTTGGTTTGCCAAGCGATGTTTTTAAACGTCTGCACGCTGAAGATTCAATCGGTTTGTTGGTCACGGATTTTTCTCCACTTAAAATTTCACGACAATGGAAGCAAGCCGTGGCGGAACTTCCATTCGCGCTCCATGAAGTTGATGCTCACAATATTATTCCCCCATGGGTTACCAGTACCAAGCAAGAACATTCAGCTCGCACAATTAGATCGAAAATCAATCGCTTACTACCTGAGTGGTCAGTAGATTTTCCAAAAATTTCGGTACAACATGCCGGTTTAACTAAATCTCCGCTGATAGATTGGCCAAAAGTCCGTCGCTCGTTTGTAGTAGATACCAGCGTGTCTCCAATTACATGGTTGCAAGCCGGGATTGACGCAGCAGAAAATCAACTAAGCAATTTCGTTGCAAATGGATTGGAGCAGTATTCAGATCAGCGCAACGATCCAGGTTTCAATGGTTTATCAAATCTTTCGCCATACTTACATTTTGGACAACTTTCAGCGCAGCGCGTGGCGCTGCGCATTCGTAACAGCCGTCACACTCACTCCAGCAGCGCAGAAAAATTTTTGGAAGAACTCATCGTACGTAGAGAATTGGCAGAAAACTTTTGTTTCTACAATCAAAACTATGATTCAACTGAAAGTTATCCAGGCTGGGCGCTTCATACTCTGAGAGAACATGAGCAAGATGAGCGATTGCATCTATATACTCAGGAGCAATTAGAGATGGCTCAAACATCAGATCCACTGTGGAATCTTGCACAACAAGAGCTAAGACTTTTTGGCAAAATGCATGGATATATGAGAATGTATTGGGCAAAACAATTGTTGCGCTGGACCAAATCAGTCGAAGAAGCTCAGAAAATCGCACTATATCTTAATGACCGGTATGAACTTGATGGCAGGGATCCCAATGGGTATGCGGGCATTGCTTGGTCGCTTGGTGGTGTCCATGATCGACCTTGGCCAGCACAACCAATTTTTGGTAAGGTACGGAGTATGAGCTATGAAAGTACAAGAAAAAAAATTACTCAAGCGTCATATGCGAAGCGAATAAACAACTTCATCTGATAGAATCGACTTTATGTCAAAAACTAATACTTACAGAGACATAACCCTCATCAAACTCGGGGGCTCAATAGTTACTGATAAGTCCAAAAATCAGCACTACCGGCAAGAGATGGTTCGACAGTTGGGAAAAGAACTAGCCGAATATCAACAACAAACAAATGAGATAGTATTCATCGGTCATGGGCAGGGAAGTTATGCTCATCCAATTGTGAAAAAATATGCAGATCATTTTACCTCGAAGGACGCTTTTCAAGCGCATAAAATGGTAGAAATGTTGAGAGTTATCTCGAAACTGCATGAACAAATTCTTGATGATTTGATTGGGTGCGGTTTACCAGCAGTAAGTTATCGATTTAGTCAGCAAGCGTCTATACATACAGATGGTCAAATTCTAATGAACTTAGATCTTCTTGAACATCTGTTTGAATTGCAAACGGTTCCGCTAACAACGGGAGATATTGTGGTAGATGCTAATAAAGGCAACGCCGTACTTTCTACAGAAAAAATATTTTTTAAACTAATCAATCATTTACAACAATCTAGTAAATTTCGAGTAAAAAGAGTTGCGTATGTCACTGAAGTTGAAGGTGTACTAGACCATGATAGAAAACTGATTGCCCACATTGGTGCCTCCCAGAAATTGAAGGATACTTTATTTTATTCCAACACTGCTCAAAGTGATGTCACGGGAGCAATGAAGCATAAAGTTGAGTCCGCCCAAGCAGTGGCGCGTCAAGGAATTCCGGTAGCCATTTTTTCACCACTCATAGAAAACAACCTGTCAGATTACCTGAATGAAAAGTCCTGGCGCGGAACACTTATTTCAGCAAATCGAGAATAGTAATCACCAAAAAGAATCCAAAGAAGACTGTGGCGACAATTAATATAATTTTTCTATTTCTGTGAGGTTGATATTGGCGAAGTAAATATTGTCTATTGAGTAAAAACAATAAAGCAAAGGATGTCATCATTGCAATTGCATTTAAAATTGCAGCTAGGGTAATCAGTGCTAAAGGTTGACGGAAACCAATTAAATAGGTTACGATTCCGAGCCCAATTTGAGTCCAAAGAGCTATGTAGAACCAACTTGCCAACGCCACTTTCTTATGTTTAAAGTGGGTAGCCAAAATACTATTTTCGGAGATAATTCGAGACGAAGATTCAAGGACGCCAGTTTGGCTTGCAAACAACATACTCGCACCTACTAGTAAAAATATTGGATGAAAAATAGGGAGGGTTTGCTTGCCAATAGTACTCGCTTGGAAATACAGAAATTCTAATCCTGTGCCAGTAGTTTGCCCAAAGGAGGTAGCATATGCCAGTGTGGAGAGCACAATAATTGACAAAAGACCTAATCCCCAAAATACTATCATGTGCTCTCTATTAATCAACTGCCACCAATGTTTCCAGAGCCTAGCGTTATCTTTTGTATGGGCAAAGTGTTGGCCAAAGAGATCAACCCTTTGTTTTTTTGATGAGAAAAGAGCGCTAATTTTCCCCATGTATTTACCCATCCCAAAGCCTTTTTCTTTGATGTAGTAAGATTGGGCTAAGTTGAGATTTCCCCCAGCTCCTGAGTAGGCAAAGGCTCGCAAAAAGGTGGCTAGTGCAAGGCCAGGAGGCAATAACCACCAGTTTTCACCAATCCCAACTAAACCCTTGCTAGCCACAACCCAATCTTGCCATCGAGTCATGAGAAGCGTGATAAAGAATATGAAAGATAGGCCAAAAAAAAGAATGAATTTTTGAAATCGCTCCATGGTTTTGTATAAACTTGATCCCGATGAAAGGATGAGGCCAGTGAGGAGTAAGAGTGCAATGGCAAAAAATGTTTCAGAAATGGGCGGGAACAAAGTGTGCAGAATTTGCGCTGTAGCTGAAGAAAATCCTGGCAGGGACCAGGGTATTAGAGTTGAGAAGATAAACCAGATGGGAAGCGCTGGGTGTAATTTTTGAAAACCAACAAAGACACTTTCGCCCCATGCTAACGTATAACGCATGGCTTCTGTGTTTAACACAAATTGAAGTGTTAGGCCAATAACCGCACCCCAGAGCAAACCAAGTCCATAGGTCGCAGCCAGGTATGGCCACAGTAACAACTCTCCACTACCCATGGACAATCCAAGCAAAATAAAAGATGGTCCAAGCGTTTTCCTCAGTGTAGGTGGTTGGGGTAGGCGCGTTTCAAACATGATTGATGAAATCAGTATAGCCTAAAAAATGGTATGATTACAACAAATTGCTGTTTTTGTAAAAAATCACAATCTATGAAAAAAGAACCGTATGTAATTCTCATAACGGGGGGATCGGATGGTCTGGGCAAAGTGATTGCTCAGCATCTCAATACTTCACACAAAGTCGTTATTTTGTCAAGGAATCAGGAAAAATTAGAGAAAACTGCTGCAGAAATTGGTTGTCAGTGGGTACAAGCAGATGTAACTCAGCCTTCAGAGGTAGCCGAAGCGGTAAGAGAAGTGCTGACTTGGCATCCTCAAATTGATATTCTGATTAATTGTGCTGGTCGATTAATCGATGGGTTATTGGAAAACTACGAACCATATGAAATTGAACAAGTAATCCAAGTGAATATCCTCGGTGTAATGTATATGACTCGAGCTGTTTTACCCCGTATGAAGTTGTTGGGAAAAGGGAAAATTATTACGATTGGATCCCAGGCTGGGCTTAGAGGGAGAAAATCTCGAACCGTATATACTGCAACAAAATGGGCAGTCCGTGGATTCTCAGCGTCTCTGCAGGAAGAAGTGGCGCAAAACGGCATCAGCGTTTCAGTTATCAATCCAGGCCTAATGCAAACCGATTTATTAAAAAAAGCCGGAGTAACCGGAGAATCGTTAGAAACTGGCTTGCACCTCGATTCAGTTGCAGCGCTTGTTAAGTTGGTAGTTGAGAGTCCAGAATCAATTACTATTCCAGAACTCGGGGTTAAGACATTGGCTGATGTTCATGGTTGGTGATAGGCCAAAGTTGAGCAAAGGTACAAAGACTAATTTGACTCTGCCAAGTGACGATTCTCCAATCAGCACAAAATTGCTGTCGAAGTTCATCCGCATGTGTGTAATCTATCTCTAGTAAAATTGCGCCATCCTCGGAAAGATGGTTTTTTGCTTGATTGAGTAAGCTGGCGATCAATGTTAATCCAGACTCACCACCATCTAGAGCTATGTGTGGCTCAAAGTTTTTCACTGATGCATCCAGGTAGTCAATTCTTTCATGCGGGATATATGGTAGGTTGGCGATAATAAGATCAACTTTTTCGTTGGGATTAAGAAATGAAAGCAGATCTGCAACCACCCAGGTGATTGATGTCTGGTTGAACAATTTGGCATTTTGTTTGGCAATTGCTAATGCCGACTCAGATATTTCACTCGCGGTGATAGTGATTGGGTGTTTTACCATCTGAGCAAGGCTCAGTGCAATTGCTCCACAACCAGTACCAACATCAATTACCCGACAGATCTTACCGATTTCTTGCTTTGAGATCCATTCGAGTGCTCGTTGTATTAACTCCTCAGATTCTGGTCTTGGAATAAGAGTGTCGGGTGAAACTTTAAAGGTATATGAGCAAAAATCAACCCAGCCGGTTAGGTATTCAACTGGCGAAGTCGTATCATCCGGAAGTGAATCAATGTTGATTTTATAACGACTGAGTTGGGTTTTCTCATAGGCGTTCCAGACTCGAATGTTTTTTTGTGCTTGCATTTTAGCTGTTTTTCGTTAGAGTGTATGAATTATTGTAATACGAGCATAAGGATACACTATGTCATCACAATCAAGTACTAGCCCGTTGGGCAGTCAAAATACATTGGGAATGGTAGTAGTTGCTTTAGTTTTATTTGTTGCTGGCTTTTTTCTTGGACAACTTTGGCAAGAAAATAAAATGCTAAAAAGTGGCATCCCGACTGCAGCAGCTCCCGCAGTCCAGGATGGTGCAGCAGAAGCCCCATCTGGTCCAACTAAAGAAACACTTGGATTGATGCCTAAAGTAACGAAAGATGATCATATTTTGGGAGCTAGCAATCCAAAAGTGACTTTGGTGGAATATTCTGATTTTGAATGTCCATTTTGTAACCGATTTCACCCAACTGTAAAACAAATTATTGAAAAATATGGAGATGAAGTTGCATTAGTCTATCGTCATTTTCCACTCAGTTTTCATCCATTTGCCCAGAAATCAGCTGAAGCATCAGAATGTGTTGCCAAACAAAAAGGCTCAGAGGGATTTTGGAAATATGCAGACTATATTTTTGGTGAACAAACCAAAGGAACTGCGATGAGTGATGACTTAATTTTGAAATCTGCTCAAGAGGCAGGAGTGAATGTGACTGCCTTTCAAACTTGTTTAGATAGTGGTGAAATGAAAGAGAAGGTTACGGAGAATCAAACCACTGGAGGAGCGGCAGGAATTTCAGGTACACCAGGTACAATCATCGTGACTCAGGATGGTCCTCAGGAATTAATTCCTGGAGCATTGCCATTCGAATCTGTTGAACCAATGATCCAGAAATATCTGTAATTATTTTGCAGGAACAAGATGTAAGAAAACCCCAGCTGAAAAGCTGGGGTTTTTAATTTGAAATTTAATTTACATTTCTATGGAGCAATTAAAAGTGCAACCTCCAAGTTGCGTCCAACTCCAACTCCCAACACACTCAACCACATTAACTTGATTGTTGCTAGCCCATTCATTACAGCAAGTGTTTACAGATTCAGGATCATCACTTTCACAAGTTGGGACTTGAGTTGCGGATGGGGTTGCGACTCCACCACCAATATTAAATTCTGGCACTGGGTTGTAAGAAAAGATTGCGGCTATTGCCAGTGCAATAAGCAATAACACTAATATAGCAATTGTTTTTATAGCTGAAGAATTATCTCCCATGCCTTAAGTATACACGAATGGTGTAAAATCAAAACCGTATGTAGGTAATCAGAAAAGGATGTATGTCATTAAAAGCTGCGTTATATGAAGACATGAAAACGGCGATGAAATCGAGAGATGCTCAAAGACTTGAGACAATCAGATTTGCAATTTCAGTGATCAAGAATGTGGAAATTGATCACGGAGAACAAAGCGATGCACAGGTTGAGAGTATTATTAGAAAACAGGTTAAACAAATGAGAGAAGCGATCGACCAATTTAAACAGGGCAATCGTTTGGATTTAGTCGAGTCTGAAGAAGCAAAAGTGACAATTCTTGAGGAATATTTACCCAAACAGCTTGATGAAAATGAGGTTGAAGTTTTAATTCAGTCAGTAATTTCTGAAACAGAAAATCCCAATTTTGGTAGTGTGATGCCAAAGGCCATGCAAAAACTTGCGGGTAAAGCTGATGGAAAAATTGTTTCTGAAATAGTACGAAAATTGCTCTCATGAAACCTACAACAATTGGACAGGCGCTTCAGATTGAAAGACAAAATAAGCGCGTCACTTTGGAGCGGTTGGCAGAGATTACCAACATTCGTCTAGATTACTTACAAGCACTGGAAAATAATGATTTTGGTCAGTTGCCAACTGCAGCATATGTGAAAGGATTTATCCGAGCTTACGCTCAGCATTTAAGTATTGACGCCAAACCATTCATCGCTTTATTACGACGAGATTATAAGGAAACAAACAAGGGCAACTTGATTCCTAGAGAGTTTATAAAGTCCTATAGAACACGGAAAATAGTATGGAGACCCATCACATGGCTTTCCATTGGTTTAGTGCTTTTTATTGGAGTAATATTTTGCTACTTAGGTATTCAATGGTTCCGCGCAACGAGGCCTCCATCATTGGTGATCACGTCACCGGTGTCTCGTTCAATCGTATCAGAGGAGGTAATGGTTGAAGGTTACAGCGACTCCGATGCAGTAATTACAGTAAATGATCAGCCCGTTGCCCTTCAGCCAAATGGGTCGTTTCAAACAACCATACGTTTTCCGGTTGATGGAGTAGGAATCATCTCTGTAATCGCCACTGATAGACGGGGGAAAAGCACAGAGGAAATGCTAACTGTGACTGTACAGCGGTAATTTATGTAGTGTAGGATGGAGACATGGAAAATCTTGCCTTTGTTGCGTCAGTGTCTTTAGTGGTGATCGCGGCAGTTGTAGTGGCGGTGGGAATTTATCTCATTCTGCTAATGGCTGAGCTACGAAAAGTTGTTCATAAGCTCAATTTTTCACTTGAAACTACGGGTTCAAGCATCGCTCAGTTTATTGCATCATTGCAACACGCGGGTTCTTATGCCATGAGCTTCCAAGCCGGAGTTAAGACGCTTGAGAGTTTAGCGCAGTGGATTCGAGAACGTACCTCAAAAGAAGATAAAACTGACAAGAAGAAGTAAAAATTGTACAAAAACTGGTACAATGTGGCCGTGCCACTATCACTTGATCAACTTCGATCCAAATACCTCAATTTTTTTAGCCAAAAACAGCATGCGCTTGTGCCCTCAGCCCCTCTTGTGCCCGAAAATGATGCAACTACTTTGTTTATTAGCTCTGGCATGCAGCCACTTCTCGAGTATTTTCTAGGTGCTGTTCATCCTCTGGGTTCTCGAGTTGTGAATAGCCAAAAGTGTTTTCGGTCTCAGGATATTGAGGAAGTTGGTGACAACCGTCACACAACATTCTTTGAGATGCTCGGCAACTGGTCTTTTGGAGATTATTTTAAAACTGAGCAGATCCAATTTGTGTTTGAGTTTCTTACCAGCGATCTTAACTTGGATCCCAATAGGTTATACGTTACAGTTTTTGGTGGCTCAGCTGAACTAAATATAGAAAAAGACGAAGAAGCGATAGTCGCTTGGCAGAAACAGTTTTCTGCTCATAATGTGGATTCACAAGTAGTTTTGAATCCTGCGAAAACCGGACTGGGTGAAGGCAGAATTTGTGTTTACCAATGGGAAAACTGGTGGTCAAGAGCGGGGAAACCGAGTGCGATGCCAGTTGGTGAACCAGGTGGGCCAGACAGCGAAGTTTTTTACGATTTTGGAATTGATCGTCATTTTCATGAGAATTCCAAATGGAAAGACCTACCGTGCCACCTTAATTGCGACTGTGGCAGATTTATGGAGATTGGTAATTCTGTATTTATGCAGTATATGAAGCAGAAAGATGGTTCATTTACTGAATTACCAAAGAAAAATGTCGATTTTGGTGGTGGCTTGGAGCGAATTTTAGCAGCACTTCATAATGAACCAGATGTTTTTGCTTTACCAATTTTTGAACCGGTGATTAAAAAGCTAGAGCAATTAAGTGGCAAAAAATACCAAGAAGCAGCGCAACATACCAAAGCATTCCGAGTGATCGTAGATCATTTGCGCGCGGCGGTGATGCTCATCTCAGATGGTGTGAATCCTTCCAACAAAGATCAGGGATATGTAGTTCGTCGATTAATCCGCCGCGCTGTTCGGTACGCCCACGTGCTAGGGATAGAAGATCTGTTTTTAGCGCAGCTGGTTAGTGGCATAACAAATTTATATCAAGATCAATACCCAGAACTCAGTTTGCGCCAAAAAGATATTGAGCAATCATTAAATCAAGAAGAAGGAAAGTTTAGACGAACTTTGATCAAAGGCGAACAGCAACTAAAAAAAATGCTTACAGAAAAGAATAGCAACAAACTTTCGAATATTTCAGCTCAAGACGCTTTCTATTTATATGAATCATTTGGATTTCCACTTGAGCTTACTCAAGAAATTATCTCGGAAGCATATCCAGAAGATTTGTTGGTTACAAGCGATGATTTTTCACAAGCATTTCAAAAACTACGCCAACAACACTCGACTAGTTCAAGATCGGCCTCGGCTGGTCAATTCAAAGGAGGTTTGCAGAATAGCTCTCAAGTTACTACTCGATATCACACTGCTACCCACTTGCTTCATGCTAGTTTACGCAAACACTTGGGTAACCAAGTTCAACAAAAAGGCTCCCATATCACAGATCAACGACTACGCTTTGATTTTTCTTATGATCAGCCGATAGATCAAGAATCTTTAACAGTAGTTGTAGATCAAGTTAACCAATGGGTGCAGGCAGATCTTCCAGTTCACTGCCAGGAAATGTTGAAGTCAGAAGCCCTAAAACAAGGAGCATTAGCATTTTTTGTAGAAAAATATCCAGAAAAAGTCACGGTATATACGATTGGACCTGATCCGAGTAAGGACTGGATTTCCAAAGAACTATGTGGAGGGCCTCACGTGCAGCAGACTAGTCAAATCGGCACTTTAGAAGTAATTAAAGAGCAATCAATTGGTGCTGGTATCAGGCGCATCTATCTTAGATTTGTCGAGTAGGCTAGAATCTGCTTTAATAGAACTATATGGCGCTGCCTTGGCTCAAAGCTCAAACGAATTCTGAAACCCCAATTAAGGGGACATTATGTATTTTGCTTGGAGAACAGACGGTATCCGCTGCCTTAACGTATCTCACGCCAACTGAAACCCGCGTCAGCACCATTTCACTCCAACGCCAGTTTAAAGATATTGAATCATTTGTGGCCGCCACGGATGAGTGCTTGCGGGATCTTGGTGAAGAATCAAATCAAATCAATCAAGCAGTATTTTGTTTAAGTGAGCATTGGGTTGATGCTCACGATGTGTTACCCCAAAAAGTTGCTTGGATAGAGCAGGTGTTGACAGAACTTTCCCTGCAAGCCCTAGGTTTTATAGGTTTAATCGATGGTTTTACCTCACTCCTACTAAAACAAACTAGCAAAGCTACTCAATTAGTCTTTTTTATTTTTCCTCATACTATTACATTGAGTGTGCTAGTTGGTACTCATGTTATTACCACACTGTCAGCGGGAAGATCAACTGAAATTGCAGATGACTTCACGGAGTTATTGGCGCGGATTAAATCGCGACTGACGGAGAATGAACTTACCTCGTTGACAGTTACTCTAGCATCTCCAGATCTTTCCGACGGACAGCTAGATATATTACAGCAAAGTTTGCTGGAATATGATTGGCAAAAAATAGTACCTGAAGCAGCATTACCTCAACTCACATTGATTAAACAAGAGGAGCTGTATCGGCACCTCTTTCACCAGACTGCAGAGGTTTTACGGAGTAAACAGTTGGGAGCTCAATGGCACAGCGATCCCTTGGTGCAAGCCAGCAAATCCGCCTTCGGTCAAGAAGTGGCAGATTCAGTTGCTGCTTCCATGCCCATACAATCCGAACTTATTTCCCCTTCTTTGTCAAAAGCTGATTCTGAAGCAGAAATCCAGGACTCAGAACAGGGATTGAGCAGAAGAAAAAAAGGGCTTAATATGGGCTTTCCACTCTTTCTTAGCGGTAAACGTAAAAAACGCTTGCTATTTGCCGGATTAGGCTTCTTTTTTGGTGTAGTGGTCCTTGGTATTATTGGAGCCATCTATTTACGTCAGTATGCGGAGTTATTAATTACGATTCAACCAAAGCGGGAAACTATTACCAAGGATGTCGTTGTTGCGTTGTCAGAAGGATCGCTCAAGATAACTGATGATTACAGCTTACCAATTGAGACAGTACAGGAAAATGTTGAGGTGACCGCAGCAAAAGTTACTACTGGCACCAAAACCATCGGAGAGAAAGCTAAGGGTAGGGTTAAGGTCATAAATAAGACAGAACAGCCAAAATTACTCGAAAGTGGAACCACCATAACCTCTGGAACCGGTTTGGTTTTTCTACTCGATGAAGCAATTACTGTACCTGCGGCAACAGTGAGTGCGACCAGCACTGGAGAAGTTAAATCGTATGGCAGTTTGGAAGTTAACGCTACTGCAAAAGATATTGGAGATAAAAGTAATATTGGTAGTGGTCAAGATTTGAAAGTGGCCTCATTTTCGGATTCTAGCTATAGTGCCCAAAGCATTCAGGCGTTTACAGGAGGCTCAAGTAAGGATGTGGCGGTTGTAACAGAAAAAGATGTTTATGATTTGCGATCAGATCTAAAAAAACAAGCTGCTCAAGAAGCGCAAGAAAGCTTGGAATCGTTGAAAACCGAAGGTAAACGAGTTGCCCCGCCCCATGAAATTTCAATCTCTAAAGAGCAAGCTTCAGCAAAAGTTGGTGATGAAGCAGAGGAAATTTCACTGACAATTACTGCCACAGCCAAAGCATTTGCATATGATAGCCAAGACACCAGGAATTTGGCGCAAGCAATTTTGGCGAACTCTATTCCGAGTGGAACTATTTTGGATAAAACAGAGCCTCAAGTGCTAACAAAATTTTCCGAAGCTTCTAGTTCGGCAAAAACCCAACTTGAGTTAAACATTTCTGCAAAAGTTGTAAGTCAAGTTAATACCAATCAAATTGCTCAAACTCTCGTTGGTAGACCAGTTGCTGCAATTAATCAACATGCTGTAGACTTACCTGGAGTCGATGCAGTAACGGCAGAGTGGATTCCTAAGTTTGCTTTGTGGCTCAATCAAGATGTGCCGAAGGTAGAGCGGATTAGGGTCTATGTTACAGAATAAATCATCATCATCACATCAAATTTCTGAAAAAGCGCAGTCTGAGCTCATTACTTTGGCGCGACAAGCATTGTTGTCTGGCATGGCGTATGAAGAAGTGCAGGCAAAAATAGCTCGATTTGCAACGCGCATGACTGTCAGCGAAGTAGTTGAAGCAAAAAATATAATTGAAAGACCGAGAACTATTCGTGAGCGTCTGCCAAAACCAGTTCGTTTGGGGGCTTTGATTATTCCCTTGTTGTTATTAACAACCGGAGTCTACTTGGTTGGAAGTGCAGTGGTCCCAATTTTGGGATACTATGTTAGTGATGAGTCAAATGTTTTACAACGAGAATTAACATCGCCAATTCCTCGATATCAAGTGATGGATATTACTCCATTAGTAATAATTCCCTCTCCAAATGTATTTGTAGCTTCAGAGGAAAAACAAGTAGCTCCAGAAGTTGTCAGCGATACGCTTGATTTTACTAATTTGGCGAACTGGTTTGGCGGCTCAGCTCCTGAGTTGGTAGAAAAATCACCTGATGGAGGACCAGTCAAAGACTACACCATCACCATTCCGAGTTTAAAGATAGAAGGCGCAAATGTTGAGGTGGGAGGTACCGATTTAGGAAAGAGTCTCATTGCGTATCCTGGTACTGCCTTGCCTGGAGAATTTGGTGCCCCAGTCATATTTGGTCATTCAGTATTACGCCAATTTTACAATCCATCAGAAAAAAATCCCAATCGTTACAACTCGATTTTTAGTACGATTATGACTTTGAAAGTTGGGGTGGATAAAATTTATATCGAAGCTGACGGTGTGAAGTACACCTACCTAGTTCAACAAAAAACCGAAGTTAAACCAGAGGATGTTTTTATCTTGACGCAACAATATGATGCCAAACGGCTCAAGTTAGTTACTTGCGTTCCAGAGGGAACGTATTTGAGAAGAGGCGTAATCATCGCCCAGCTGGTAGAGGAGCATTAAGCGTTGATTCGAGTATAATAATGAATAATTATGATAGAAGATGAGGCAACACAAGAAATTGCAGCTGTTATGAGACTTATTACAGCTGCTGAAAGAAATGAAGACAGATTTACAGGAGATATCGCATTTGCAAAAGCTGTGCGATTACTGATGACTGGCAGAGACCAAATACCCGATTCTACTTTTAAAATTATTGGACTAGATCGTGTACAGGATATTCCGAATAATGAATAATTATACTTTGGAGCAATCTCAATTTCCCCCCGTCACCCTTGGTATCGACTATGGCCGCAAGCGCATAGGTCTTGCTTTGAGTTATGGATCCCTTGCCGAGCCACTTACAATCATTGAGAATGATGAACGAGTATTAGAGAAATTACATTTTGTTTGTGTCGAGCATAGGGTTGCTCAATTAGTAGTGGGTATTTCTGAGCGAGAAATGGCAGTTGAATCTCACCAATTTGGCCAATTACTAACCAGTCAGCTAACACTCCCTGTTAAGTATATCGACGAAAATTTTACTTCAAGAGCGGTGCAAGAAAAAATGCAATGGTTAGGAGGAAAGCAGCGACGTAAGGAACCAATCGATCATCTGGCTGCCGCAGAGATACTTCAGGAGTGGCTTGATCAACAGCAATCGCCAAGTGAGTAAAAATCCCATTAGCACATGCGGTATACTGAACGTTCAATGAAAAAATTGCTCGTATTAATTCCAATTATTTGCGCCATAGTTTCTCTTTTTAGTCTGTTTGCTGTATACCAGTGGAGTACTTCTCCCATTGATGAGCAAAATGCAGAAGAAGTTCGTTTTGTAATAACCAAGGGCGAATCAATTACAGCTATTGGAGAAAAGTTGACAACTGCAAAATTGATTCGCCACCCTTTGTTATTCAGATTTGCTGTTCAGCAGCAACAACTTGGCCAAAAAATTCAGGCAGGAAGTTTTTTACTTTCTCCCGCGCAAAATCTTTGGCAAATTGCAGAAACGTTGACCCAGGGTACTGAGGATGTATGGGTGACGATTCCAGAGGGGTATCGAGTAGAAGAAATCGCCCAAACCTTTTCTAATGCAGGATTGGTGGAATTTAATGTTGATGACTTTATTGCTCAAGCTAAAGATCAAGAGGGGTATTTATTTCCAGATACATACTTAGTGCCGAAATTAATTACCGCTCCTGAAGTTATTAAGTTGTTAAATCGAACCTTTGATCAAAAAGTTCGCCAGGGATTAGCAGATGAAATTGCCAATAGTCAGCATTCGCTCGAGGACGCCATAATCATGGCATCCTTAGTCCAACGTGAAGCTGGCAAGGATGAAGATGAGATGAAACAGGTAGCGGGCGTACTCTGGAATAGAATTGCCATCAACCAAGGTTTAGGAGTGGATGCTACATTGCAGTATATTGATGGTTTTGACGAGAAAACAGGTAAATGGTGGTCGAACCCCGATGTACGTACAAAAGAAAGCACCTCTCCTTATAATACCTACAAATATGCTGGATTACCTCCAGCACCCATTGCAAACCCTGGAGTTGCAGCCATCAGGTCTGCACTTGACCCATTGAAAACTGATAATTATTACTATCTGCATGCTGAGGGAAAGATTTACTACGCTAAAGATTTGGCAGGGCACTCAAGTAACATAGATAGATACTTGCGTTGATGCAAATTGCTTGTTATAATCCTCCCCTTAGCAAAAATTAGTGGTAGCTATTTTTGAGGAACATTTGCACAAACAAGCCTCATTTTATCGAGAGCAACAGTAACAATCCTACCCACACACAGAGAGAATCCTACAAAAAAGGACTTCTCTGCTTTTTTGTTGTGGGGATACAAACATAAGGAGTCGGAATGTCAGATAACACTCGCCAAAACTGGGGTAAACACCATGTGGTTGTTCCCGAATTAGACCTTGTTGGACTCCAAAAACAAAGCTATCAGGAATTTCTAGAAAATGGTATTGCCACAGCCTTGCGCGAAGTGACTGGAGAAAAGGGCATTGAAGATTACACAGGAAAAAGTTGGGCATTAAAGTTTGGTGGCTATCGTTTTGGTGAACCAAAGTACTCTGCTACTGAAGCAAAAAGAAAAGGCGTAACCTACGACATGCCTCTCTATGTGCAAGCGGAGTTGTTGAATAAAAAAACTGGTAAAGTTCAAGAACAAGAGGTGTTCTTGGGTGATATCCCCAAAATGACGACTATTGGCACATTCGTGATCAATGGTATTGAAAGAGCAGTAGTGACCCAGCTCGTTCGTTCTCCTGGTGTATTTTTTACCGGCGAAACTGATGCTAGTACCAGAAAAGATCTCTACTTTGCCGAACTTCGACCAAAACGCGGTTCTTGGTTAGAAATTACTGTTGGTAAGCGAGACGTTATTGCAGTCAAGATCGATCGTCGCCGAAAAATGCCCGTCACTGTGTTGCTCAGAGCTCTGGGATATGGCACCGACGATGACATAAAAGCATTATTTGCTGACGAAATTGGCTTTGACGAATTTAAATTACTCCAAACTACTTTAGAAAAAGATACTACTCAGTCTCAACCAGAAGCCTTATTGGAACTCTATGAAAAAATGCGCCCAGGTGAGCCAGCCGTTATCGATACAGCTCAAGAGTACGTACATCAATTATTTTTTGATAGCAGACGATATGATTTAGGTTTGGTCGGTCGCTACAAATTAAACCGCAGATTGAAGTTATCCGTCGATGAAAATACCACAGTGTTAACTCCAGAGGACGTTGTGGCAACAGTTAAA
>DAOQVB010000008.1:9324-21681 GCA_035341315.1 Candidatus Woesebacteria bacterium | reverse complement strand
GCAGAATCTCAACTAGCATTCAATGCTTTACCCATTGAGGTATTACTCGTCAACGAACAGGAGTGGGCAATGGTTGATTTGGTTCAACCCGCTCTTACGTCTCATATCCCCACTATTGTTGTAACAAATGGCAACCAGGGGGGAAGAATTATTTCGAAGGGTCAAGAGACACATTTTAGTAGTCAATCTATCCCCTCAGTGGATGATACTGGTGCGGGCGATGCTTTCGCGGTGGGTTTTGTGTGTGGGTATATTTGGCAGCAACCATTAGATGAATGTGCTGTGATTGGTGCCAAAAACGCTGCATCGGTAGTTGGGCACATCGGTGCAAAGCCCGGCTTACTTCGCAAAGGAGATTTGTTACACTAAGGATATCCGGTTTATATGTCAGATTTTCGTCAAATCCTCGATCAAGAAATTGCCTCGCTCAAAGCAAAGATTGATACCGCTGTGATGCCAGAGGAAATGAGGCTGAAAGTTCAAAAAGACATAGTTGCACTAGAACGATCGGTTGAGTTGGGGAGTTATGATGAGAAATATGAGAAGGTTTCTAAATATATCGACTGGATATTGCAAATACCATGGGAAAAAGAAAGTGAAGATCAACTAGATGTTGCCAAAACGAAGGAAGTATTTGAAAAGCACCATTTTGGCATGATGGATGTAAAGGATAGATTTGTGGAATATGTTTCGGTTTTAAAGTTACGACAGCAACAGTTTGCCGATAGTGATTTTCGTGCTCCAGTTTTGCTATTAGTTGGCTTAGTGGGAACAGGTAAAACAACGTTTGCATATTCTTTAGCGGAAGCTTTGGGCAGAACCATAGTCCGTATACCGTTTGGTGGTATGGGTTCAGCTAAAGAATTGCGTGGAGAATCTCGTTTACTGTTGGGTTCAGAACCAGGCAGAATTATCAAGGGTATTTGTGAAGCTGGAGTGCGAAACCCAGTAATCTTACTTGATGAAATTGATAGAAGTGCAGAAGAAGCCAATCGAGACATCATGGGTGTTTTAGTGGAGTTGCTTGATCCGGCTCAGAACCACGCGTTTAGAGATACCTATGTTGATTACCCGGTAAATCTATCTCACGCCATCTTTTTGGCAACGGCCAACAACACGGGGAATATTGCTACTGCGGTGATGGATCGGTTGGAGAAGATTAGTATGCCTAGTTATAGCGATGAAGAGAAAACAGTGATTGCTAAAAAATATGTGCTACCACAATTACTTGAATCGGCTGGTCTAAAACCAGAGCAATTAATTATTGAAGATGCTGTTTGGCCAGCAGTAGTGCGTCCGCTGGGCTACGATATGGGTATCCGGACATTACAGCGCACCTTGCAAGGCGCGGTGCGCAAAGCAGCCCGCATCATTGTAGAAAAAGGCTATTCCGAGGTGGTCATCAACGAGCAGAACCGGAAAATTTTCTTACCGCAGTATTAATAATCTCACCTTACTTCAAGCAAGCTTTTAATTGCTAGGGCAAATTCAAATGGCTTAGGAGCAAAGTGTGGCTTTGTTCTGACTCTTGGGTCCGAATCGAGATAGGTTTCTCTCTTTTCTTCCCAGATTCCCTCTAAAGCATAAATGTTAAATTCAAACCATTTACTAGCAATTTGGGTTAAGAAATAAGAATACGAACTGGGATCGTCTTCAACGACAAACCTTGTTTGATCTAAATTATCTCTAAAATGATTATGCACAGAGAGTAAAAAAAGATATTGACTGTTACCACCTTCGTAGTCAACAGCATCAAGTACAAGATGAAGGGTGCCATCGGGATCTTTTACAATTAATCCAGGTGAAAAATAGCCATTTTCAGCTCTACTAAAAGTGGCTTGTAAATTTGTTAGTTGTTCCCGAAGTTCTTGCACTCTATTTCTGGCTACTTCGATGTCCTTTGGATCAATTAGAGCATCTTCAAGTTTATGAAAACCATCGAATAGCAGTTGTTTTGGATGATGATAGCTCTCTTTGTCTCCCCTGGGGAAGATTTGAGAGATTTCAGTACTAATTGAGTCTTCTGATATTTTTAAGACAAATTCAGACACTAAGTCGAGATACGAGTCTGCTTTTTCAAGTAATGTAAGTTTATTTTCAAGCAATACTTGAATTTTGCTATTTGTTTCTTGATCAGCTAACTCGGCAACAGCTCTTTCTTGTTCAGTGAATGGAAGTGACATATTAAGATTTCCTTTGATGCATTTTCCTGCATAAACCTTGATTTGTCAAATAAATGTAATCATTTAATAACGCATCAATTTTTATAAGCTACAATAAATACTGTCTATGTTTGAAAAAAATCGTTCGGCTTCGTTATCTCAAATTATATTTGATCTAGAAAAATCAGTTGATCAACTACCCATTGCTGAGAAACCTACAGATATTGTCTTTGGCGAAGGATCACCAGATTCTGAGATAGTATTGATTGGTGAGGCGCCTGGGTACAACGAGCACGTGCAACGTAGGCCATTTGTGGGGCGGTCTGGCCAGTTGTTGCGTAAAACGCTTACTCAAGTGGGTTTTCCGCCGGAGCAGGTCTATATCACGAATATTGTCAAGGCCAGACCGCCCGATAATCGTGATCCATCTCCAGAGGAAATCTTAGCTTATAAACCATTTTTAGATCAGGAAATTTCACTAATTGATCCAAAGTTAATTATCACACTAGGCCGGTTTAGTATGGCGAAATTTTTACCAGATGTAAAAATTTCGCAGGTCCACGGTCGTTTACATAAGGTTCGTTGGAACGGCCAAATTATGTATGTTTTACCCATGTATCATCCAGCCGCTGCTTTGCGTTCCACCCAAATGTTAACCGCCTTTACTCAAGATTTCGAAAAAGTAGCCAAGATCCTAATTTGGGTCAAAGAGCAGAGTGAATTGATTGTAGACCTTGAGACAATATCAGCTATACTACTTTAACTAGCCGAAGGGAATCATCCAATGTCACCAGAAGAATTGAAAGAAAGAAACTTCTATCAAGAGATTAAACCAGTGCTTGATCAACTGGATGCAGAATTACTGCGCCTACGTGAACAACCACTCGCTATAGAACACAAAGAGGGTGTTGGTTCTCAAGCTGCTCTAGTGACTGCCGCGGATCGTTTTGCCGATGAATATCTACGGAAAGAATTAAAAAAACTATTCCCTGAATTTGGTTTTGTTACCGAGGAAGGTGAACATCAAGCCACTGAAGAATATGTCTGGATCATTGATCCCATTGATGGCACGAATAACTACGCCCATGGCTTAGACATGTTTGGTGTCAGTATTGGGCTTTGGCGACAAGACGGCACTAGTGTTTTAGGCGTGATTGATTTACCGGCTCGTAAGACTCGAATATGGGGCGGCAAGGGCCAAGGGGTGTGGCATGACGGCAAAAGACTCTCCACGCCTTCACAGCTGGCACCTGAAAAAGCCATGCTTACCATCGCACCAATCTGGTCAAGTCCAGCCCAAGGTGGGGCAGTCACACAAGCTTTGGCAGAAAAAGTGGGGCACACGCGAGATCATGGTTCAAACGTCTGGCAATCATTTTTAGTCTTAATCGGTCAGGTAAATGCTAATTTGAGTTTCTCTTTATCAATTTGGGACATTGCCGCTGCGGTCGCATTAGCAGGGGAGCTCGGATTAAGCGTGGTCTTTTCAAACAATGTTCAACGACACAACCTAATACAGCAAGCCGATCAACCCGTCACAGTGGCGATTGGTCAACAAACTTTGGCAGAACAACTCGTTGCCGCAGTTGAACCGTGGATATCCTGAGTTAATACCACTTTCCCAGATTTATGATTGGCAGAGAGAATCGGAAAACCAGCCATGAGCTGTTAACGCGTGTATAATGACTACTATGAAAAACATTCTTTTTGGGTTTGTTTGCTTTGTACTAGTATCCTTATTTGTGCGACCAATCTTTGCACAAGGCACAATAGGTACTGCTAATCCAGTCATATGGAAGACTGCCTACAACGAATTTTCTTCCAGTAATTTTTATATTCAAATTGGCGAAAGAACTTTTTATGGATCTGATGCTATTAGAGTTAATTCTGATCCTGGAATTGATAAAACAACTTTAGAGCTTGAGTGGAAGGAAAATGACATTACCATGCGTTTTTATTTATATTTTGAAAAAATTGAAAATGGTATGTGGCAACTTTATGACATGAGAACGTATAACGCGACTGGAACCGACTGGATATATTACCAGCCAGTAGATAGTCTCGGAAACTCAGTAAGCAGCTTGATCGGACAGCGAAATTATGCTTATGAGCGGACGTTTTTATCTCAAGATGGAAGCGCGAAAATCTATTGTAAAGAATGCAGCATTACCGCATTTATCAGTAACATAGCGCCCCCTTCAGTTCACGGTTACGTGATAGATTTTCGCATTGGCATTCCTCAAAACGAAACGATTACTATCACCAATGAACCAAATACTGGCTATGGCGTAAATGCTGTATTGATGGATGCCTCAGGTTCAGTGGTTAAAGATCAGTCTGATTTTACTTATAGTTGGAAGGTAGAAAACACTTCAACCCTTTCCATATATGCTCAAGGAGTACCATACCCAGATGGCAACTGTGCCTATGGCATCCTTGCACCATGTCCTGACTTCAATGTACAAATCAGAGGTATTAACCCAGGTATTTCTAGAGTTTTGTTGGACATTACTCGTAAAAGTGATCAAACAGTAGTGGCGTCCAACGCATTTACTGTGAGAGTAATTGAAAAAACCCTTTCACCGACTCCAAGTCCGAGCCCCACTGTCAAGATAACGCCAACTCCATTTCAAGATGATGTAACAGCGCAATTAACAGAGCTTCAGGGTGAAGTGGGTAGACTTACAAATGTTGTAGAGAAACAACAAGTTGAGATTACTGTATTGCAGAGAATTATTCAGACGATACAAGAATTTCTAAAGAATTTATTTTAAAAACGGCACAAACGCTACTTGTTGCCACTCAGTCACCACTGGTGTGGATAAAGGTACAACAATAGACGTAAATCATTAAAAAACATAGTAGAATAGTAAGATGTCAAAACAAGAAAAACTTATTCAAATTTCAAATTGGTTTTTATTTTTGCACATTATTTATAAATTGGGTGTGTTTGTAGGTTGCTTTGTATTGTTGTGGATGTTTAGCTACATGATTGGTCTGAATGAAAGTACCAGTGAGTCATTTAGTTTAGTTGGAGCGATTATTGTAACCACTGTTTTATTACTAAACAACATTCTTTACTGGAAAAATTCAGGAGTCTATGTAACAAAACAAGGTGATCACATTGTCAAACAGGGTGGGTGGTTTGTAAAAGAAGACAAATTGTTAAACGGAATAATTATTGCTAATCAGGTTACTAGAAATCCAATCGATCAACTATTGGGGATGGCCAGTATTCAGACGGGTTTATTTGGCGATAAACACTTAACCGGTGTGAGGTATCGTGATATTCAGAGTTATGACGATACAATGAGAAGCTCTATGAATGGTACCTTCTCTAGTATGTTTTAATTACGATTTCTATCTACAAGGGTAGATTGCTTAGGCAAATCAATCTTCGTTACCAAACGGCACAAACGCCACCTGTTGCCACTCAGTCACCACTGGTGTTGAAGTATGTATAGCAATCCCTGAGGTTTCATAAGTAAGGGGAAGTTGCACTGCTTGTCGTAATTGTTCAGCTGCCTTTTGTTTTTGCTCAGTAGTTAGTGTGGTAGTTGTTGAGTCAGAGCCATCGTATAACATACTAAAGTGAGCTCTGAAGGGCACTTCTTCAAATGTGACGCCAAAGACCTCTCGAGCTCGTTTTGCTAATAGTAGCAATTCGGGTGTTTCCACAACAGTAAAAAAGACACATTTAAAGTATGTTTCGCCAATGCCAACTTCAGCCAGTGTAACCGGAATCGGCTTACTAATTAATTTAGCAATTTCTTGAGCAAATGCCACGATTTCAGAAAGCGTTGCCCAACGTTCGGGAATTAAAGTGACGTGAGGTACGAATTCTGGGGTGTTGAACTCTTGTGCCAAAGCAGACATCACGGAATTCAGATTATCCAGACTATCTGTTTCTGGTTGCAAATATAGGGAGAATCGTTGTTTTGGTTCTGATTCAGGAGCGGTTACTAGCATGAAACTAAGTATAGCAGAGAAAGAATGTCAATTGGTTTCTTTGCTGACTTCTTGATATGATAGTCAATAACTAGTTTATGCACATTTCTGTCGTTTTACTGATTATTTTATTATGTAGCGCGCTCATTTCTTTGTTTTTATATCGATACCAAGGTAGAAGAGATATTATCCAATTGGACATTGTGCAGTTTTCATATTTATTTATCTTTGCACCATTCTTATTTGTTTGGTTAAAAAGTTTTGTGTTTGTGCAGGTTAGAGCGGAACTGGGTGGAAACTTGAGTGCAAATGAATTTTTTGTTCTCGATACCGTTGTGTCTGTTATTGCCCTCTATTTGTACGGAATTACTGCCATGAAAGCCCTAACAAAATCATTATTTCTTAAAAGACATAAAGATCCTTTGGCGGATTTGTTTCAACAAACAGAGTATATCCATCTTTGGTTTTCTCATCTAGTGATGTTTATTGGGGTCGCAGCTGTACTAACAGTTTTGGCGGCGATCAATTTGTTTATTCCTTTTCAAGTCGTCAACTCGACGATAATTACTATCGTCATGATAGCTTTAGGAGTGGTTTTTGGTATTTGTAGTTATATTATTTTATTGCTTTCCAATCCAAAGCAAGAAGGCTATCGTTTGTTGAAAATAGTTAAGTTGGTGTATGGAGTATTTTTTAGTTTTTACATTTTTTCTTATTTTCTAATAAGTCCGCCACTGGCCACCTCTCACTCATTTTATTGGTTTTGTTTATTTATTTTTGCTACTTTTGTTGTTTGTAGTTTTTCTACGTATAAATCGCCCAGAGCTAACTCATTTCTCGAGAGGGTGACAGATGTATTTCGCGATTATTCTTGGGGAAATAATATTACTTTAATCAAGCCAAATAAGCAGAGAAAGGCATAATGTCAGAACTTCAACTACTTCCATTAGGTGGAATGGGCACCGTTACCCAAAATATGTTTGTCTACGAATATGAAAACGAGCTCCTGCTTGTTGATTGTGGTATTGGTTTTCCTGATATGCAAATGCCAGGAGTAGATATTTTAATTCCTGATGTTGCATATATTTTAACCAAATTAGAAGCAGGCAAGCGAATCGTTGGGATGATCTTGACTCATGGTCACGATGACCACATTGCGGCGTTACCATATTTGTTACCACATTTGCCTCATTTTCCAATCTATGGTTCGCCGCTTACAGTTGGTTTCGCTCGTCAAAGAGTGAGTGAAATTACTTTAGAACCAGAATTTCATGTAGTGGCCGAAAGAGAAGAATTTAGAATCGGTAGTCATTTTTCTGCCAGAGGCTATCGGATTACCCATTCGGTTCCAGACACTCGTCATTATGCCATTAAAACGCCAGCTGGCCTTATTTACCACGGGAGCGATTTTAAGTTGGATGAACACCCAGTTGACGGGTTAACGAGTGACTTGGAACACATTGGTCAACTCAAGCAAGAAGGTGTTTTACTCATGATGCTCGATTGTTTACGGGTTGAATATGATCGACCGGTCAAATCCGAAACAACGGTTGGTCCAGTTATCAGCCGTTTGATGAAGGAAACCAAAGGTAAGTTTGTGGTGACATTGATGAGCTCTCATATTCATCGGATTCAGCAAGTAATAGAGGCGGCGGCCGAAGAAGGCCGCCGCGTCGCCTTTATTGGGCGATCGGTCGAACAAAATGTTCGCATCGCGCAAGAGCTTGGGCAACTGCAATATAACCCAAGCATGGTGGTGGACAAGCGCGATCTTGACCAAGTGCCAGATAGCAAAGCCTGTTTGATCGTGGCGGGAAGTCAGGGACAAGAGGGTTCATCGTTAGTTCGTGCGATTTTTGGCGAACATCCCGTTTTCCAGATAAAACCAACAGACACAGTGGTTTTTTCTGCTGATGCCATTCCTGGCAATGAATTAGCGTATTTTGCCGCGATTGATCAACTGGCTAGCAATGGAGTACATGTGTTGTATCCAGATGTGGAAGCAGATCTGCATGAATCAGGTCACGCCAGTCGAGTAGAGCAAAAACAGATGGTAGACCTGGTGAGACCAGAATTTGTAATGCCGATCGGCGGCGCCGATCGGCACCGCTTCAAATTCAAAGAATTTGTAGCCGAACCCGCGGGCTATGATGCCAAACACACACTTTTGCCAGTCTCTGGCGAAATCTTGGGCATCTCAGCATCTGGAATTAGAGTGGTAGATAAAATAACCCTCAAGCCTCCAGTGGTAGACGGTTTGGGTGTAGGTGACGTTGGTCCAGCGGTGCTGTCAGATCGTCGCAACCTCAGCCAGGCAGGTATGGTAGTTGTGGTCATTCCCAAGATCCACGGCAAACTTGCTGTAGAAAAAACCGAGGTAATTTCTCGAGGCTTCGTATTCATGAAGGAAGCCGAGGAGGTTATCGATTTTATACGAGATGTTGTGCGAGAAACAGTCCAGCAGAATCAAAAAACTAACGAGGGTGATCTCAAGCGAGCGATAGAAAAGAGATTGGCGCGAAAATTGTATAAAATAATTAGGCGAGAGCCATTAATTCTGCCGGTAATTTTGCCAATCTCTTGAGAGAAAATAATCAGCCACTTGTTTTAGAGCTAATCTTATGATATATCCTATAATATGAAGAAGCGGAGTAAGCGCAGACATCCAAAATTAAAAATGAAGCCCGAAACCACGCAGGCAATTGTTGGTGTTGGCCTGATTACGTTCGGATTGCTTATTCTGATCTCTTTTTCTGGTCAGGGCACGGCCTTAATCGCTATCAACAAGTTTTTAGTAGAAAAACTTGGCGCATCATTACTGCTACTTCCATTTTTATTGATTGCAGCAGGTTTAAGTCTGTTTCGAACGAAATTTCGCTGGACTCAACCACACGTACTACTGGGTAGTTTAATTTTATTCATTGGTTTTGTCTTGCTTTTCCGAACAGGGACCATTGGTCTGAATAGTTTTGAAAGCACGAGTCGCCTAATCAGTAAGGCTGGTACTATCATTGCTAGTATTTCACTCCTGTTAATCGGTATTTTAGTTATGACTCAGTTGAAAGTGCAGGAAATGATAGATGTTTTTGGTTTATTAAAACGCAAACCAACTAAGTCAACCGAAAAAGATACTGTGGATGAGAAGCAACCAGGTCGTTTTCATTTACCATCTGTCCATTTGCCAGCATTGCCATTTCGATCAAAGGAAAAAACTCCGGATGAAAGATTTGTTGATGATGATGGTGCAAAAAAAACTACCAAACCGCCACTCCTGGAACCTCTGATCACCCCACCACCGAAAGAGACTCCACCAACAGAGTCCTTACCAAAAAGTACCAACATTGCGCCCTCCACTACAATTTGGCATCTGCCACCCATTGATTTGCTTGAGGAAGCAAAGGGAGTGAAGGCTAATCGGGGTGATGTGAGCAAAAATGCCGACACAATTGAGCAAACGCTGGAGTCATTTGGCATTCGTGCAGAAGTTAAAGAAGTCAATCGAGGGCCAGCGGTAACACAGTACGCGCTTGAAATTAGTAGGGGCACGAAGTTATCTAAAATAACCGGTCTCTCTACCGACTTAGCTTTGGCACTAGCAGCACCAACGGGACAAATTCGAATTGAGGCGCCAATTGCTGGCCGCTCATTAGTTGGAATAGAAGTACCAAACTATTCTGCTGAATTTGTTAATTTGCGTGACATGCTTGAAAAACCAATCATGAAAAAACAAGCCAATAAAAAGTTGCTTGTAGCGTTGGGGACTGACGTTACCAACCAGCCAGTGGCGGTTGATATTAACGCCATGCCACACATTTTGATTGCCGGTGCCACTGGATCTGGTAAATCAGTAGCGCTCAATAGTTTCTTGTGCTCCATTCTTTTCCGCGCGACACCACAAGAAGTACGTCTCATTTTAGTCGATCCAAAAAGAGTTGAATTAACCTGGTATAAGGAGATTCCTCACTTACTCACTCCAGTGATTGTTGAAAGTAAGCAAGTGGTAGCTTCACTCAACTGGGCAGTGCATGAAATGGAAAATCGTTACAAACTTTTACACGAAGTGGGAGTGCGGGAGATTGCGGGGTATAACGAAGTAGCTGGTCACTCAGCTATGTATCATATTGTCATCGTGATTGATGAATTAGCTGATGTGATGATGTACGCGCCCGCAGAGGTAGAAGAAGCGGTCACCCGTATCGCCCAAATGGCTCGAGCTGTTGGTATTCATTTGGTCTTGGCCACCCAGCGTCCTTCAGTTGATGTTCTAACAGGTTTAATCAAAGCAAATATTCCCGCTCGTATTGCTTTTAATGTGTCATCAATGACTGACTCGCGGGTGATCTTAGATACTCCTGGAGCAGAAAAATTACTTGGCAAGGGTGATATGTTGTTTATCTCGCCAGATAGAGCCAAACCAATTCGTGTGCAAGGCACCTATGTTTCGGACAAAGAAATTAAACGCCTGACTCAATATTTACGCGACCAAGATTTTGAACCCCAGTATCTAGAAGAAGTTACTTCAAAATACAAAGTCATGCCTGGTAAATCTGGAGTCTTAGATACTAATGGTGATGAAAAAGATGAGCTCTTTTTGGAAGTGTGTAAGATTTTGATTACTCAAGACAAAGCTTCTTCTTCAAGTATTCAGCGGCGCTTCTCTATTGGATATAATCGCGCCGCTCGCATTCTGGACCAACTCTATGCCGCAGGTATGATCGGTCCATCAGATGGCAGTAAACCCCGTGGCATCAATGCCACGAGAATAATGGAATACATTCATCATGAAGAAGGTACGAATGGTTCGAGTTCAGAAAACAATGAATAACTTGATTGAGCGTTGTATACTGGAGTAGTTGTAGAAAAGGAGACAGATGAAAAAACAATACCTTTGGGCAATAGTAGTAATCTTAGTGTTAGCTGGAGCAACATTGTTTGTTACCCGCTCGCAAGATTTGCGGATGCCAGTCACCATGCCAGAGTTTGTTAATACACAGTCTACATCGAATGATTCTTTTGCAATTGGAGCTGAACCAGCGGGTTATATGGAAAAAGGCGTGATGGTGAGTGATGTGTATCAACCGATGCCACCCTATATTGGTGGTGGTGATGCACTAACTGTTGAAGAGCGTCAGTACCAAACCTATGCCTCGTTTAGCGTGGTGGTGAAAGATGTGAGTGGATATCTCAATCAACTCAGAGAAAAATACCTAGGAATGGAAGGTCGGGTGCTAAATCTTTCCACCAATACTTCGGGCAAATATCAAAATGGCTATCTTACCGCTAAAGTACCAGTGGCCTCATTCGATTCTGCTAGTCAAGAGGCAACTAAGGGTGTAGAAAAAATAGTTGATCAATCAGTTAATTCTACTGATGTAACTGGTGTAGCGGTAAGTTTTGAAGAGCAAATTCAACAGCTAGAAACCCAGCGCTCACAGCGAGAGGTTGATTTGCTTGAGGCTAAAACTGATGCCGAGAAAAAACGTATTCAATTGGATATCAACAGGTTACAAAATCAAATTGAGTCGCTCAAGAAACAAAAAGTAAATCAACAAACTCAGGTGCAGTATGCCACTATTACGGTTTCTGCAGCTTCTTCAGAAAAAGTATTCAATCCTTCAACCAGACCTGATTTGGGGGAAACTTTGCGCGAAGCGGTTGATTCAGTGTTGAATAATCTATTTGAAGTAGCGCAATTCTTTATTTGGGCCGCAGTGTATGCTGTAGTACTATTACCAGCGTTGTGGTTAATCGGTAAATTGCGCAAGCCAAAAACCACTGTGACAACGGAATAAAGTGGGTGTATACTACCATCTTTCCTTTCAAGAACGTTCGGGAAGCGATCTGACGACAGTCGGATTGTTTTAGTAGTCGTACTATGAAAAACATACTAGTGGTCAACCAGCTCAAAAAAATTTATCCGCCTGCAACAAAGCGCGAGAGTGAGTTTTGTGCTTTGGATGGAATTAGTTTCACAGTCAAAAAAGGTGAAATCGTTGGTCTACTAGGTCCCAATGGCGCTGGCAAATCTACCACTATCCAGATGTTAATTGATACGCTCAAGCCCACATCGGGCACGATTGAATATTTTGGCAAAGATCTGCACCAAAATCGCAGCGAAGTTTTACAGCATGTAACATTTGCCAGCACGTATATTAAGATGCCTTGGCGACTGACGGTGATGGAAAACTTGTGGATCTATGCTTTACTGTATGGTTTAAATCGAGAACAATTTAATCAACGAGTAGAA
>DAOQVB010000008.1:0-9314 GCA_035341315.1 Candidatus Woesebacteria bacterium | reverse complement strand
CTTTTTAACATTCTTTGGCGTGTGGGATCAGCGACATAAAACCATTGGCATGCTTTCTGCTGGTCAAATTACTCGGATAATGTTGGCAAAGGCATTTATTCCACACCCGAAGATTGTGCTATTGGATGAACCCACTGCCTCATTAGATCCAGATATGGCTCATCAGGTTCGTGATTTTGTGAAACGACAACAAAAAGAATACGGCATGAGTATTATCTATACTTCTCACAATATGGATGAGGTGGCCGCAGTGTGCGACAGAGTGATTTTTTTGAACCATGGCAAAATTGTGGCGTTGGATACACCAGATAATTTGGCGAAATCAGTCTCTCTGGCTCGCGTTAGACTTTGGGTCAAAGATGGTTTGAAGCGAACTGAACGCTTTGCCAATGAGCAAGGTTTGGTCAGTCACATTGAAGACAGGGAAATCGTAATTGAAATCGATGAACCAGCAATTGCTGGGTTTCTCGCTTCGTTAGCCGATGCACAAATTGAGTATTCTCAAATTAGTATTGATAAACCAACGTTGGAAGATTATTTCCTGAGTATGAGTAAGCAGGAACAGACAAAATGAACATAGCCAAACATAGACTACAAGCGTTATTTACTAGACATTTATATCCACTCAAGCGTGACTTTGATCTGCTTTCGGATATGATTTATTGGCCACTCATCGATACAGTGTTGTGGGGTGTAACTGGCATGTGGTTGACTGAAACGAGTGGCGTGCCCGAGCTAGTAGTGGCGCTACTAATGGGACTCATCATGTGGAATATTATTTGGCGCTCACAGTCAGAAGTCGGTCGTAACATGATGGACGAAATTTGGAATTCAAATTTGGTCAATCTCTTTTCTACACCAGTTTCAATTCTAGAGTGGTTGATTTCAGTGATTGGCTTATCTTTCGTGAAAACGCTTGTTACTTTGACAGTAATTATTCCCGTCATGGTTTTGCTGTACTCAATTAATGTGATGGCGTTGGGTTTGTGGTTACCAGTATTTTTTGTGTTGGCAAGTATGACTGGTTGGTCGGTTGGTTTATTGGCCTCTGGCATTGTATTGCGTTGGGGGCCGCGAGTGCAAACGGTGATTTGGACGTTGCCAGGAATTTTGTTGCCGTTTAGCGCGATCTACTTTCCGGCCGAACGTTTGCCTGGAGTATTACAAACAATTTCTTGGTTTGTTCCCACTACCTATGTGATGGAAACCCTGCGTGCGGTTGTTTTCAATGGATCTCCAGAAATCATGATGCTGGTTATCAGTTTTGGACTGAATATCTTCTACTTAGTGTTAGCCTCGATTTTCTTTTTACGCAGTTTTGAATACAGCAAAAATATGGGGCTCAATCGATTTACATAATCTTGTTTACAAGCTTTCTAATCATGAGTATGCTTAACAGGTGAGAAGATTTTTGACGTATTTTCAACGAGTGTCTGGGGGATATTTACTTGCGCTCATTTGTTTAATGGTATTGAGTGGTGTGGTTACATATGTTGTTTGTCAGTATCAAAATCAAACCATTCGTTTAAGAAACCAATTCTTAGAACAGCGGTATAAGGAACAAATGAAGAATGAAGTTGATGCGAGACAACCTACGCGACAACCAGTGAAAGACTCCGTCGAAACAGAAAGGATCTATGAATCTCGTGATGGAAAATTGCTGACTAAGATCTATTGGTCACCCAATGACTATGGCTTAGATGTAGAGACTATTGATTTAGATACCAAAGTTGTTAAGCGTCATTCAGAAAATGATTATTTCAAATTAATCAAGCGTGTTGAAGGATTATTTTCGAATAGTCTCGAATCAGTATTCTTATTAACAAGAGATAGTAAACAGTACGCAGTTATTGATACGTATGTTGGCAATGTGGATGTTGGTGATGGATTGCGGGAAATATATGTGGCAACATTTGAACCAATCAAAGAATCGTTGACAATAAAATCATTTTCTATCACGCCAGTTTCTGCAAAAACGATTTCTATTAGTAGAGCATATGGTAGAGTTGAAATACTTGACTATTTCCCACAGCAGAATCAAATTATAACTATTTCTAGATCATCAGATGGTTGTGGGGGAATGGGTTCGGTAGAATTGCTATCAGTAAGTATTCAAAACCAAGTAGTAAAAGAAGTTGGTATGGGCTGTGTTACGCAAACAAGATACTTGGGATATTTGGGCAACCTACTTTATTTTGGAGAAATTGATCTGACGGATGAGGATCTGGAAAACTGGGAAGATGCAAAAATCATCAACATTTTCAGTCTTAATCCACTTACTAAAGAGCGAAAAAATCTATCTATCGATTTGTCCACGCATGCTTTTGATACTACTTGGGTAGATGTAACAAATAAAATCTCTGCGACTGAACTTGTGCTTTTTGATAAAACTACTGAGGAAGGGTATGCTTTGGATGTGAAGACACTTGAACTGCGAAACTTGGGTAAGTTGTATGATTAGTTTTCAGATATGCGATATACTAAGAGCCAGTAATAATTATCGGATTTTATAGTGGCAGAAGTTCCTACAATAAAAGAAAAGAGTATAGTAACACCGCTTCCTGAGGTTGTGATACCTGAGTCAGTTCGCGCTCAGTTTGCACTAGCCATAAAAAGAATTATGCCACTATTTATGGATTGGAACGTGCATGATGAATGTTGGGTTGATTCATCAGTAAAACCTGATTTGATTATTACTCTTGCACGAGCTGGATCACTGGCTTGGGTACCAATGGCAGCAATTGCTGACTTATACGACATCCGATTGCCGAAAACTTTTGATTTACATTTGGGTAGAGAGTTGGCATATCGTTTTATTCGGGAAAGTCAGGGCGATTTTAGATTACTGCAAAACGGTGATGCCAAAACTATTGCAGATTTTAAAAAGTGGTTAGATAAGGAGTTTAATCTAAATCCTGATTTGGCGGAGGCAATTGCTAATATATCAGAAAGCTTGGCAGCGAATGATAAATCAAAAAATATTGTTGTATTTGATGATGTTGTGCAAGATTGTATAACAATGGGAATAATAATTCCCAGATTGATTGAGCGGAGTTTAGCAACAAATGTGACATTCGTGTCATCGAATGAAAAGCTTCAAAAGCGTTTGGCAATCAGAGATCTTTCATCTGAAATTGGGCAGACGACAAAAGTAACCTTAGAGTGCATTCTGGATGATACTGAGTGGTTGTATGGAATCATCGATAATTCATTTTCAGAGTATTTTGACTCATTATATTTAGAAAAGAAAATTGTTGTACGTCAGTTGTTGGTACAACTTGCAAAAGGTTCTATTGAAGATATTCAAACAGGTGCATTGAATTTGATAACGAATGAGGCTCAAATAAGGAAAATTGGTGAAAACATTCAACAGCAGTATTTAACAAATAATGCCCCACGACACGAAGCAATGTTTATAGATCCGGGTAATCCCGCAGATGAAATATTGGAAACGTATGGTGTTACTGCGTTGTTAACATTACAAATTGCAGTTAGAGAAGAATTGGAAAGGTTGGGCCAGACCGTAGAACTGTGAAGAACTACGGTCTGGCCAGAGAATTACTCAGGCTTGTTGATCTCTACTGGGGAGTGCGGAATCCCCAGGTAGTCTAGAACTTCATCCAAGATCATTAGGATGAGGTTCCGCTCGATTGGGTTACAGGGTTCCCAGTGGGTTGCTGTAACCATTCGCCAGTCTCGATCGAACTCTTCCAAGTCGTCCTCAGGGATGTTACCCCTGAGGAAAGTACGATCATTGTTGTCGAGATTATGGAGAAAGGTTACCAAGCCGCTGGCGGTCTGGTAGACCAGTGCTCTCGCGGAGCCCCATCTTCCAGGCTCCGGACGCTTTTTCCAGCACTGAATTGGATTGGTCATGCCGATGGTCGCAATCTGACTCGCGTCTGCGCGGCGCATTTCTGGACGACCAATTCCCGAATTGGTATCGTCTAGGTGCCCGTTGCCCCGCACGATGGCGTAATCGTGCAGGTACTCGGGCGCCAATCCTTGAGGGAAGATCACGCCCTCCCTCCAGGTTGGAACGAGCACAAATCCCCTTGAGACCAGCGATGACTGAGGTCGCTCGATCCAGATGACCTCAACACTGTCTTCGGGAATCGCGCCACCGCTCCAAGGCAGAACGAAGTAACGCCCTGCCAGGCTGAAACTTGACATCTTGGTCGCCGTGAATTGGTTGTATCGTCCCAAAGCCGTGTTCATGGGATGAACTTGGCTTGATACGATAATAGGGGTGTTTGGGGGGATATTTCGTAATCCCAACCATCCCAGTACGGTTACGCCAACAATCGGCGCCGTTGTTTTCACGATTCTCGCTAGGGATACCCCCTCACGCGCCACTCTTCCCACGACGATTGCATCCCCGATGGGGAGTGGTCCGTCGAGGGCTATGAGAGCCAGGTTTGAGACTAAGAAAAACGACCTTGGCTGATCAAACAGCGCGGTCAGACCGTTTTCTTCAAACCAAGCTTGATCCGGATCTGATGGAATGCAGACCGGATCGCCGATGTTAATAAAACCATTCAAGGCTGAATTGCCTTGAATCAAAATGGTCTCATGTACATTTACCCTCGCCGCAAGGTGCGGAAAGGTCTCGACGATCTCGCTCCAGTAGCCCCACCACCCAGGGTGGCAGACCACCGGATTCTGCTTTTTCACAATTGGGAGAAATACCTTGCACCCTCCCGCTGGGCAGGGCCGGGGGGTTGGCCATGGGGTTGCAGTTGGTGTCCGCGTCGGAGATGCCGTTGGAACTGCTGTTCGTGTGGGAGTCCGCGTTGGTGTGGCAGTTGCCACCGTCGTCCGCGTTGGCGTTGGAGTGTTGGTAGGCCAAGGCGTTGACGTAGCCGGTTGAGTTGGCGTGGGAGTCGTAGTCGATCCCTGAGCAGGTATGTAGTATATCCCCCAACTATCAAGATGGAATGGTGACTCAACAGATCCTTGCTGGTCACTGACGATGTCGAGGCCGAACCTTTCATTAACTCCCAACTCTCTGAAATCAGAGGTTCTCTCCACGGCGTCTTCGATCCAAGTGGGTCCTCCTACCACAAACGCTGCGTTATGGCCAAGAGAAAACCTCGCCCCATCGCTTAATCGTCTGAAATACCATCTTAGACGATCAATTTCAGCCAAACCTGGGTTTTGATTACCAGAGTCTGCCCTGATTTTGTACGTTAAATACACCTGAGCGTTCTCAGGTATCGATGGGACTTGCCAGTTCCATTCATACATAGAGTAATTTCGGGGTGCGCCGTTACTCTGATGCGCATAATGGTATAGTCCGCTTGCTGAGTTACCAGAAATGCGCACCCAGTCGTGCAGTGAGCTGGGATCGGTCTCGTCCCGGAACATGACCCAGACTGCATTGGCTGGAACACGCACGCTCTGACCTGATAAAGTGATTTCTTCATCTTCCCTACCCAGTGGGTCCATAATGGGCGGATCGACCGCAGGGACTCCCAGCTCCAAGTCAAATGGGGGATTTTCACTAGGATAGAATGAGGAATCCTCCTGCGCTACAGCTGCAGGACTCACCGCCGGCATGCTGCCGACGACAACGATGGCCAACAGAAGGGCAAACACAATCGCCCTCATCCAGAATTTGGTCGACATTTCTCGTGTCTCCTTGAACCGAAGATAAACCCACCAAAGGTTTGGTGAGTTACAACCAGAAACTGGCTGCGCAGTGTTTACAAAAAACTACCAATAAACACAGCGCAGCCAGTTAGTTGCCAACAGAGCAGAAAAAGATTAATAAAATAAAATAGAAATAAGCCTGAGTTGTTAAAGAGCATCGAGAGAGCACTAGAAAAATCGCGATGATTTTTAGTACTTCACGATACACATCTATTATACATTATAAGACGTGAAAATACAATAAACTTAACCTATAACATATAAGGTCACTATTTACGTGCTAAGATAGGAAGAATGAAAAAGATGTTTTTTACTATTTTGTTGCTAATGTTACTGCCAATTTCTGTATTTGCCGGTGGTGGACGTATTCTTATCTATACCAGCGATAACCTTGGTGGTTATTATTATGTGAACTCAGATATGTATGTTTTGGCTCAAGTATTCGTGCCAGATTCTAGTAATACTATTGCCTCTATTGGTGAACGAGCCGAATTCCGTATCGAAAATCCTCGAGCAGGCGATTCGTGTGTAAATGAAATCGAGCAAACTACTGAGCTCGGGTTACTCAGAGCTCGCTGCAGAGTTACACAGCCTGGCATGCTTACTGTGTACGTGTATTCCTTTGCAGACAACTATGAGTCATCTCGCTACATACTTAATTTTTATGCTGCGCCAAGTCCTACAACTATTCCAACACAACTACCAACTGTGATACCCACGACTGTAAAATCTACTTTAACTCCAACAATTGCAGTGAATAACTCAATCACGACAGCTCCCGTAGAATTGACTCCAACTCCAACTAGTTCTTCTGATAGTAACGCTCTACTAAAAGACTATGTCTTTGAAGAATCGGTCGCTACTGTCTCATCAGAGGTGGATTTAGACACAAATTCCGAAAATCGCATTGCTCAAAGCACTGAAAGTAGGACAATTGTATTATCTCTCGCGCTACTTATGTTTGGAATATGCATCGCAGGTGTTGGATTAATTATTTTCAAAACATCCAAGAAAACCTAAAAGGAATCGTTTAACAAATGGATAAATTAGGTTGCTAAAAGAAGTCTTTTTGTCGAGATGCTTGGTAAGCAGTGGATCATTTTGTCACTTGGGTAATTAGGTGGGAGAATCAACTTGATAAAAGTTGGGCATCGGGTAATTTACTGACTGGAAACAAATATATTGCTTACATCCAGGTATGTGAAATAAAAACACAAACACTTGTTTCTGTAGAAAGGTTTATGTATCATGCAAGCTGATGCATAGATTACAATAAGGATTAAAGAAAATATGGAGTTTTTGAGAAAAATAGTTAATAGGAATAAAAGAGAATCTAAAGATGTTGATTATCCGAATGAATTTACTTTAGAACAATGTATAAGTGAATTAACTGGGGATGGATTTACGGTTAGCAGCGCTCTCCGGGACGATGTGGCAAGATTTGGTCTTGTAGAAGGTATTGTTCTAGCTATGGATGGAAACAGTGGATTAAGGGTAGTCAATTGGAATGGAGAAGGATTGGTAATTAAAACATTCAACGGTTTGAGAGACGGCAAAGATCTATTGTCGAAATTGGCAAGAGTTAAGTATGATTCCAAACCAATCCATCTCTAGATACCATAGAGAAATTCACAACAGTTTTTTGTGGAGATGACGGGGGATGACCCCGTGTCCGTGTCCAGCTAAATAGCAGCATCTACAGGTTTAGTTCCTCTTTGAGTGTGGAGCGCCCTGGTGAAGAAACAAACCGTGGAGCGATCCCTTTGTACTATGGCTTACGACTACTCGGTACAAGCAAGTAATCAGTCACACTGGCTGAGTTTTCACCCACTCGCTCACACCAGTGAGATGAAACGAGTGAATGCCTTGTTATGCTACTAGAGCATAATTTGGAGATCGAAGAGATTTTCCAAAATTGGAAAAAGCACCTTTTACTTCAGTTGTTACTGTTGCAATTAATGCTTTTGCTCTTTGACCGTTACTGTAGATTGTATCTGCAGTTATAGTTTTGGTCCTGTTAACGTCTTTTGACCAAAGACGACCTGCGACTGTTAAAGAGCGTGTCACGTCAAAGCAACACATCCCCATTGGGACAATCAGTATAGCAAAAATCTACGATTTTCTCAAGACTAACTTGCTTGACGAGCAACTGTCAGACCGATCACCGTTTTACATCCATTTACTTTTACTATGCGCGCACATTCGTTAAGCGTAGACCCGGTAGTAAGTACGTCGTCGATTATGAGTATCGTTTTGGGAATTGCCGAAGTAAGTTTTGGATTGAGGGAAAAGTGGTTAACGACATGGTCTAACCGTTCATCTCTGGATTGAATCGATGCTTGATGAGAGCCGTGGATGGTTCTGATGAGTAAATCTTGATAAGGTGTGTTGACTAGTTCTGCCAAAGTTTGAGCGATTACTTGAGCTTGATTAAATCCACGCTCGCGCAGTCGCATTGGATGAATAGGCACGCTGGTAATGCAGTCGACTGGAGGAATGATGGTGCAGTGGTAGAGGAGCCGGCCGCAGAGGCGGCCGGCGTCAATCACCGATTGATACTTGAGTGACTTGAGTAAGGCCTTGATAGCGCCGCCGTAACGACAGGCGCTAATCACATCATCTAAATACAGTGGGGCGAGCTGTGGCAGGGGTTGCTCATACAAAAAATCGATCGTTTCGTAACATTTGTCACACAACAGCTCGCCCCACCTTTCACAAGATACACAATACGTTGGCGCAAGAATGCCAAATACTATTTTGCTCAACAGTTTAATAAACAACACAAATTTAAAATCTAGTACGTAAAACCGTAATCAACCGTAGAATTAAAAACTGAATTTTTACTTACTCTGCCATTAATATAAGTTTTTCGCTGTAAGCTTCTGGCAAGTATGTTTGAGCCAACTGTAAAATTTGTGCACTCGCACTAGCATCTTTTAAACCGATCGCTAATTGCAAGGCTTTGGAATAGGAAAAAGTAAAAGTTGGATCAACTTCTAAGGCTTTTTGAAAATATTCAAGCGCTGCAACTGACTCACCTTGAGTTTGTAATAAATTGCCAATATTGTGATATATCTGCGGATAGCCTGGGGAAATTGCGAGCGCATTTTGATAGTTTTCTAAGGCTCCAGTAACATTTCCTCTATCCGCCTGAGCCATAGCTAGGTTATTATAGAGGCGGGCAGATTGTGTAAATCGTAGAGTATATTCATAAAATCGAATATGATCACTCCAAATATAGTTTTGACGCAGAGTTATCACTATCATAATTAATAAAACAAAGCCGGGTAAATACAAATTTAGATCAGAAAAGACTTGTTGTGCTTGTTTCAGCTTTTTTTGTTTAGATAAGAAATTATTAATTAATCGTAGAAGCGCTGCTGTACTGATCAACAATCCAACGATAGGGATATACAGCCAGTGTTCATAAAATAAGCCATTCACTGGTACGATGCCAGAAATTGGCACTAATCCGATTACAAACCAAAGTACACCAAAGCCAAGCCACAGAGTTTTTAGCTTGTTTTTTTCTAGGATACTCAACAAAACTATTAGTATCGAAACAAGAAAAACCGAAATTGTCCAAGGGTTTAGTATAGAGTGAATCACTGGCAAAACATGGTCCATGTGTAAAGCATAGGGAAAAGCAAATGTGCCAATAT
>DAOQVB010000007.1:4242-23488 GCA_035341315.1 Candidatus Woesebacteria bacterium | reverse complement strand
AGAACGTCGCTGTAGCGGTATACGTGAGATAGTTGCTGTATTCACCAGCTGCCTGAGTGGCAGCGATGATAGCTTTGTAGCAGACGAAGACATTGTCGTTGTCGGCGACGGTCGTACCCGTAAAGATACTCTGAGGTGCTTGGCTATTTTCTGCATCCGCAAACTGCTTGAAACAGTAGTTGGTGCCATCACAGTTACCAGAGTTAGTGTTGTAGCTGAAGGCTGGAGTGCCTGCGCCTGCATTGACTTCATGTAAACTATACGCAAAACCCTTAGCTGTACCAAGGCTCCACTTGGCGGGCGCGGTATGCGACATAGCGCCGCCATCACCAACTGAGTCGCGGATACAGTTAACCCCCGTATTGTCTCCAGTACAGACACCACCGTTACGACCAAGCTGATCATTTTCTACGGTGGTAACCGCATAGCCATTGGGTGCATTGGTAGAGACAGAAAGTGCCTGGGCGGCAGTGGTAAAGGCTGAGATGCTCAGTGACCCCAAGGGTACAAGGCTGGCAGTAGTTGATACATCAGTATTCACGCCACACACGGAGGTGCCACTATTGACTCCCAAAATGCGGAAGGTGATTTGAGGTGAGACAGTAGCAGTTACTCTTACTGACTCAACTACGCCAACATTAACCGTTGTAGCGTCAGCCACGTTATATGTACTATCTACCTGGCGGACGATGATGTTGTAGGTGTCGGCATAACCGATGGTGTGGCCTGTACGCGAAGGGGCTGGATTAATCAGGGAAGTAATGGTAAATGCTCCATATGTTGTGCCATCAAACACTGTGCCAATGGCTCCCGTGCCATAGTATCGACACTCAAATGAGTGATACTTGGTGCCATTGACGGTGACTGCGGAGGCGGTGGCAGTTCCAGTTGCAAAAAGATAGGTGGCGGGAGCACTAGATGGACAGGTAACGGTGGGAGCACTGGTGCCAAAGTCAAAGCCAGTACCATCGGGGATACCATCTCTGGCCGCTGCGTCAGTGGAGTCTGCAGGAACTAAAATGCGGAAAGCACCATTGGCGATGGCATTCGCAGTAGTGAGTCGAACGGTGAGCGTAGCTGAAGTAGAGGCTACGACATCGTCATTCAATTCGGTGTCGCCGGATGCCAAAACTGGCGTAACATTTACTGTACTATTGTCTACGATTTCAGTAATAGTATATGTCCCCAAACTTCCAGCCTCACCGATTCTGAGTGAGTCACCAACCACTAGTTGAGCCGAAGATGAGGATGGCCAGACACCATTGGTTGTATTCAGGATTACTTCTGAGGAACCGACGGTATTGCCAGAAGCCAGTCCACCTCTGAAAGACGGTCTGGAGCTGGAAAGCGTAACGGATACATTAGAAAGATTAGCTGAGCGAGTGCCCTGGAGATGACCAACCACAAACATCCCAAGCACCAAACAAGTAGCCAAACCAATGCGTTGTACGCTTGAAACAGAGAGGATTTTCATAAATTCTTCACCAGAATATATTCTATGTATTCAGTACATCATAAAAACTCAAGTGATGCAAGAGTTAGTTTAGTCTGGGGATGTATTAGTAGCAAACACTCGAGAAAATACCCATCCAATAATGATAAACAATACTACAATTAAAAACGAGTAGGGAAGCGCGATTACAGTTTTTGTGTGCGAACTACTACTATTTCCTTGACCATCAATTATTTTGGTGGTAATGGTATATTTTCCTAGCAGAAACAGTGGGTCATATGAAAAAACAGTAGGTTCTGGAAGTTTACTGTCTTTTTGTGTCGTGAGAGCTCGAGCGGAACGTTGTTGTCTGCCCAAAATCATGTCGGGATAGATTTGTGCCTGAAATACGGTTCTGCCAAAGGTGTCGACAATCGTGGCACTACCACTGGCAACAACAGTTTGTACCCCTTGGTTAATAAGCATTGGAGTAAATGAAAGCCCGCGTAAACTATCAAGAAGCCTTGGCACTTCAATGTCTACTACTTGCAGTAAGTTGGGCAGAGTTTCGTCGCTACTCACCAGAACTACGAGATTAGCGCCAATCACTCCATACAGTTTGGAATTTGAAACTACTTGATTAGTTGTATTTGCTTGTTCAATAGTTGATGAAAACAGCACAGTAAGGGGATATTCTCTAGTAATTGCTTCGGGGGGGACCGTAAAATCTAAAGAAAAACTATTTGTTTCTCCTGGCTTTATCAAAATTGGCGACATTTTTTGTACTTGTTCCGACAGATAAGGAAACGAAAATGTTGGTTGCATTTCCGGGTAACCTGAGTCTTCTTCCGGTTTAGAATCAAACACCTTTGGAGTAACCACAATTGTATTAGTTGTGGTATTGGTCAATTCTATGGTGTGGTTTGCCGTGGTTCCTGGTTTGATTTTTAGATAAGCACTCGGGGGGTAAACTGACAAAGAATAATCAGATTGTGCTGAAATGGATGTGGGGTATTGCAGCCAAAACCAACTAATTCCGCAAAAAACCACTACTAAATGCCATGTTTTAATTTTGTTACTAGTAATCATAGTGTATTTATTAGTGTTATTAATATGCTGGTACTGCGACAAATACGATAGAAGTTTCATAGGTACCTGCAGGTTCACTACCAAATAGACCCGCTTTATAGGTGACTGTTGCAGCGCGATTAACGACATATCCAGTATTGCTCATAATGACCTGCATCGGTTCACTCAAGGCATTGTTGGCAAACTGACGAAAGTAATTTGTATTAATAAAGTCAGCCGCTGTGTCGTCACCATTAACATTGAAACCAAATCCGCCAACATCAGTATTTTGCCAGATCTCTGCGGTGGTTTGGTCACAGTCATTATTGTCGCAAGTTGTATCAGGAATAGTGGGTATGCCATTTAGCAGTTTTAACGGATGTTGTTCATATGCATAAATCTGGTAACCACCAGCTGTTGGTGCGGTAATGGTGAGGACATTAGTGTCGGTATTATGCGCTTGTGCCGTTAATTGACCCAAATTAATGTCTGTTTTTGAAATTGTGAAGCGAAATTGATCGATTGGATAAATGTACTGAAAACCTCCACCAACAAAATAACTTGCGGTGCCAAATTCACCATAGGGACCTGCGCCTGTTTGGCCGACTGTATCGGTTACGTTGTAGGTTGTACTAGATTTTTCTCCAGAAGTAACATTAAAATTGCCAAATTGAATTATAAATGAGTTCGACTCAAGTGTTTCTGCATAAACTGCCTGGCTGGATAAGCAAATCAAAATCAGCACTAGTAAGGTTCCAAAAAAACCATACAAGACCATTTGAGGATGCGTCGGGTTAGACAAGTTCATTTTCAGTTTTTTCCTCTACACTTGGTTGGAGAAGTATGGCTTGGTCGATTTGCTGATTGAGGTCATCAGCTTCAGCCAAAGCCTTTGGTTCACAAGCAAAATATTGCTGTTTCCATTGAGTGATTTGTTGACGAGCTTGGTCTAGTAGAGCACGGCCTTCAATTAGTTGAGAGCGTTGATTGTTTTTATCTTTTTCTAGTTTTGCCAACTTATCTTGTAGTTTTCTGGTTTCTTTTGAGCACTGCGTAAGTAAAACCTCCTCCTGAGCTATGGTTTGTTTTTCTTTAATTACTTCTTCATGTTGTTCTCTGGCAAATAGAAAAAATAGCAAAATAATTGGGATGGTGATCAGGTGTCCAATGTTTGAGAGAGAAATAGTTGGTTCTAGTCCAAAATGAAAGAGCGCGGTAGCTGGACCAACGGTGATTGCTGTGCTTCTTGATGAACTCATGACTAAAAAAAAGAGGTGAATATAGGTCAGGGGAAAGAGGGGTGAGTTTAAAGTACCACTGTTACCTACTAGCAGTAAGAGGCTAAAAGTGACTAGCGCCATTTCGGCTGAATTTTCTTGTGGCAGGATGTGTTTAAGTTTTGCTCGAGTATATTTTTTGATTACAAAGTAACAAATGGTTGATGCGGCAACAGCTTGAAGGCTCAGAGATTTAAGCATGGGAACTTGCAACCAGACGAATGCCAAAAAAATGGCAAACAGCAAAAGGGCAGTGTGCTGTCGGGGATGCATACTTCTATACTACTATAAGGTAAAACGAAACTCTATGGAGATTTATGCTATACTCGAGAGCATTGTGAAAAAACCAATACCCCAATCGTACAACCCCTCCGAATCTGAAAAACATTGGCTATCTGAATGGGAGAAAATAGGCTTATTTCAATCGACTACGAAGGAGCTATCCGAAAAAGAAAAGTTTTATTTGCTGTTTGCCTTTGCGTATCCCTCGGGATCTGGTCTGCATGTGGGTCATGTGGAAAGCATGACTGCTCTTGATATTTTGGCTCGTTTCAACCGAATGCAAGGCAAGCACGTTTTTTTTCCAGTGGGGTGGGATGCATTTGGTTTGCCAGCGGAAAATTATGCGATTAAAACAGGAGTAGCTCCGGCAATTACGACGAAGCAAGCAATCGATACGTTTCATGAACAAATTAAGAGGTTGGCGATTTCGTATGACTGGTCGAGCGAAATCGCTACGTGTCACCCTGGATACTACAAGTGGACACAATGGTTGTTTTTGCAACTTCATAAGCAGAGTTTAGCCTATCAAGGTACTGGAACAGTAAATTGGTGTCCTTCGTGTCAAACGGTGTTAGCGAATGAGCAAGTTGTGGATGGTTTGTGCGAACGATGCGGAGCTGCTGTCGTGCAAAAACAAATGAAACAGTGGTATTTCAAGATAACCGAGTATCAAGACGAGTTAATCTCGGGATTGGAAGAAGTTGATTGGCCTCATGCGACTAAACAACAGCAATTGAATTGGATTGGTAAAAAAACTGGTATTACTATTACCTATCAGGTACAAAACCAGTCAGGGGAAAACGCTGGCGAAATTAGTTGTTTCACTACCAGGCCGGATACTAATTTTGGAGCCACGTTTGTGGTAATTGCCCCAGAGCATGCATTGGCTCAAGCATTAGCAAAAACTTCACCTGAAATCGCAGAATATGTTGAGAAAACGCTTCATAAGACTGAGCTTGAGAGACAGCAAGAGGGAAGAGTGAAAACTGGTGTAGATACCGGACTGATGGCAGTTAATCAATTAACCGGTCGAAAACTACCCATTTGGGTCTCTGACTTTGTATTGGCAGGATTTGGGACAGGAGCAGTAGTTGGAGTGCCAGGTCATGATAAAAGAGATTTTGAGTTTGCGCGAACTTTTTCACTCCCAATTTTAAGAGTAGTGAAAGCAGCCGATGGTGACATCTCAGAAATTACCAAGCTAGAACAAGTTCAAGAATCGGAAGGAGTGATGGTAAACTCTGGATTTTTAGATGGCATGGCAATTTCTGAGGCTATTGAAGCAATGACGGCACATCTGGAAAAGCAGGGTTGGGGCAAACGAGTGACAACCTACAAGCTTAGAGATTGGCTGATCAGTCGCCAGCGCTATTGGGGTGCGCCGATTCCAATTGTTTATGATCCAGAGGGCCAACCTCATCCAGTCAAAGAAGAGCACCTGCCTTGGTTGTTACCAACTGACGTTGATTTTAAACCTACCGGAGAATCACCCCTGCAATCTTCCAAAGAATTTATTGAGAGAACGGAGCGATTGTATGGCAAGGGTTGGAGACCCGAATTTGACACAATGGATACCTTTGTTGACTCAAGTTGGTACTACCTCAGATACGTCTCGGCGAGAGATGAGAGGGTTTTTGCAGACACTAAGCAGTTGCAACACTGGTTGCCGGTAGATTTTTATATGATTGGACCAGAACACATTGTGTTACATCTGCTTTACTCAAGGTTTTTTACAAAATTTTTACGAGATCAGGGATATCTTGATTTTGCGGAACCATTTATGAAGATGCGCCATCAGGGCATGATCTTGGGTCCAGACAACAAAAAAATGAGCAAGAGCAAGGGCAATGTAATTAATCCAGATGAAATCATCGAAAAATTTGGTGCAGATACCTTACGAACGTATGAAATGTTTATGGGGCCAATCGAGGCTGACAAGCCGTGGGATGTCCGAGCGGTGGTTGGAGTCTTTCGGTTTTGGCAGCGCTTTTATAATTTAGTATTTGCCAATTTGGAGTCTAAAGAATCACTGGCTATAGAGGCATCTGAGCCAACAGAGTCGCAGTTACAAGTACTACGCAAGTTACACAAAGTAGTACAAAAAATTACTCAGGATTTTCCTGAATTGAAATTTAATACAGGCATAGCTTCGTTGATGGAGCTGGTGAATACTTGGGAAGAGCATGATGCTGTAGTTTTGCCATTGGAGCAAGTTGGTGTGGTGATTCGATTGGTGGCGCCGCTAGCTCCATTCTTGGCTGAGGAACTCTATCAGCACTATCTTAAGGTTGCTGGTACTCAAGCGGCGCCTGGGTTCTGGTCCGTTCATCAGGCTGAATGGCCTATGGCAGATCCACTGTTGGCAAAAGAAGATTTCATTGTTTTGCCAGTTCAAATTAACGGAAAATTACGTGCCACCATTAACCTGGCTGCTGATAATACTCTAACGGAGGCAACCCTGGTTAAGCAAGCTTTACAGCTCCCAGATGTGCAAAAATGGGTATCAGAGCAGACTTTAAAACGAACGATCTATGTTCGCAACAAGGTTCTGAATTTAGTTATGTAGCCTCAAATACGCTACGGTTGTTGTTAGATACTATTGATAGATTAGGGTTGTGCTATTCAGACATGACTTAGATTCAAAAACCGAATGGTTATCGTTGCTCAAACGCCACAGTAAAATAGTAGTAATTTTGCTAATAGTAGTGGGGTTGTTGATTAGCGTGACTGATTTAGTCTGGATCCTCATGATTAGTGGCAAGACCACCGTGCTAGAGTGTCCTCCGCAAACCGAGTTTGTAGTTGATGCAAGTGCAGCGGCTCAAATACTGGTTGATATTCGAGGAGAGATAGAAGCTCCAGGTGTCTATGCCCTTGAATCAACACAACGTTTGGGAGAAGCAGTTGAGAAAGCTGGTGGACTAACTAAGTCAGCCAATGCGCCATATGTTTTGCATGCACTCAATATGGCGCAATCCCTAGAGGACGGACAAAAAATCTACATTCCACACAAAGATGAGATTGAGTATTGTCGTCCAATTAACCAATTTAGTTCTGAGGCACAAACCTTAGTTGGTGATGAGGGTGGTCTAATTTCAATCAATACAGCGAGCGCAAGCGAGTTAGATACCCTAACTGGTATTGGTGCAAAAAGAGCCGAAGACATAATTGCAAACCGCCCGTATGTTTCACTTGAACAATTAACAGAGCTAAAAATAGTGTCAAATGACATATTTGATGAGATTAAAACTCAAATTAGTTTATAAAATTATTAAGTCTACTAAATTAATAAATAAGTATTCCGCTCCTATAACGTAATTATGCGTCCAGTAGTAATATATACGATCATCTTAGCAATAATAATACTCACGCAATTACTGCAATTAAATAATCCAAACAAATATTTACCGAATCAGGAGCTCGCAATTGAAAAATTTATACTTAAACAGCACTCTCCGACCTGTTGGTATGTTCAGAACCAAATTCTTTTTAAGTTAGATGGTTGTGGAAGGTATGAGCTTGGCAGTCAACTAACCCTACTTGGCACTCTCACCGAGCCGACTGATAGCTCGTTAAGCGATCTCTTTTTACTTGAACCATCGGCTGTAAAGGTCGTAATTAAACCATCGGAACTAGTTTGGTATCATCCGAAGTTTATCCAATCCAGATTGTTCCAGATTAGAGATAATCTACATCATCGATTGCGTCTAATCCTACCAAAACAAGACTCCGAGCTGTATTTTTCACTTATATTTGGAGGGACCTCATTTCTACCAGAAGAAACAAAACATGCTATAGCGTATTTAGGAATTCAACACATTATGGCTGCATCTGGAATGCAGGTAAGTCTGCTATTGCTGTTATTACTACCCCTAGAAAAGTACTTTTCCAAAAAGCTTAGATTTCTATTTCGATTTTGCTACTTATTGCTATATGCTGAGCTGGCCTTGATGAGTGTATCGATTGTAAGAGCGGTGTTCCAGAGCTTATTCAGCACTTTATTTTTGGTAAAACATCGGCAAAGCTCCTATTCGTGGTCACTACTGTTATTTTTATTACTTTTCCTTACAACTGAAATTTCAGACAGTCGAGTGGCATTGCAATTAACCATCCTAGCAGTCTTAGGCTTGCAATTCCGGCAGTTTTTAGAAAGACTGAATCATTCCCAGGTTGGGCATAAGAACATAAAACAAACGATACAAAATAAAGCAATAAAGTATATAAAAGAAGTACTTATAACAACGATATGGGTGCAAGTTTGGCTGTTTCCTTTTCTCAGTTTTTATTTTATGCAAGTGAGTAGCATGAGTCTTGTTGCTACTCTAGCTATTTCTTGGTTGCTAGCCCCTCTATTTGTGCTCGGAATTATTTTGGTTAGTGTAATTTCTTTTTTACCTTTTTCTGTTATTCAGTCGATGCCAGTGTTGCTAGCTTCCTCACCGTTGTACTTTGGAACTTGGTTGTTGCGCTTTCTTATCCGTTTGATGGAATCAATAGAGCTTCCACCAATCTCAATTAATTTTTCAATAACTGCATTGATTGGTTGGTATCTTTGCTTGACTCTACTATTCTGGTGGTTAGATGCGCGTTGGTTTGCAAAAATTCACAGTGATGATCTAAAAATTATCCGAAAGAAATACTAAGTAATGTATAAGATAGGTTTAATTATAGTTATTTGCATTATCTGGAGTATTTGGCCACACTTTGGGTTTCGGAAAGATTTGCAAATTATTTTTTGCGATGTGGGGCAGGGTGATGCAACCTTGGTTCAGCTGGGAACTTTTCAGTTACTGGTTGATGGTGGACCGCCCAATGACAAGGTTATTGAGTGTTTGGGGAGGTATGTGCCTTTTGTTGATCGTACAATTGAGTTGGTGGTCGCCACTCACCAAGACTCCGATCATATTGGCGGTTTAAACTCAGTTTTTGCCAATTATCACGTACGTGAGCTTGTGTGGAATGGAGAAGAAAAACAAACTGCCGATTTTTTAACCTTTAGTCAAGCCGTCCAGAGAGAGCAAGATAGTGGAATGCGTGTTTCAATAGTGGCCCACGCTGGTGAAATAAACATTGGCTCAAATCTAGTAGCGACGTATCTATTTCCTCGAGTAGCAAGATTCTCAAATGCAACCCAAGTAAGTCACAAATGCGAAACACACTTACAGGACATAACTGGTACAAACAGTATGACTGATATCAGTTCTAATGACGGATCTATCGTTCTATTTGTTAGGTATAAACAAGTAACAATTTTGTTGATGGGGGACCAAGAAACCACTGGTGAATTAACACTAAGTTGCTTGGGTTTGCTAGAGCCAATGACTATAGTAAAAGTCGGGCACCATGGATCAAAATCAAGTTCTAGTATGGAATTTGTGAGTCGGACGCAACCCGAATATGCGGTCATTAGTGTGGGTAAAAATAACCGATTTGGGCACCCATCACCAGAGGTAGTGAGTCGTTATGATCTATTTAGATCAGTGCTCCTTCGTACCGACTTAATGGGTTCTATTGAGTTGTTAAGCGACGGAGATCGAGTGTGGAGAGAAAAATCTCTCTTTGATATCTAAATCCGTGAGCACCACTCTCACATGAGATCACTATTTTGTCAACGAGCAGTTTAATGATATTGGGACGTGACCAGATCATAGACTAGAATTAATTTATATCCTATATAAGATTTATCGTTTTAATTAAATACTAAGAGTAAATATAGCTGTGCATTCTATCTGGAAGTTGAAATGGAAGCAAAAATTGTTCAGATCTGATTACATAGTAGCCCAGATTAGTTTATTGATTTCTGAGAGAGACAAAAAAATTCAATCATAAAATAAACATGCTCTGCAGAAGATAGTGGGGATCAGTGCTTTCTGCAAAAATAAATCCACAGTAAACTCTACGCGGTAGGATTCGGTATTACCCGAAACTATTTTTCTACTGAAGCAAAGAGGCTGAATGCAATTTGAAGAAATTTGAAAAATACTAATAAAAGAGTAATAAATGACGCCATAAATAAAGAAAATATTTACTAACCTAGCAACCCACGAAGAATACAAATAGTACTCAAAAACTTCGGTAATTGTTCGCTATAACACGATTGCGCATTCTGCTACAATGGTAGAATAAAACAAGGACGTTGCAGATGCAAAATGCCAAGAAACAGCTCAAAGATCTTCTGCTAGAAATAGTAAGTGAGTTTGACAATTTCGAAACTTTTTTGGAGGTCGAAGTTCCCACCGACCAATCGCATGGTGATTACACATCAAATGTGTCGCTAGTGCTATTTAGTAAACTGATAAAAACGAGTACAGACTGTCAGTGGAAAAAGCCCGCTGAATTGGCCCATTATTTAGTGAAGAAAATTCAGGAAAAGAAACCAGCCTGGCTTGAATCTGTAGTTGTAGCAGGCCCTGGTTTTATTAACTTCACCTTGACTCAGAGCTGTCTAGCCTCCAATATCGGCTTTTTCTTGTCTATGAGTGGCAAGACTGAGTCGCTAATTAATCAGCACCAAAAAATCATTGTGGAATTCACCGACCCCAATCCATTTAAGGAATTCCACATTGGGCATTTATATAGCAACACGGTGGGCGAATCGATCTGCCGCTTGTTGGAAGCGACCGGCGCACAAGTCTGTCGGGCAGATTACTTTGGCGATGTTGGTATGCACGTTGCCAAGAGTATCTGGGGTATGCGCCAGTTGTTTGTAGAGGAGTCACTTGATTTGGCTCAGCTTTCTCAGCAAGATCTTCAGAAGCGAATCGCGTTTTTGGGACGGGCATATGCCCAAGGAGCCTCTGCCTACGAAGTCGATGAATCTGCCCAGGCAGAGATGCGTCAATTGAACTTTTTAATTTACAAAGCTGGTCAAGATCGCTTGGTTGAACAAGAAGCATGGCAACCAGTGATAGATTTTGACCAATTTATTACTGATGAATTCAGAAAAATCTATCCAGAGATTAAGGAGCTATTTTTTACTGGCAGAGCTTGGAGTATAGAGTATTTTGATGCAATCTATCAGCGGTTGGGAATGAAATTTGACTACTATTATCCTGAGAGCAAAGCGGGCGAGTGGGGTACAAGAATTGTAATAGAGCAACTGGAAAAAGGAATTTTTGAAAAAAGCCAGGGAGCGGTTATTTTTGCTGGCAGTCAGCACGGCCTGCACGATCGAGTCTTTCTCAATTCACTTGGATTGCCGACCTATGAAGCCAAGGAGCTGGCGCTACCAAAACTTAAAAAGGAGGATTTTGATTATGATCGCTCAATAATAATAACGGCAAATGAAATTAACGAATATTTTAAAGTTTTACTCAAGGTTTTGTCGTTAATTGAGCCAGAAATAGCAGCCAAAACAACCCATATTGGCCACGGTGTTGTCAGGCTTCCTGAGGGTAAAATGTCCAGTCGAACCGGTAAGATTATTGCTGGAGGTTGGTTGCTCGACGAAGCCAAAACTGAAGTAATCAAGTTGGCTTCTCAAACAAAAATGTTTTCTCAGGTTGATCAAGAGGAGATGGGAGAATTAGTTGGTCAAGCCGCCATTAAGTACGCTTTCTTGAAGCAATCAATTGGAGGTAACTTAGCGTTTAGTTTTAGCGAATCATTAGATTTTCAAGGCAATTCTGGACCATATTTATTGTATTCCTATGTGAGGGCCCAAAACGTGTTGCGACAAGCAGCCGAAGTATCAAAAATATCTATAGAGCAACTTAATGATCTATTAGTGAATAGAAAGATAGAGGGCACAGATAATTACTCAAAGTTAGAGATTGATATATTAAGAAATATAGAGAAATATAATGATGTTGTTGAGCAAGCAGCAGAAGAATTTGCCCCACATTTACTTTGCACGTACTTGTATCGTTTGGCACAAACATATAACACTTGGTATGCAGATCAGAAAATTGTTGAAGTAGTGGATGGAAGCCTCGCTGATAGAACGATTGTTCGATTACAACTGAATGCAGTCGTTGGCAACATCTTAAAAAGAGGTCTCTATCTCCTCGGAATTAGAACTGTAGAAAAAATGTAACGTGATTAATTATTCGAAAGGTGGATTGTATGTTAAAACACTCGGTTCAAGTACTGGATTCTGGTCTCGAATTGATCAGAATCCCGATGGCATCGATTTCATCAGTCACTGCGTTGGTTTTAGGCAACACAGGTTCTCGCTATGAAAAACCAGCGCAGCAGGGCTTGGCACATTTTTTTGAACATATGGTTTTTAAGGGGACAAAAAAATATCCTGATCCGCAAGTGTTAGCGAGTACTATTGACGCCGTTGGGGCGCAGTCCAACGCTTTTACCAGCAAAGAATACACCGGCTATTACGTTAAGGCAGCCAGCAAGCATTTGGAGCGATCGTTGGATGTGCTTTCAGATATGCTTTTACAGCCACTGATTAGACCAGAGGATATTGAGCGAGAAAAAGGTGTGATTATTGAAGAGATCAATATGTACTCCGATTCGCCAATGCAGGATATTGATAATGTGTTTGATCAATTGTTGTTTGAAAATGAGAGCCTGGGACACGACGTGATCGGCACGAAAGAAACTGTGAGTGGGATGACTCATCAAGACTTTCTTGATCTATTGTCTGGTTGGTATGGTTTGCCAAATCTTACGTTAGTGCTTGCTGGTGACGCTACAGTAGTGGAGTCAGATCAAACTCTAGACTTAGTCAGTAAGCTTTTTGGTGGAGAAAAGCGCCCACAAGAAACTCGCGTAGATCATCGTGTTGAGGTAGCGCCGCTACTCAAATCCAGCTGGAAAAATACGGGAAGACTATTGGTCAAAACGAAGCAAACGGAGCAAGCTCATTTGATGTTGGGTTGGCCAGGTTTGGTCCGGAGTGATGAACGGCGGTATGCGCTCGCTCTACTGTCAATCGTTTTGGGCGGCAACATGAGCTCACGGTTGTTTACTGAGGTGCGAGAGAAGCGTGGATTGTGTTACTACGTGCACTCGACGGTGGATTATTATCATGATGCTGGGGTATTTGGCGCCGCGGCAGGCGTTGACCCGCGGCGCATCCACGAAGCGGTACAGGTCATCGTGGATGAGTTTCAACAATTAAGTTCTGCTAAAAACGCTATTACTCAGCAAGAACTTGATCGAGCTCGCGAATTTGCCATGGGCACTTTAGTCCTATCTTTGGAAGATAGCCAAAGTGTGGCGCAGTACTATGGGGTTCGCCAGTTGTTGCAGAGAAAAATTGATACGCCAGACGCAGTTATTGAAAGATTGAAGAGAGTGACGTTGGAAGAAATCAATCTGTTAGCCCAGACGCTGCTTAAGTCTGGTGAGATGCGCCTAGCGCTGATTGGTCCATTTGAACAGGCCGAATTTGAAAAATACGTGTAAGTGGTTCAGTCTGGTATACTAACTTGACTACACAATTGTATCTGTAGAATTATTTTGATTAAGGAGATGTTATGTCCGGAAAAACTAGTCGTACCGCAGTACTCGTGAAGCCAGATGGTCTGCAACGCGGGCTAATTGGCGAAATCATTAGTCGTTTTGAACGCAAGGGTTTGAAGTTAATTGGTTTGAAAATGGTCAGTATGACTGATGCTCAACTATCCGAATGGTACATTGAGCACCGCGAAAAGAGTTTCTTTGGCGAGCTCAAGAGTTTCATGGGGAGTTTGCCAGTGGTGGCGATGGTTTGGGAAGGCATTGATGCAGTGCCAGTGGTGCGCAAGTTGGTAGGTACCACGCTGGGCAGAGAAGCCGAGGCTGGCTCCATTCGGGGTGACTTTGGCATGAGCCAACAATTTAACCTGATTCACGCTTCAGCCAACGGTGAAGATGCTGAGCGTGAAATTGACATTCTCTTTAACATTGACGAGCTCTTTAATTACTCTGGTGCCATGGAGTGTGTGGTCTACACGGACAAGGAGCTGGAGGGGGTGAGGTAGGATGGTGGGAGGGGAAGGAGTTTTAAGTCAATTCAGACCGAATAATGAACTTGGTCGTAATTTTGATGTATTAGCAGCAAGAATTCTTAATGAATTGCACTTGGATATAGAGAAAGGTCATTTTGATATTGCGCGAGATTTGGTTGCAAGTATTGGGGGTGTTTTTGCGCAAATTGTCCCTGGTAAATCAGCGGAAATTCAAGCGGCGCTAACCGCGCTTATTGATTCGCAAATGCAACAAGCGCTTGTGGAGCAACCCCAGGTCAATAGCACGGCTGAGCCTGTAGTTTCGGCTGAGGCTCAAGCAATAACAACGGAAGCGACTGTACCACTCAAGCAAGTAAGTGAAGCAGAAGCGATCCCGCAAATTAACGCCTGCACAACAATTGAGCAAGTGGCAGAGCTGATTAAAGAATGGGAAATTCCAGTTAGTTTAGGTAAATTAGAAGATGGTGCTGAAGTTGCTCGTGAGCCTGTTCCTGGTTATTTAGCAGTTGTTAGAATGAAAACTCTCGTCGACTCAATCATTCAAGCGACTGATGATCAGCTTGATGAGGTTATCGAGAAAAAACAAAAATTGGTTCCTCGGTTCGGTGGCTTGAGAGAAAAAGTGATTGCTCTTGCTAAAGCTGAGCGGACAAAAACGATAGAGTTACCGCTGGGTCCTGCGCAAGATGAAGTCGTGGAAGCAGAACCAACACTCGTTCAAAAAACTCAAGAATTCTGTCGTTATTTGAGTATAAACTTTGGAAAAGTATATAAGGGAGATCTTATAGATCATTTTGTCAGACTTTTGACCGATGTGAGCGAAGGACTAATACCTGTTGATCCCACATCTGCAACGGTGGAGCTGGATCTTGACGAAGATACTATTGGTACGAGTTTCGACACAATTAAGCTAAACATGTTAGATAAAGCCGTGCAGTCGTTTTTGACAGAAGGTGACTTCTCAACAGCGGAACAATTGCGGGCTTGTTTGGTCACTTTTCAGATAGACCAGAAGATCAAGATGGTTGGAACTGAGAAAGACTCATATTGGAACAGAAGAATGAAATATGGGATTGCAAAAGTGGTGATTTCACCAAAGCAAGATTGATCATTTATTTCCTGCACTCTTGTATTTCAATTGGTTGTTTACACTAAAGCATAACCCCCTCTGGAGCCGTGCTTTACTGTAAACCATTGTTTTATTCAAGGAGTGTTGATAGGGCCAATGTCTACTTCGACGGGCTTAGTATGACATTGGTCTGTCACGGGCTTAGCATGACATTAACCTGCTGCACTGAAGTTACTTTTTGTTTGCGGTCGAAGTAGTGCCCCCAGTGGGGATCGAACCCACATTAAAGGTTCCGGAAACCTTCGTTCTATCCATTAAACTATGGGAGCGGATAGTTGGCGATTGTATTGTAACTCAGTACCAATAGCTTCAATCACAGGTTTTGTAATTGAGCTGGGTCGATTACAGGAGCGAGATGACAGGCAGAGTTCTGAAGCAATTTTGTATCTCTGGAAACAAAATACTCGCATTGAGAAAAAAGAGCAGAATGAAGTTGCACGTTGTCTTCAAAATCAGGAGTAGGTCCTTGTAAGCTTTTTGTAGCTATCTCTTGATTCATGCTGACTGTGGTGAAGTAGCTGAGTGCTTGGTCAAGCAGGTTTGAAGGCATGGTATGTTTGCCAACGTAGCAGAGGATATGAATCGATAACGCAGAGATAACCAACTGATGGCCCGTGAGTTGTTGCGCGAGTGTTTCATCTCGGTTCTCGATGAGGTCGATTAGACAGTTGGCATCAAGAAACAGTTTAGCCATGTTTGCTTTGCATTGTAGCTTTGTACAGTTGATCGCGTCCAGCTGGACTCAACTTTGGTTTTGCTGGTAATTGTTGAATGAATTCTAATAAACTTGGTCGGTTGGGTGACATTTCTGTTGCCAACAATTGACTTAAGCCGGTGATGACTAGTTGAGTGACCGATGTGTTTCGTTCAAGTGCGTAGCGCTTAGCAGAGGTTAATAACGGAGTAGGTAAATTCATAGTTGTTTTTGAAAATTGCATGAATACATACTACCATATGTATGTATTAGACTCAAGCAGTATCTAATGGTAGAGCAACTAGTGGTAATTAAGTGTGGTGTGCCCCCACCAGGACTCGAACCTGGATCAGAGGTTTAGGAAACCTCCGTTCTATCCCTTGAACTATGGGAGCGCTACTCGGTATTGTAGCAGAAAACAGGATAAGCTAGGATGATGGACCATCGATTACTGTTTACATTAAATGTACAATAATGTATAGTATGTGTAAATGAAACTACAACAGTTACAAACTGCTATTCAAACCCCGTTATTTACAAGCACTCAGGTGGGACGCCTATTTGTTACAGAAAATCTAGATCATGTTCGAACACAACTGTCTCGATGGGTCCAGCGGGGGTTGCTGATTCGTCACCGACGAGGGTTGTTTCAGTTTACCGATCGAACCGTCGATGAAATGGTTATTGCTCAATGGCTGTACCAGCCTTCTTATGTCAGCCTAGAATCAGCTCTTAGCATTCATGGATTACTTTTAGAAGTGCCTCAGCAAGTTACGAGTGTCACGCCGACTACTACCAGACGGTTTACGACTCCGGGTGGGATATTTAGGTATAGCAAAATTCGTACGGCGCTGTATTTTGGTTATGAGGTGGTGACCGATACTAACAGTGGTTTGGCGTATAATTTGGCGCAACCAGCCAAAGCAGTGTTGGATTATGTGTATGTGCGAAAACTACAGTCGTTGGATGATAGTCGCCTTGAGCTCGATCAATTCGCTAGAGATTACAGTATATTCAGTCGCTATCTGCGGTTGTACCCATCCTGGGTACAGACAGTGTTAGGAGAAGTATGCAAGCTCTAATTACTCAATTTGACCAAATTATTAGTTTTGCAACACAGATGGGATTGCCGAGCCACAAAAAGCGAGGCATCATTCGGGAGTACTTACAAACTAAGTTTATTCACGACCTATACGCTCACAGGGAAGCTGATCAGCTAGTATTTGTGGGAGGTACCAGCTTGCGGTTATTGCGAAATATTCCCCGTTTCTCCGAAGATTTAGATTTTGACAATTTGGGTTTACGACCAGAGCAAATTCACGTTCTACTAGAGAATATAACAGCCCGTTGGAATCGAGAGAACTTGGCTGTGGAGCTGGTGACTAATCGTCAGAAGGCTGCTTGGTACGCAGAATTGCGTTTCCCCCGCTTGTTGTCTGAATTGAAAATTTCAACAAATCCAAAAGAAAAGCTACGAATAAAAGTGGATTATGGGAATTGGTGGCGAGGTCAAAAGCCAGAGCAAGTGTTGTGCAATCGCTTTGGTTTGATTCAGCAGGTAGTTACGAATCCTCTTAATCAAATACTCGTACAAAAACTGACAGCTTACGTGCGTCGCCCCCAGACCCAAGCTCGCGACTTATATGATGTGGTGTGGTTATTTGCTCAAGGAGCGCGATTAGATCAAGATTTTACGCAGGTTAATCGGTTGAAGGGTATTGGTGGTGGGGTAGAAGTGGATCTGTTAACTGCGGCTCGGACGAAATTAGCAAGCGAAGGTGTGACTGATGTATTTCGACGTCGTCTCCAACCTTTCTTATTTGACGAAGCAGAAGTGGCCAAAATTGATCTGTTTGGACGAGTATTGAGTGAGTTGGTCGAGATAGGAAGTTAGAGTTGTGAAATCAGAACCAAGTCTTGACACGTGTGCAGTTATAGTATAAATTTGTAGTATAAATGAACACGTATACGAGTTTAGCAGAAATAGAGCAGCTACTTCTTGATAAGCAAGTTAGAGTGGTGACGGTGGAGTTGTTAGCCACTATCCTGTCAGAAACCAACTTGTCGGCTCGACAGGCTATTATTACTCGTTTGTTGAAGAAACGTCGGATCAGGAGATTAAAGCGGGGCATGTATGAATTAGCGCAAACACCTCTAACTACCTTTGAGAAGGCCAATGTATTTGTATCTCCTTCATATATCAGTCTAGAATCAGCTCTTAACTACTACGGCATTTTAGCCCAATTTCCTCACGTAATTACCTCGGTGACGCCAAAACATTCCAAGATTTTGAACCTAGACCAGACCTATGAGTACTCGCAGATCCAACCCAGTTTGTTTCAAGACTTTGTTAAAGACCAACGATTCTTGATTGCTAGTCCAGAAAAAGCGGTAGCAGATTGGTGTTACTTGGCTAGTAAGGGATTGCGATCAAGCGATTTAAGTCAGTTTGATCTAGAAACTATTGATCTTGAGTTGCTTTGTAGAAATTATCCATGGACTCAGTCATATGTTAAGCTCTAAAGCTCTTCAAGAATTTAGTCAGCAGCTACAAATCGATGAATTTTCGGTGTTACGCGAATATGTACAGCTGGCTTTTTTGAACCAGTTTTATTTGGGCAAGGGTATGGAACTGACGTATTTTAAGGGCGGGACGGCGATTAGATTGGTTTATGGGTCAGGTCGTTTTTCAGAAGATTTGGATTTTACTACCAACATGTCTCAAGAACAGATTCAATCTGCAGTTGCGATAACAATTGATAAGCTGAGTGTGGAATTTCCCAATTTGAGTTGGAAAAATCTCAAATCATTGGCGGGAGTGAGTTTGAAAATCTATTTACCTGTGGAACAGGCGATGCAGCCGATGACAATTAAGCTGGATTTTTCTTTACGAGAGTCGGTGCTTGAGCCTCGAACGTCAACATTGAGTAGTAATTATCCATTGGCTCTGTTGGTTTTAGTGCCACACCTGTCAGCAGAAGAGTTATTGGCAGAAAAAATGCGAGCACTTTTGCATCGAGAGAAGGGGCGAGATGCCTATGATTTGTTATATTTGTTAAACAGAAAAATACCGATGAAAAGCGACTTACTACAACAGAAATTTGCTTTATATGATGAGGAGTTTAACCTGCAGCAGGTTAAGGATACGATTAAGGTATTAGATGTTAAAAAACTCCATCAAGATCTGGACCGTTTCCTACCAAAAAATGTCAGACAGGTGGTAGATGAGATTCCCCGGTTGCTGGGTGAGAAATTGTCCGAACCCAGCCTCACCAGAGGAGGGGGAAAAAACTGACTAGTTTGCAGTAGTTACTTTACAAGATCTAATCACCGAATAGACACCGAAGTAGAAAGATACTCGGTTTTCTGTTAGTGAAAAAAATATTTTCCAGATTGGGATTAAAAAGTTAGAAAATAATGGAAAATTGTGTCTATTTTGTAGACAAATAGTAA
>DAOQVB010000007.1:0-4142 GCA_035341315.1 Candidatus Woesebacteria bacterium | reverse complement strand
TTTCAGCGTCGCCGAACGCGGACGATTAGCTTAAATCAATTCCAGTTGAGTTCCATTGCGATGATGGCGGGGGCGTTTGTAGTGGGGAGCTATTTTACGCTTTCTCAAGTGCTGATTCCTATGATTCGAGCCTTGACCGAGACGACGACAGCGATGCCAGCGGATGTAGCGTTTAATCGGGGAGTGGCGGATATCCTGGCGGGGTACGAGGATGGGGGAGGATTAACCTGGGCTCTGGAATCTGAAGTGAAGCTGGCTACCAACAGTGGCTGGTGGGACGTAGACTACCAGTACAAAACCCCAGTTACGCTTAAAAATCTGAGTACTACCACTCTGGCCACTGCCTCGGCTCAAATTACCGTGAATACCCAAGAGCTAGTCACAGCAAATAAGCTCCTTAATACCTGTGCTGATCTGGAAGTTGTTTACGCTTCTGAATCAGGTGAGTTTGTCAGATTACCGAGATCAACCATCATTTCATCAGGAGCTACCACCTGTGCTGACTCTCCTGCTACTACAGTCACCTTCCCACTGCCTAGTACTCTCCAGAGTGCCTCATCTTCAGCAGGACTAGCTCTCTACTACGGCAATGATCAGGCAACCATACCAAACACTAGCGAAGGGTACAACATCCTCCGCTCAGATGGCTCTTCTGTTTCAGCTACCCTCGTTTGTCCTTTCAACGGCACCACCACCTGTCTCAATCAATCAGGTGCAGTCACTCCCACCACTGCTACAGGAGCGATTCGGTACAGTGGGGGCAGTGCGTTGCAAACATCTAGAGGTGGAACATCTCAGCTAAATGTGCCCGTGTCTCTAGTTGGAGAGTCTGAAGTTTCTATTGAAGGCTGGTTTTATTTTCCCGACTGGTCTGCAATTCCCGGAACTAGTTTTGTGACCAATCCTTCACTCCTGAGCTATGGAGCAAGATTTCAAGGATCTTTGGAAATTAACCCATATAGCGGACAGACGACAAATTACATATATGCCAAAGTTCAGGGAACTAATGGAGCTAATGTAGCGATGTCTGGTTCTGGATGGAAGCATTTGGCTTTAACCTACAATGGAACTCAAGGGAAGTTATATGTCGATGGTAACTTGGTTTCGACAATCAATCCATCTACTACAGGATCTCTCCCAGCACCGGAACAATCGATGTTTCGAATAGGAAACAACTACTGCTGTGGCTCAATGCCTCTCACTGCTGACGAAGTCCGCATTTCCAACACCGTCCGCTACACCTCCAACTTCACCCCTCAAACCACACCCTTTGAACCAGATGTCAACACTAAGCTATTACTTCACTTCGACGAAAACGGGGATGATCCTAGAAACACTGGTAAAGCTATTGATAGCTCTGGCAATGGTAATCACGGCACTATTACAGGTGCTAAGTATGTGAGTGGGTTAGTAGGGGTTGATAACTCTAGTTCCAGCACTGGTGCTATTCCTGCTAGCACCTATGCATCCCATCAAGGCGTCTTTATAGAAGAAGGTACCACCAATTTAATTACCAATCCTTCTTTTGAGAACGCCTCATCAGCCACTCTTAACTGGGGTACCAACTACTTCAACTACGCCACTGCTTCTGCCACCTTTACTCCTTCCATGGCGAAGAGAAATTCCGCCGGGCCGTTTGCTGCGGGTCCGATGGTGCAGGGTAAGTCAGATGCTAGCTACGCGTGGAACAATGGGGATTCTATCTCTTGGTCTCAAAGCAATATCGCTGGATCGTTGACTAGCACGATTGATAGGTCACAAGGCTCAATAGTTTTTTGGATTACTCCTGAATGGAATGGCAATGATGGAAAAACGCATTATATTTTTGGACAAGCTACAGATTTTGCACTCTTCAAACATTCTGATAATCGACTGGTACTTTACGATTATGGATGGTCTTATCTATTTGATATATCTGATTGGACTGCAGGTTCGACATATAATATTGTAATTCGTTGGGATCAGAAAGAAAAAATTGGCAATTCTAATTACAACTTCATTATCACCGTCAATGATGTGGAAAAGTTTACTAGAACTACTTCCTATGTTGTTGGTGGTGGCTTCTATCGTTTAGATCCTATGGACTCCATCATTGAAGGCCTAACCATCTATCGACGCCCACTGTTTGATGGCACGTATGGGACAGATGTAGGTAATGCTGATGAAATAGCGCAGATTTATAACTCAGGAACTGGTAAAGATCCCACGTTAGTAACTGGTAGTTGGGATGTCGTCTTTGCTCTGCCCACCAATGCTAGTACTGGTGCACTAACAACAGGTACTGGTAATGCTTGGAGTCATCCTCACTCTTCCAACCTCCTTTACACATCTACCACCAATACTGGTGGGTTTATGATGGCTGGAGATGCCGGAGTAGATGGTTGGCTTGCGTCTCCACAACAAATTTCTGGACTCAAGCTCTGGTTAGATGCAGGTTCAATTATGGGCTTGAGCGATGGTGATCAAGTGTCATCAATGACAGATTTAAGTGGAAGTGGCTTTCACGCCACGCAAACTATTTCGGCCAATAAACCAATATATAAAACGAATCAGATCGATGGAAAACCAGTGATTCGATTTGATGGTACTAACGATTACCTTTCTGTGGGTACTATTCGTGCAACTGAGGGAGGAGTCACATCACTGGTAGTGTCAAAAAGAGACTCTATTGGAGGAACTCAATGGCAAAGAATAGTTGGCTCAGCAACTCATGGAGATGACTCTATAGCTCCAGGATGGGTTATTACTGGTGCTAGTGATGGTGCTGGGAATCCCTTGGTCTATACCCCATCAATTTTGCGGGCATCACATAATTCTGGGAGAGTAATTTCTAATTTAAAGATAGGGGTAGACTCAAGCTTATATGGAAGATATTTTGTTGGAGATGTAGCAGAAATTTTAGTATATGACAGAGAGCTGAACTCAGTAGAAGAATCTGCTGTAAGATCATATTTAACATCAAAATACGATCTTACAAATTTTGAAGTAACAGCCCTCTCATCTTCCGAAAAAATCTTCTCTGGTGGCTATAAGTTTACTTCTAATGCTACTAATCAAGGTATCTACCGCTCATTTACTGCTACAAACGGAGGGGACTATGTACTGCGTGCTCTTGGTCACTCTGATGGAACTTGTAATCCTCAAGTAAAAATCACTAGAGCTGATGGTTCAACAGAAATATCTCACCTTAACGGTACAACCACCAGTACTCGTACAGATCCCGATGTCTATATCTTTACTTGGGAATCACCTGCTGCAGAAGCAAATCAAGTCCAGCTTATCAATACTGCTAGTTCTGGCACCTGTTACTGGCATCAGGTGGAGGTATTTCCCAATCTTATAACCAATCCTTCATTGGAAACAGGTATTGGTTCGGCGCCATATGTTCCTACAGGATGGGTAACAAATGGATCTAGTGGCGGTTCAGTTGAAAGCATGGACTGTCATTCAGGCTCTGCATGTTTGAATGGCTCAATAGAGCACAATAGGTTTTATGGACTTAATGATATTTCACCTGCTTTAACAACTGGAAAGTTTTTTAGCTGGGGTCATTGGAGCAAGATGTTGAATGGTAGTAACATTCGTCTGTTAGAAGGGACTCATATTCAACAGCATTCAAACTCAGCTTATCAAGAATACTCAATAAGTTATCCAAGTTGGACAGCATCTCAGACTGTGCAGAGAGTAATAACCTCAAACCCCGAACTTTATTGGTTCAACCAGGGCGGGAGTACCACCTCATTTCTTTTGGATGATGCTTATGCATTTGCCCTCTCCGACGTCTCTCTCACAGTCACTCCTGCCAATCAGGCGAACAGTACTGAAGCAAGTGGGTTGCGAGTGGATGGGGCGGATACGCTTACGCAGCCGATTACGGGTTTGAGTGCAGATAGGGGGGTGATTAAGTTTAAGTTTACTCCGAGGCATAGTATTGCCGTAGCTGATAAGTTTGGAGCGAGTTTCCCAGTCATTGTGGCTATTGGTAGTGGTAACGATCGGATTGAGTTATACAAGGGTGGAGGCAACTCAGTTGGTTTGCAAGGATATTTTAATGCTGCGGCAGTTACTGCCTCGTGGAATAGTCCTACTTTCGTAGCTGGTTCTACATATAACATCGAAATTCGATATCGAACTGGAGGCAA
>DAOQVB010000006.1:0-24169 GCA_035341315.1 Candidatus Woesebacteria bacterium | reverse complement strand
TACCAGGTCTCTTGGCCTTGGAACCCCAACACCACGCCATTTTTTGCCCTGCTATTTTTCATTTGTTTGGAAATGCTCAAACAGCATAAGCGAGTTGCTTGGTCAGTGCTTGCTGGATTCCTCCTTGGTTTGTTGTTCCAGCTGCATTACTTTACCATCGCCCTTGGTTTGGCTTGGTTACTGACCATGTTCACGTCGCTCAACCACCAATCCCACAGGCGAAAAATTCGTCATTGGATAACTTTTATCAGTGCTTTCATTTTACCTAATCTCACCTTTGTGATTTTTGATTTCACGCACGAACATTTCTATTGGAATATTTTTAAGGCTACTCTCTCAGGTGGCACCGAACAACAGTACTTAACTCCAACAATCTACTCAGTTCTCGTCAATCCACTTTTCTACACAAAAACAGTTTTACAAGGATTATTTGAATTTCCAACTTTCATAACTGGCTTGCTCACTCTGAGCTTTTTGCTTGGCTGTTCTATAACCTCTTCAAACTGAAGTCAAACATACTTGGTTGGTTTAGCATTTCTTGGCTGGGAATGATGGTGTTGGTTGGACTTTTTCCGCTAACCGTTAATGATTATCACAGTAATTATCTATGGTTTGGTTTAGTACTATTTACCACTCTATGTATTGATAAAGTTATCAAAAAAACCAATCGATATGCATTCCCACTTATCATCGGTTTACTAACGTTGTATTTCGTTTCTAACAATCATGTGTTTACTCCTCCCGATTGGTCAGAAAATATGCCACTGACTAGAAATCTTAGCAATGCCATAGTGGCTGATGCAAAATCCAATGATTATGATGCTACAACAAACATTGCTGTTGCTGCACTGACTGATGCTGATGCCCGCGCGGGCAGGTATCGTTACTTTTTAATCGCTAGCGGGCTTGAACCGGTGGGTATTGATCAATACCCCAATGCTGACGTGTTGTACATTATCTCTAATTATAATGAGGCTGACAGCAAACGTAATCCAGCTTGGGAATTACAAACGTTTATTAATCTGTCATGGCAAGAAATTTACAGAGAAGGCGAAGCGAGAGTTTTTCGAGCAGAGAAAAAATAAGCAGCCAAAATAGTTGCCAGTGGTGCAGCTAAGACTAAGCCAATGCTACCTACCAGCATACGAACTATTTCTTCTGCGATTAATTCATATTCTAATATTTCTAGAAAACTTTTCTGACTGCCAAAAAAGAGTAGAAGGAGTGGCAGGGCTGAGCCTGAATAGACGAGCATGAGTGTATTGACCATAGAAGAAATATGATCTTGCCCAACCTTCATCCCATTGGTATACAATTCCAACAATTTCATTTTTGGGTTTGCCTTTTTCAGTTGTTGTACTGTTGATGATTGGCCAATAGTCACATCATCCAGAATGCCTAATGTGCCAATAATTATGCCGGCTAGGAGCAGACCTCGAATATCAATCGTGCCACTTCTTTCTATTTGCAGAAATCCAGCTTCCTCTGAAGCAAAACCAGTTAAATGTGCCGCTTCAACAAAGTAGACAGCCAGCAAGCCGGTAAAAATTAGTGACACGATCGTCGTGATGACACCAATGTGAGTTTTGGTATTAAACCCGTGAGAAATATAAAAGGTAATTGGCACGATCAGCATAGCTCCAAGCACTGCCGCAAGCACTGGATTAGTTCCTCTGATAATGAGCGGAATAATTAATTTGAAAATCACTAAGAACGAAAGGCTTAAACCAACTAGTGAAAAAGCACCCCAAATGCGACCGACTACAACCACAACTACGACAAAGAGTATGCCCAAAGCAATGAGGCTGTCACGTTTGATCTTGCCATCAATAGTATAAATCTTTTCATTTGTTTCTGACTGGTTGATGACGAGTTTAACTTTATCGTTAAGTTGGTACTCTTCACCAAAGGGATTGGATGCATCACCTTCAATCAAAAAGTGCTTTACTATAATTATTTCACCTTGGTTTTTTTCTTGAGTCAGTGTAATTTCTAATTCTTGGTATTCGGCGAGTTCATTCCGAAATGTTTCTTTGCCTGTGGAAATCACTTTAGTAATGATGCCCTCAGTTGTTTCAAGATATGTTTCGGTTTGAGCAAAGACCGGGGAGGTGCTGATGAAAATACTGAGCAACAGAAAAGTCACGATGAGCCATTTAGTCGGTTTCAATAGTTGCAACATTCAAAGTGATTGTAACTGAAATTTTAGCTGAGTGCTTTTTGAATTTTACTGACTCGATACATGGCAAAAAGGAGTATTCCGGCTGCCAAGTATTGGGTGGGAGTGAGGAAAGTTTTGTATAAAAACATATCTACAAATACGGCGAGTAACGGAAATGTCAGTTCCATAATTGTTGCAACTTTGGCTTGGGTTACTTTTAAGCCTTTGTAGTAAAGGAACATGGCCGCCAGTCCAGTGGTAAAGGCAATAAAAATTAGGCGGCCAATTTCGGTTGGAGCGACAGTAATAATTTGATCGCTTTTTCCTAATACAAAGATTGCAATAAATGCCAAGACTGTCGCTCCATAGTAGCGTAACACTATGCCAGCTTTTTCTGAAACTTCGTTAAGCAGTAGCTTGGAAAAAGTGGTGCCAATACCCCAAACTGCAGCGGCGCCAAACGAAAAGAGGGCGGCGATCAGTGTGCCTTGCCCAGTTGCTAAATTGACATTGCCGTTAGGAAATGTCACAAAGAACACCGCAACTATTGCCAGCGCCGCCCACTTAAGATATTTATTCGAAATTTTTTCACCCAATAGGAGCGCCGCAGAAGTAATCGTAAAGAGTGGTTGTAGTTTTTGAATTAAAAACACCACGCTGAAGGAAATAAAGTGAACGCTGGCGAGGGCAGTGGTTATCCACAAGGTTCCAAGTAGGCCACCAAATAACGCTACTACAAATCCAATTGCGAAAACTTTTTTTGTCAGCTTTTGATGTTTAAGAATAGCGGGAACAAAGGGAGCCAGTAAGAGTGCGCCGATCAAATGTTCATAAAACACAATGATGATCGGCGAGAGATGATATAAGCTTCGGCGCGTGATGCCATCAAGCGCCCACAAAGCTGCAGCCAGTGCAATAAACAAGGGTCCATACCAAATTGCTGGATGCTTTTGTTGATTCATTATTGCCCTCACTTTGGCAAGCTACAAGTACGCAACCTCTAGGAAAAATGGATGAAAGATTTTCACATCAACACAACCACAGACTATAGTGTGTTATGACTGCCTTCTTTCATCCAGACTATACTGTCGGCCTCGGAGTTGTTTAAACTAATAGTCTAAACGCACCGAATCCTGCGTCGCTCGCTGTTATTTTTGAACAAACGAACTCAGCTCGCGGGCTCTACCGCCGATCGGGAATTGCACCCTGCCCTGAAGGTTTGGAGGTAGTATAGCAGATCACGCATATTGAATCTTGAGGGAAAGAGTGCATAATAAACCGGAACTATACTTCAATAATTACTTATGCCTACCAATGGCGTGGAACCTCCTGCTTTATCAGTCAATGAGCAATCTGAAGTTCTCCAAACAGAATCAACTCAAGCTACAAGAATCAAAAAAGCGTTCGAAAAGTTTCCATTTATTGAAGGCACATTTGATGCGAGTGAAGAAATTGGGTCCTTAAAAAAACTGAGTGGTACTGAAAGAAAACAAAAACTATGGCAGATCAAAACAAAACTTGCGCGTCAAAGAGAGGCTTGGGCTCAGTGCAGAATCACTATTGAGCAAGAGATAGAGATCGATCCGCAGATACGTAAAGATGATCTTTATTCAGTTCTCCATACTTTTGCAATTCCATATGGATTCACAGAACCACAAATTCGTATTGGAGAAGCCTTCATTGATGCGTTTGATGCAAAAAGAAATCAGATAAACGATCTAAGAGATCAAGTCCCTAACGATACCGAATTGGTGAAGCGCCTAACTGGTGTTACAGATCCCATACAAATTGTTTCTGTAGCTGTTTCGCCGTATGCGTTTGTTATCAGGACAGATGATGCAACATATGGCAAAATCTGGGAACAACAAAGCACTATAATATATCCTAACTATCCAAGATTTGCTTTTGCGGGTGAAACGAGAGATTCTGAATCAACACCATTTGTTGTTATCAATCAAGATTCAATGAATACTTATCAAGATGATGCATTTGAAGGATTTGTATCTCACGAACTTGAACATGAAAAAGAAAAGATTGTACAAAGGATACTCTTTAAATCAGATATGGATGATTATGCACGAATTTCTACAGAACTCTTTTATCTCTTCACAAACGCTGAAGATCGCTTGGAACAGGAGAGGTATTTGCGAGAATACTTACGTTGTCATATGGATCACGCACTACTTGCTGTAAGGAGTGAATTTTTTGCAATAAAATCAGAAAAGAGTTTAACAGGATCTAGCTTTAATGTATTTTTCCTGCAAGACGGAGGTCCTTATGACTACCTATTTTTTTTACGAGAATGGGCTGATAAGCCAGAGAATCATCAGTGGCAGGCAATCTGCAAAAAAATACTAGTAGATGAATATACAACCATTATTAAGAAAGCAATCGACGCATTCTGGTCACTACAAAAAGTCGGATATTCTGCTCAAGAAGTTATTAGAGTACTTGTTGACGCTCCGGTGAGAAGATGGCCGGCCGATGCAAGAAGAATAATTGAAGCCAAACTGTATGACTATGACGATGACGCATTTTTAAAGGCAGAGGTTGCAAGATTTTTTGAGCCAACGAGGCAGGCTTTTTGTAGAGAGTCATCATACCTGCAATGAAGCACATGTTCTCTTGATTGGTCCTGTTACCTCAATTACATAGAAAATTCGACTAAACAAAAAACTACGTATAGCCCCAGATGACGACTAGCGATCCTTCAGGATAATATTCATCACCAACATATAGCGGTTTTCTCGCTAGAAAAATTTGTTTACTCAACACAATCGTATGCGGCGAGAGCCGAGTATAGGGGTTTGTTCGAAATACTACTGGTTTTATTGATTTTCGCGCGTAAACTTCTCCCATATCTGGGCTAATTTGAATCTTCACTCCGAGATAGACTTTGATTGCAGTTACTGGTTTTGAAACTTTTTTAAAACCATGCTTGTTCAGCCACTCAGAGCGATTCTCATACACTTTTGATAGCTCAACAGCGCCAATTAGTTGTTCTTTCATAGCTTTAGTATATCTTATTATCACGTTTCTATAATACGTCTATAAGTATTGAATGCTGTGGAAATATATTTGCTATACTTCGATGAGTAGCACTGTTGGTAGAAAAAGGGTTACAATGATTGACACACCTATGACCGAATGCACACACACATTTGTTAGGGCCGGACTTTGGGATGGGAAATCTCAAGAAACTGGTGAAGAAATTGGAGGGCCAAGCTTTCGTTGTGACAGCTGTGGCAAGACTGTGCGAGTGCAGTGGGGAGAGGAATTGAAACGATTTGTTGAACAGCATCACCCAGCTGGTTAATTAATCTTGCTGCGTGCTTTTTTTTCTAGATTCGTTACTATCTGATCAAGTGCGTACATTTTTCTATCAATTGCGAGCATCGCGTTATCACTGAGAGATTCCAATCGAGCGAGTCGTTGTTTCAGTATACCCACAACAAGTTTTCGAGCTTCTTCATTTGGGTATTCTTCTAGTAAGGGAAGTAGTTGATGGGCGTTATCCTCAAGCTCAGAAACCAACTTACTCCTCTCAGAATCGCTGAGATTTTTTTGCTCAATTTGAATACTCAAATTCTGACACTCTGCTGTTAATTGCTCTACTTGCTGTTTGATGTCAGGTTTAGTCATTGTTTAATATTACACTCTTTCCTAGTGAGTTTTAAGCAGAATCCTGTTTGCCTAGCTCTTTTTCTTACAAATAAGTTACAAAAGTATATATTATGATATACTAAATAACATCATTAGTACTATATATGGAGGAAATATGACTTGGACAAGTGAGACTAAAAAATTTGGTGCACGCGAGATGGGGATGATCAAAGAGCTCGATGTAACAGTACTATCGCATGCTATTATGCGTTCTGATTCATTGGTAGCACTCAGAATATTAGCAGAATTATTTCTGCATGAGGATACACTCAGACTACTGACTTTATTACAAAGTCCAGACATAAACGCTCATTGGCAAGAATATAGTTGGGATGATGAAGTCAGCCAAGCAGATTATCAATACGCGACTAATCTTCTCAACTTGATTTCTCAACAAGCAGAATAAAGCATCAGTCTGATTTTTTTTATTGAAGTGCCGCCGGGAAAAAAGATTACCCTTCATTTTCCGGTTGTGAGTCGTAGAGATATTTTGCAAAAAACTGGCGCTGCCCCCTGATCGATACAGAGTTGAACTAACGCTTGATCTCATTGGTGAGTCAACAGTAATGATTACCGGAGCCGATTACACAATGGTGGGAATAGATAGTGGAATAGATGGACAAACCCACCCAAATACTCAGAGAAATTCGCGCCACGCTTCCTTATACAATCATTAAACTCTCTTTTAAGTTCTTGTACATACTGCCGCAACATGTTCTATACTGAATGTATGAGGGAAATTAAATTACCACAAAGTACGATTATTGTTGTAATTGCGGTTTTGATTACTACTGCAACTGGGATCTGTTTTGGTTTGCAGTTTATAGAGAATCAGCAACTCAAGCAAGAATTATTCAGTGCCAAGAAATCACTTATTTCATATGAGGTGAAAACAAATGCAAAAAATATCAAATATTCTGATCTGCTTGATGAAAGTCGAATAGGAACAGAGCCCGATCAGGTAATCCCAAGAATTTATCGCTTGTTTCAACAGGATGACATTACCATGGATCCGTACGCTTGCAGATACTCTACCTATGGTTACTGTTACACGCAGATTCTATATGAAAACAAGCTGTATGAAGCTAGAAACCCTTCTGAGCTACTACTGTATTTAGCTACTAATGAAGAAGCGACAAAGTATTACGATAGATTGTTACACATATTTGAGAAAAATTTGTATGTCATTCAACCGGAAACAGCGAATGAGTTAAAAAAAGATGGCACAAGATATAGAAGAAGTGATATCACTCATCCGCAAAAAAACATCATTTGTAGTCTTGAGTTAACCGCTGTTGAAGGTGATCCAGATCCTTACTTAGGGCGAACCATTTTACCGTATCCGTTCCTTCGCTTAGCCTGCAGTAAATTGGACGAAGATACCATGCAGTACATTGCCATGCAAAAAGCCATTGTGAAAGATTTGAATTTAGACGAAGATAATCAATTAGTCGTCAAAGCGTTTACTGATAGGTATGCACTTATAAATGATCTAAACGACTGTATGTTGACTCAGAAATCTAATTCAAAGTGGGCAATTCTTGAATCGACGAGTTGCCAAGATCCAGTTTGGGGCAGAGGATCAGACTCACTTGCAACATCTTTTCAGAAAAAGTATGGTATTCCGTTTGAAGACGCTCAAGTATTAGGTGATGACAAATAACGCAATAACGAAGGTTGGTTATTTTTGGAATTTTGCAATTATTTTTTGCGCAGTTATTTTTTTTGTTGGCAGTAGCGCAATTGCACTGCATAGATTTTGGCAATATGATGCGCAGTATTATGATTTTGGCATTTTTGATACTGCGCTTTGGAAAGTAGCTCATTTTCAGCCGCCGATCATTGATCATTTTTCCAAGGCCGGCGGCAAGCTCATCTTTGCCGATCATTTTAGTCCCGCAATATTCTTATTAGCACCACTGTATTGGCTATTCCCCTGGTCGGAAACCATTTTGGTAGCGCAAGCAGCAATTGTAACTCTCTCTGGATTGGTGTTGGTTTTGATTGTCAAGCGAGTTCTGAAAAGTTCTTTGGCTAGTTTTTGTGTGCTTGCGACCTATTTTTTATATGCAGGTTTACAAAATGCACTGTGGTGGGATTTTCATGAAGTGACCATTGCGACGTTGCCCATTGCTCTGTTGTTTTACTTTTATATTTCAAAGAACAAAAGACTGCATATTGCTTTGTTTATTTTCTGTTTGCTTTTTAAGGAAACTCTATTTGCTTTTGGTATCGGGTGGGCTGTGTTTGTTTTCTTCAATCGAAAAGAATGGCGATCAACAGCCATTTTGTTTGGAGTAGTATCTATCGCTTGGTACTTTGCTACAACCCAAATTTTGATTCCGTATTTTCGTGGGGAGGCCTACTTTTATCAAATTAATCAAACAGCACTTAAAACAACATCCGATTGGTTGGCATATATTTTCATGCCATTTGAAAAATTAAAGTATTCCTTTCAAAGTTTGTATAGTTTTGGTTTAACTGCTGTGTTTGTGCCAGAACTTTCCGTCGTGTTTCTTTTGCATTACTTACTCAGATTTCTTTCTGATTCGCCACAAAGACACACGTTGGGTCTGCATTACAATGCGGAAATAGCACCAGTGTATGCTTTTGCGATGATTCTTGCACTTCAAAGGATTGGTGTATTTTGTAAAAAAAATTGTGGCGTAAAACGAGCGCACTTGTGGCTTGCAGTCATAATTGTTGCCAATGCATTAGTCTTATATCAGTTTGTCACAAAAGGTCCTTTCCGATTGTCATATATACCAGATTTCTACAAAAACACGCAAAATTTTGTGTATTTAGACAGGCTGAGAAACCAGATTCCAATCAATGCAACTGTTGCAGCTCAGAGCAACCTTGCTTCTCGCCTTACACACCAAAAACAACTTTGGATTCTTTGGGAAAATTATGAACAGCATCAAGCAGACTATATCTTTTTTGATAGTCGTGATGGTCAAAACCCCAACAATTATGCAGGTATCAAAGATATCACTCAAATGAGGGACAGAATTGCGAGTGATCCAAACTATGAGTTAGTTGCAAAAGAGGATCAGGCATATTTGTATAAAAGAACTGAATTTATCAATGAGTAAGTTTAATTATTAGTTGGGATGTAGTGCTTGATAGCACGCAGCCCCGCCGAATGGCGGGGCTGCTCTTTGTGGTCCACCCAGTGAGAAGTGCTCAAGAATTATTTTGCCGCTGGCATTAGCACGCTGTTGATGACGTGAATGATGCCATTGCTTGCAGATATATCTGTTTCAGCAATCCCAGCGGTGGTCAGCTCAGTTTGGCTCAGCATCATGTCGTTTAACATTGGATACTGAGGTGCTGCTAATACTGACTGGCTATTACGCCTACCTTCAGTAACATGGTAGAGTAGGATCTTACTAAGATCTGCAACTGGCAAACCTTCAACTGCAGCAATGGCAGCCGCTTCATCAGCCACAGCTAGTGTCTTGATAAAAGCTGCATCAGTTGGAGCAAATACAGTCATTTGACCTTCGCCACTCAAAGCATCTACAAGCCCAGCTTTGACTACTGCTGCTTGTAGCACATCGAACTCACCATCCTCCTTTAACACAATTTCAACAATGTTGGATTCTGCTGGTTTCATTTCACCTTTAGCAGTTGGGGGAAGCGTTTTTTCCGCCACTGTCGTGGGTTTAGTTGCCGAGGCTGGGCTTTTGGCAAATACGGCGTTATTTACCAGTGCGCCAGCGCCAATGACTACAGCTACTGCTGCAGCACCAAGGGTTAGAGTTGTTTTGTTCATGAGAACCTCCTTTAATTTATTACTACTTTACTACTGTGAATTGTTCTTAATTATACATTTAGAATAGAACAACTGTTCGATAATATAGAACGATCGTTCTACATTGTCAACACCCAATTCAACTCAAGAATAGTAGTTAAAACCAATTTTTTACAATGAAAAAGAAGAGATACAAAAAGGTTTAAGAACGAGGCGTCAGTGCGCTTTTGGTAAACTCAACAAGCGCGTTGACCAAAGTTCGGGCAGATTTGCCGGTTGGCATGTGAGGATAATATTCGAGCAGATAACCATTAATAGCATGGGCCAAGATTTTGGATTGAGTTGGTAAATCAGTGATGACCCATTCACCTGTCTGATGACCATATTCCAAGACTTCTTCGACGTGAAGAATGGCTTTTTCTGGTAATGTGCCAGATTCTTGTTTGGCAAAATCTTCTCGATACTGGAGGTAGTACTTGAGTACAGCTACAACTAGCTCAGCATGCTCAATTTGAAACCGAATTATATTTTCCAATCGTTTCGTTGCGGATTTGGGTTGTGGTAGTGCTTGTCTATTTTGACCCAGCATACGATTGGCACGGTCATACATGGCTTTGAGCAGTGAATCTTTGTCTGCGTAGTAGTGGTAGATAACTGATTGAGCAATTGGCACATGTTTGCCAACCAACCGCATACTCACTCCAGCGCAGCCATAGACTGCAACTAAATGAGTTGTCGTAGCTAAAATTTTTTCATGTGTGTCTTCAATAGGTTGTTGCAACATAACTGAGCGAATTATACCACAAAACATATAGAACGCTAGTTCTAAATACTTATGTGAAGAGTAAGACCTTTTGACTGTTCCGGATTGCTTCGATAGCTTCCTCAAGAGACAGGGTGTCGTTTTTCCTCCAACAAGAAACAAGTCCACACGCATCACAGATGACATCGCGTTTAACTTGAAAATCACCTACCTCATCAATTTGGCCATTTCTAAAAGCCTCAACAGCCTCAGCAAATATTGATAAAAATGCCTGATATCTTTCGGGATCACTTAACATTACTGAGTAAGGATCCACTTTCTTTAAGTTATCAACTATTTCTTGAGCAATTACTTCTGGCTTTCTAGTTCTGTCTCCTACATTGCCCGTCAATTCTTCCATGAATTGTTTTGATTTGAGTATTTCAACATGATGCTCAAGCAAAGTCATTGTCATCTAATTCATGATTATAGCAGCAATGTGGGAGCGCGGGACGAAATTTGGACTTCTTATCCTAGATAACAAAAGTGGGGGTTGATTACATATATGTAGTGTTAATTCGAAACGCGTTTTGTGAGAGCTGTCAAAATGCGTTTCCACCAGCTATCGGCATGAGAGGGTGCGGAAGTAGGTCTTGATGATTGTCCAAATATACTGTCCAATTCATCATTGATTTTTATACGCGTTTGGGCAAGTTCGATGACTCCAATGCCCGTTGCGAGAATGGGAATGAAAGTAACTGTAATTTGTAACAAAAACCACCATTGGTTTACTTGTTTTGCATGGATAAGTCCGTAGGTCATCGTTATGAGTATGATCAGAGCTGCCAAGCCGTAGGCCGCAACTGTGCCCGGTGAACCTCTGCGGGCATCGGAAAGTACTCGCATGAGAAAAATTGGTTGTTTTATTGCCTTGTTGACTTGATTTCCCAATCTGTCTCGTATTTCAGATAGGCCGGCTGCTTCAGCGGCTAGGTTGAGATTATACATAGTAAGAATGCCAAAAATCAAAGGTGCAACAAGTAGGCTGAGATCAGTAGGTTTTCCACCCCATGATTGTGCAATAATAAGTGGTAGAGCTGCAAATGTCAGATTTAGTATGAGATGGGGCATGCGGAGATATTGATGAGCCTCTTTATTAAGAGCGTTAATTTCATCAATCATATATTCAATGTCTTTAGGCTTAATTGTTGAGGGTTTAGGGTAGTGCATAATGATAATTCAGTAGGCCTTAACTACTGATAATTATCTCATAATTTCTGACCTGTGATTATGGGGGTAGAATGGAACTCAAAAGTGGCGGAGCACCCGGGTCTGGAACCCGTGCATCGTTATAACTGTCCCATTCCTAAAACGTGCTTCCAGAGTAATTCTACCAAAAACGGGACAAATCGGACACTATAAAAAGGGAGTGTCTCATTTCTTATTGATATGCTTTGATATATTTTCAAATTCTGGAAATTGTTGGTGCATTTTCAGTAATAATTTATGAGTATTCCCATGACTTAGTAACCCCAGATATGAAGCCATAGACTCTTTACTTGGTTTCTCATACAGTTTCCTAAACATTCTCCTTTTTGTTGTTGTACGCAATACTTTATGATGTGGGAAATTGACCCAACCTAGAAAATCAATACCAGAATTAAGAGGCTTAATAGAAACTTTATATGGATTGAGAGTTAGTTTTAAGTTACTTGCTAAAAATGATTCAATTTTAGGGATTATTGCAATCAACGCTTCCTTGTTTTCACGCAGAAACACAAAATCATCCGCATAACGAATGTAATACTTCGCTTTCAGCGTTCGTTTTGCAAATTGATCAAACTCGTTCATATAAACATTGATTAAAAGTTGACTTGTTAAATTCCCTAAAGGTAAGCCAACTTTTTTATTGTCATCAACTTTGAAACTATTAATCACCTCTCTTAGCAACCAAAGTGCGTTCGGATCATCAATATGTTTAGCTAGGATTTGATTAAGCACGTCATGATCTATGTTTGCAAAGAATTTTTGAATGTCACATTTTAATACCCAAGCTGTCCGAGTATTGTTGACAGAAACTTTCCTCCCAAACTGAATAAAGCGACCAAGAGCCTTGTGGGTACCTTTTTCTTTCCGACATGAGTAAGAATCGAAAATGAACTTTTTATCAAAAAGTGGGTACAAAATTCTGTAAATAGCGTGATGAACGAGCCTGTCTTTAACCTCGGCTTTATGAATATCTCTTGGTTTTGGGTCATTTATTTTAAAGGCTTGGTAAGAACTATGACGGTATGTTTTGTTAAGGAGTTCTAGGTGTAATTTTAGCAAGTTATCCATCAAGTCTACTGAAAACATAATCACATCTTTTCGGTTTCTTTTTCCATTTAAGAATTCTTGCCAAGATTGAAGTAAATTTTCAAAAGAGATGATATTATCGTAAATATGACTAAAATGACTACTCCTTATAGCACAACTTCTGTCGTCCATCATCTCAAAGAGGCTTATTTGATTTGGTTGCGAATTGTTCCTCATATGCCTAAAGGAGCACGCTACACGATAGGTGCCAGAATTGAAAACACTTTTCTAGATTTACTGGAAAAAACATATGCATCCTATTTTACTGAAAAGGAAGCAAAATATAAAAAGGTAACAGGCTGTGTTATTTTACTTGACTCACTTAAATTTTTACTGTCAATAGCGTGGGAAGCTAAATTGCTGTCTCATAAACAATATGAGGAAATCGCTTTTAAATTAAACGATGTGGGGAAAATGCTTGGTGGGTGGAGAAAAAATATAGAGTTATCTCAAAACAAAAACCGCACTAACAAATAGTGCGGAAAAGAAGTACTTTCGAAAACGAAACACAAACTCGTTATCTAGATTCCAATTATTGTCTGGTTTCGCCCAGTTGTTGTTGAGCCACAGGCCATTGCTATTGTGTTCGAGTTTGAATACATTAGGATTGCCGGACGCGACAAGCGGTGAAACTATGTGTGAAGTGCCATCTAGAGTCACTGCCAATATGACTAAAAGAAATATTAGGCTGTTATTAATTTGGGATAGAAATCCACAAGCACGACACACCAAGTTTTCTTTTTTTATAGACAAACTACATGCCCTCCACAAAAAGAATTTCTCCATTTGTGATCCCAGTATATAGTTGCCGACTATGTCTTTGGATAGCCGTAGCCATTAAATACAACACAGTTACAAAAATTATATTGCAAATCCTGTAAATAAAAATACAAAATAAACCCGAATAGACTGAAAAATTTTAAAAATTTAGTATCATAGTTTTATAGATTCAAAGGGTCACTTTTTCAAGAATTCAAGCAACTAAGAATTCTTGCGAAAACGAAACACAAACTCGCGACCTAGATCCCAAGACTTGTCCGGTCCCGCCCAGCTGAAGTCGAGCCACAGGCCAAAGCTAGAGCGTCCGAGCGTGAATACACCCGGACTGCCGGACGCGACAAGCGGTTTCATGCCAATATAAAACCAATCACCCATTGGTTGGTCAGTTTGTTGCAAACGGTATTGCGGACCAACTTCAGCTGGACAGAGTTCTAAGCCAAACTCTTCTGCTTTGGCAAACAACTCAGTAGTGGTGGGGTAATTGGTAAATCCAAAATCTCGCACTTTTAGTCGAACGATATCAACTTTCTCAGTGATTGATGATCTTTCGCCTTTAAAGAGTCTCTGAATACCACTCAAGCCACTTTGAGTAGGCATAAAATCAGGACTTTCAATCATTTCGCGAGCAACTGAGCTAAGATTAATTCCTTGCTTTTCCATTGCCTGTAAAAGCTCTTTTCTGTCTTTGGTACCAATAACCACTTCATCTCTCGCTATTTTTCCTTCAGGGAAAGAGGTATAGATGTGCTCTAAGCCACTAAACTCTTCAAATATGCCAGAGAACAATGGCCCTATATAAGCTTTGGTATAGGCTGAGACTTCATGACGACTCCAAGCAATTTCTCCTGGGTCACAATCCAAAACGACAGGAGCATCCTCGCGAGAATCTCGACGAGCACGAAGCTCAGCAATTCTTGGATCGCGTTGGTAGCCGAATCCTTCAATGGTGCCATTAATTTCATATAAGAAGATAAGTTCATCCTTGGTAAGGTTCCTGCCTGCATTCATGCGATTCTCTATAGTAGTTAACCAACGCATATCAGAAGTTTTCTTCTCATACGCTTTACCATCCGGGAACTCTGCCAGTTTTTCTTGGACAATTCCCCCAACATAAGGATCAAGGTTTTGGTTATCGGCTATACCTCTGACTTCGCCAATGCTGTCTCCATCCATGCGGATTGCAACACGAGGGATAGTTGGTTGGTTTTGTTCATCTAGTGAGTAATAGACATAAAAATCACCACCTTGAAGCTGAGACCTGGCAGTTGATTCACCAGCTGTACACCAACCCGTGCCATGTCCTTGAATAGAGTCGACCAATTGTTGGGGATCAGAACCTTGATCAAACTTGACCCAATGACCTTCTGTAATAGCTAGTCTCTCAGTATTAGCTGGTGTTGCTTGCTCATACGCTTTCGCATATATCTTGGCGAAATTCTCGCCCTGAAGAAGCTTTCGAATATCTTCCTTGCGAGTTACTCCTTGATATTTATTTTCGATTTCATCCAGGACATAAGCTAATGCTTCTCTATTAAGTTCTGGGAACTCTCGAAGTGTTGTCCAATCAACACTACCTGTTGAACGTTTTGGAAACTCGCCCTTTTGGTGATCATACGCTGTTAAACTTAAAATATTTCGAAATGCATAATATTTAAGCCAATCTGGATATGTGGCATCCTCAGTAAGAAGATAATCCATCCAGGCATCAAGACTATCAGTTTGTTGACCAATGGTTTCTTCAATAACTCCTCCGAGCTCTTCATAAGCGCGATCACGTATATCTGGAGTAATTTCAATATTGCCGTGGCCTTGTTGTCGAGCAATTCTTTGATCAGTACGAAGTCGATAGTCAACAATTTGGTCAGGAGTAACAATATACTCATCATGTAACATCTGACGAACGAGACTTCTTGCTCTCTCGCGCTTTTGGGGATTTTCATTATTCAGAAGAAATTGTAGTCGATCAAGATAGTTTTGAACTCGAGATTCAACTTTCTGTGGAACTTTTTCGCCACTGAGCACTTCAGCACGTCGAGCTGCAGCATCAACTTCTATGCTTTTATTCAGATTAAAAACTTCGTTAAGGACTTGAGTGCCGGAATTTTCCATATGATACTAGTTTACAAGATTTTCTTTTGTAACTTTAGCATCAATTCTGGCTATGATCAAAAGTCAAATAACTCTTTAAGCTTAATATGGAGTGCTTTGGCAATTTTACCAATTTTGTCGAGAGTAGCATTTTTTTCACCACGCTCCAAAAATCCCATATAACTACGATCAACTCCAACCTCATCGGCCAAATCTTCCTGAGTTAAACCACGCTCTTTACGTAATTTCTGGATTTGTTTCCCAAATTCTTTATGTAATTTTGTTGTTTTAAGTTTAGTTCCCACAAAAATATTGTGGTTGAAATAACTCAGTCTATACAGCTTCTCCTTGTAGCATTATAATAAAACCTGCGGTATATTCCTTGCATAAGTCAACAAAAAGAAAGGAAAAAATATGTCTGACTCAAAAGAGAAAAAAGGTAATTGGTTTATGAGACACAAGATTTTAACTGGAATCTTGGTGTTCATAGTATTTATAGTAGTAGTGAGTGCTTCTGGTGGGGATAGCTCACCTAGTGGATCAAGTAGCTCTGGCTCAAAGCAGGAGCAATCCCAAAAACAAGAGAAAATCACCGCCAAGATTGGTGAGCAAGTCCAGAGTGGCGACCTGGCCTTTACAGTTAACGGTGTTAAGGACTACCAAAGTCTCGGCAACTCCTTTACATCGAAAGATGCCCAGGGAGTATTCAAGGTAGTCTCACTCAAAATTGAGAACGTCGGTAAAGAGACTAAAACTATCGACAGCTCGATGATCAAGCTCATGGACAGCGAAGGACGCACCTTCGAGCGATCCATAGACGGTCAAACAGCAAAAGGACTCTCTCAAGGACAAGTCGACCTCTTCCTCCAACAAGTACAGCCAGGACTTAGTGTGAATGGAGAAATTGTCTTCGATATACCAGAAACAGCACAGGGCTTAGTAATTGAACTTCGAGGCGGACTCTTCGCAACTCCTGCCGAAGTTGAGCTCTCAGAGTAAGAACAAAATCACTCTCAAAGATACACCTCTACTCGGGGTGTATTTTGTGCTTCTTTTGGGTTATTGGCAATTATGATAGAGTGATTGCTAATAATGGAAAGAACTACGCAAGATCGACCAGTATCTACATTTGTGGCTAAAATTGTTGAAGAAGAACAAGAGAAAGCTAAAACACTCTTGTCATCTGTTTTTGATAATTACCGCCACCCGATTTTTCAGGCTATTGAAACAATTCAAAGTCTTAAGCCAAGTATTTTCCAAGCCATTGAAGTGGCACAACAACATTTTAGAGCTATAGAGCAGGCATTGGAAACGTATCGAAACTGGATAAAAATAATGCGGGATGCATATGACAGATTCGTAAACTTTTTCAAATCATTTCGTTGGCCAGATTTTTTCAAGAACATCTGGCAACATGTACAAAACTTTGTTGTTTCATTTCTCCTAGCTGAATACTATCAGCTCCATCGTGCAAGAGATGGTACAGAATCAGACGTAATGGCACTAAGTCACCTATATCCCAAAGAATTCCGGCTTTTTTGTCGGATGAATGACTTAAACCGAAACAAATCAGCTCGGATTGAGTTTGCCACTCATTGCTTAGAAGCACTTGAACAAGCAGATGAAAGATATCCTCTTGAGGATGCAAATTTACTGCCTACCTTACGGAGGTTCTTTTTTAGGATAGTGCTTATTTTGAGGGACCTGATCCGCAAAGCATGTAGTGAGTTGCAAAAGACTTTTGCTCGGGAAAAAGGTGCCGAAGAGTGCATTGTTTTCTATCAAGATAAAAAATATCTACTTATCCCGTCACTCTCAGCTCTAACGGACATTTCAGTAGCAACTTTACGTAGATATGCATCAAAAGGTAAGTTTGGTGCGATAAAACTACCCTACGTTTCTGCCCGATCTGGACATAAAAATATGACTTGGTATTTTCCATATTCACCCGTACTTATTTCACAGCTAAAAGAGCACTACTCACAAAATAAGAATAATCTTTTAACTCGTAAGCAAGTAAGCATGAGAATTGGCATCCACTACGACACTCTCCGAAGCTGGGAGAAAAAACAGCTTGTTTCAGTTGTCTATAAAGCAGGTAAGGTTATGTATCAGGAAAGCCAGTTAGGTCAACTCGTCGAAATCTTCAAATCAAATAATAGCCCTCGATATCGCCGTCTTGTCGCCAAAGCTAATTAAAGTAAATCACACCCTGTGAGCGCGTTCTCCTTTATGAAAGGAGACGTGATGCAAATACCACCCGTCATACACTACATACCAATTTCGGAGCTTAACCCAGCTCCATACAATCCCAGAACTTGGGATGAGGAAGCTCTCAAGCAACTCTGCGAGAGTATCACTAAATTTGGTTTTCTTGATCCGGTCATAGCCAATAACCATAAAAATCGCAAAAACGTAGTCATTGGCGGACACATGCGTCTTGCAGCAGCCAAGAATCTTGGCATGGAACAAGTTCCAGTGCTATTTGTTTCAATTGCTGATGTCGAACGAGAAAAAGAACTTAACCTTCGCTTAAACCGCAATACCGGCCAATGGGATTTTGAGCTCTTAAAACAGTTTGATGTCGAGATGCTTCTAGATGTTGGTTTCAATGACTCAGACCTCTCTGCTATCTGGGATGATGTTTTGACTATCGAAGATGACAACTTTGACGAAGCCAAAGCGCTACAAGAAATCATTACACCTACTACTAAACCTGGCGATCTTTATAAACTAGGAGACCATTACCTGCTATGTGCTGACTCACGAGAATTAGAAAACGTCCAGCGACTGCTCGGAGGTAACCAAGCCTCGATGGTTTATCTGGATCCACCCTATAATATTTCGCTGGACTACAACAAAGGAATCAGCACCAAGGGCAAGTATGGTGGCAACTTCCAACAGGACAATAAAAGCTCCAATGAGTATCGAACTTTCCTGCAAGAGATCTTGAGCAATGCACTCAGCGTGGCTTCACCTGATTGCCACGTTTTTACATGGTGCGATCAAAATTGGATCGGTGTCGTGCAGTCAATATATCAAGGCCTCACCCTTGACTTGAAGAGAGTCTGTTTATGGGTCAAAAACAACCACAACATGACCCCACAAGTAGCGTTCAACAAAGCATATGAACCGTGTGTCTATGCTACTCGTGGCAAACCATATCTGGCTCCGATTAACAATCTCAATGAGATTCTCAACAAAGAAGTGGCGACAGGTAATCGTACATTAGATGACATTCTTGATTTACTTGATCTGTGGCTGGTCAAACGACTTGCCAGTCAAGACTATGAACACCCGACTTCCAAGCCACCGACTCTGCATGAGAAACCGCTTCGTCGGTGTACTCAATTAGGTGATGTAGTCGTAGACCTGTTTGGCGGCTCAGGCTCTACCCTGATTGCTTGCGAACAACTCAAAAGGAGAGCGTTCCTCTGTGAAATTGACCCTATCTTTTGCGATCTCATTATTAAGCGATTCACAGAAGTTACTGGAAAGGAGGTAGAACTATGTCAATAAAACCTGGAGATTTGTTTGCACTTGGTCAACATAGACTCATCTGCGGAGATGCTACTGATGCACACACTGTCAAAAAACTCGTTGGCGAACAACTCATTGATGTCGTCCTGACGGATGTACCCTATGGAGTCGGATATGTAGAAAGCAAACAAGATTTTACACAGTCAGTCGCCAAGCAAAAGATTATCGCTAACGACCAGTTTCAAACCAACACACAGTACCAGCAATTCATGCAAGCTTGGATTAGGGCTGTAGAACCGCACTTGGCTAGTAAAAATGCGTTTTACGTTTTCAACAGCGACAGGATGCTTTTTGCACTTGAAGACGCATTTGCAGCAGAAGACGTCAGGTTTGCCCAACTGCTGATCTGGATCAAAAACAGTGCCGTAGTTGGCAGACTAGACTACCTTCCCCAACACGAGCTTATCGCTTACGGCTGGCATGGCAGGCACAAGTTCGTGAAATCTAAAGATAAGAGCGTATTGTTTTACCCAAAGCCCAATAAATCGGTGCTTCATCCTACTATGAAGCCGATTGGATTGCTACGTCGACTGATTCTGAACAGTAGTAATCGTGGAGAAATAGTCTATGACTGCTTTGGTGGCTCAGGATCGACACTCATTGCCTGTGAACAAACTAAACGTAGATGCCTCATGGTTGAACTTGATCCTGAGTATTGTCAAACCAGTATTGACCGTTGGCAAAAACTCACAAGTGAGAAAGCGAGGCAGATATGAGCAAGTCCGAAGAACAAAAAAGGCTCCTCATCGAACAACTCAAGAAGACACCAATTGTGCAGTTGGCTTGTGAAAAGATCGGAGTGGCTCGATCAACCTATTATCGGTGGAAAAAGCAGAATAAGACTTTTGCCAAAGAAGCAGAAGAAGCCATTTTGGCAGGCGAACTACTGATCAACGATATGGCAGAGGCTCAGCTTCTCTCCGCCATTCGCGATAAAAACCTCACGGCCATCATATTTTGGCTCAAACATCACCATCACCGCTACGCCACTAGAGTTGAAGTAACTGCTCAACTTAAACGAACTCCAGAGGAACTTACTCCTGAACAAGAGGCTGTTGTTATGAAGGCTCTGGGCATGGCGACCCTCATCCCACCCGTTATTGCAGAGGAAAGTGAGGAGCAAGAAATAGAAATTACTACAGAAAAGGAGTCAGCATGACCGAACCACTTAACCAACAAGAACTGCAAATGATTAAAGAAAACCGTGATGTCCGAGTCACTTTAGCCAAACAAAGTCACTACTGGTTTTTCTCACTCTATCTAGGTGAGTATGTGCAGTATCCCTTTGCACCATTTCATAAAGAAATGTTTGCCATTACTGAGGATGAGCAAACTCGAATCAGTGCAGTGGTGGCTTTTCGGGGATCGGCTAAAACCACGATCATGACTACTTCGTTTCCCATTTGGGCAATTACTGGCAAATTGGAGAAAAAGTTCATTTTGATCCTCAGCCAAACCCAACAACAAGCTCGGCTACACCTCACCAATATTAAGCGAGAGTTAGAAAGCAATGAACTACTCAAGGAAGATATTGGACCATTTGAGGAGTTCTCAGATGAGTGGGCGGCAAACTCAATAGTGCTCAAAAACTATGGAGCAAGAATTGTGGCTGCTTCCACAGAGCAGTCTATTCGTGGTATTAAGCATGGTCGATACCGTCCTGACCTAGTGATTTGTGATGACGTGGAAGACTTAAGTTCCACTAAAACCAGAGAGGGTCGTGATCGTACTTTCAATTGGCTAACTGGAGAGGTACTTCCGATTGGTGATGACAGTACCAAGATTGTCATTGTTGGCAATCAGCTCCATGAAGATTGTTTATTGATGCGACTCAAACAACATTTTGAAGATGGGAAAATGAATGGCCGATTTTTAGCTGTACCATTACTCTCCGAAGATAATCAGATTGCATGGACTGGTCGATTTGCCAACATGGAGGCCATTGATACCTTAAGAAAAACCATTGGTAACGAGGCTTCTTGGTACCGTGAATATCTGCTTCGCATTATTGCTGATGCAGATCGAGTGATACAGCGTGAATGGATTAAGTACTACGATGGTTTGCCCCCACTCAGTGGTAGTGGTAACAGCTTCACTTATGCAGCTATTGGAGTTGATTTAGCAATTAGTCAGAAGGAATCAGCCGACTTCACCGCCATGGTGGGTGCATTGGTGTTTGGACATGAGGATAAACAAAAAATCTACATCATGCCTAACCCTATTAACCAGCGACTCGACTTTCCAAGTACCGTTGAGACAGTGAAAGTAGCTTGCAAAGGTATGTGTGCTGGGAAAAAAGCCAAGGTGTTTATTGAAAGTGTTGGATACCAGGATGCTCTCGCTCAGTGGCTCGATCATGAAGATGTAGATGTTGAGGGTGTAAAAATCGGCTCAACCGACAAAAGAACCCGGCTGGCTCTTACTTCACACCTAATCCGTAATGGCAATATTTTGTTCCCACAAGAAGGCTGTGAGGATTTGATCGAACAGATGGTCGGACTCGGTATCGAAAAGCATGACGACCTTGCAGACGCTTTCTCCATTTTAATCAACCAGATTATGAAGACCAACAAGCATATGCCTAGAATTTGGTTTATTAGTGGAGATGAATTGTTTGGTGGTGCGAGAAGAAGAGGCGGTTTGACCCGAGACTTAAGGAATGACCCATATGGTTGGTAATACTGCGGCTGGACTTACCAAGAAATCGCGGTACCTTGTGTCCTTGATGAAAGACATAATACCAGATCAAAAACTCCAAAAAACAGTTGATATCCTTGACCAATGTGTCCTGGCTCTCCGGTTTTACACAGTTACGAAGCAAGATAAATACCTCGATGAACTTACGTGGACGGTACGAAGACTGAGTCAACTACTAGAAAAGAAAGGAGGTAAAAATGAGTGATATTCGCTACTGCTTGTACGCAAGAAAATCAAGTGAATCTGATGAGCGACAAGCAATGAGTATTGATGGACAAATTAGCGAGATGCTAAAAATTGCTAAGCGAGAAAAAATAAATGTGATCGAGACAATAACTGAAAGTCATTCTGCAAAAGAATCTGGACAGCGACCTCAGTTCACTATTCTGCTCAATAAGTTGTATGAAGGAAAGTTCAACGCTATTTTAACTTGGGCACCTGACCGATTGAGTCGTAACGCTGGAGATTTAGGCAGAATTGTTGACCTAATGGATCAAGGGAAGCTCTCACATATAAAAACCTACTCACAGTCATTTACAAATAACCCAAATGAGAAATTCCTGCTGATGATTTTGTGTAGTCAAGCAAAGCTTGAAAATGACAATCGAGGCGTGAATGTAAAACGAGGCTTAAGGAATAAGTGTGAATTTGGAATCAGACCAGGGCTCGCTCCTATTGGCTACAACAATGTGCTAAAAGCCAATAGAATTTCTACAGTCGAACAAGATCCAGAGCGAGCTCCGATCATCAAAGAAATGTTTAACAAAGTTGGCAATCAAGGATACTCAGGCAGAATGGTCAAGAAGTGGCTCGATGATATTGGATTTACTACTAAAAGTGGATGTAAATTAGCCCTCAGCAAAGTGTATGTGGCTCTACAAAATCCATTTTATTACGGCGAATTTCAATATGGTGACAAATGGTACAAAGGAACTCACAAAATCATAATTACCAAATCATTATTCGAAAAAGTGCAGGTTCAACTACAAGTTGCTCCCAAGCAATGGAACAAGCAACTATTTCCTTTCAAGAAGATTTGTAAATGCGGATCATGCGGTGGAAGCGTGACGGCTGAAATTAAGTATCGAAGAACAAAGGCAAACCAAGTAAACACTCACATTTACTATCACTGTAATCGCATCAAAAAATATGACTGCAAGGAACCGTACATTACTGAAGAAGAGTTGATTAAACAGCTGATTGGTCATCTACCTGCAATCAAGCTCAATACAAAATATCTGTTGGCTGAGTTTGAAACTGAGGTCAAACGACTGCAGCATCTAAAAGCTACTGTGATAGATAAATTCACGCCAAGGTTTGAACTAACACAGCATAATACTGGAGCTGAAAATATTGATGAAATATCGAGCTCGCAAACAGAAATCATTCGAGAGTATTTGCTTCATGTTCTTCAATACGGAACTCCTGAAGAGAGACTGAAAATATTGGGTGGGGTGAAGTCAAAGTTTGAATTAAGAGATCGACAGTTACAGCTCGTTGGTTAATTGTTACAATAGAATCATGATGATGTCTAAAAACATGAAGCTTATTGCTTTTTTCATCGTTCTTTTTATCGTTGGCTTGGGTGTATGGAAGTATCAGAGAACAAGTAAAGTTGCACAAATTAATTCTTTTGAAGAATGTGTTCAAGCTGATTATCCCATTTTGGAAAGTTATCCTGAGCAATGTCGTACCCCAGATGGTCGAAGTTTTACTCGACAAATTACTAACCAGCAAAATTTTCAGTCACAGACAGTTGAAGAAATTGGATTGAACTTTCAGTACCCTTCTGATTTAACCTATCGCAAGGAAATAGCAGATAATGCAGGTAGCATTCGTACTGCTGGTTTCTTTTTAACCAAAGGCTCTGAGCAAAATCCTGAATATCAGCTCTACGGTTTATATGAAAATTACAAAGATGTAACTGAAGAAGACCTAGAACGAGCAAAAACTGAGATGGATCCTACCACTATCAAAGAAACAAGTATTGATGGTTATCAAGGAATTGAAGGCTTAATCACAGGACCAAAAACTCGCTACATTACCATTATCTTAAAAGGCAATAAACTATTTTCTGTTTCAACTTACCCACCAACCGAAGAAAATATATCCCTAACTCAACAAATTTTATCTACTTTCCAGTTTAAATAACGAAGAAGACGAGATTCAAATGAGCAACTTCAGGCTTAAGTTAATCTGGAAAGCAACTGGTTTCTCAAAAAGCTTAGAACCAACGACTTTTCCTTCCAAGCGTTTTTAGGCGATTTTCTAGCTTACAGGCCTCTTTTGCGACCCTCATGCTTATTGTTAAAAATTAGTGAAGATAAATCAATCTATTTGATCATAGGTGATGGGTCTTGGAGCAACCAAGACGCTTTGGCGGAGG
>DAOQVB010000005.1:0-25176 GCA_035341315.1 Candidatus Woesebacteria bacterium | reverse complement strand
CTGCTCAAAAACTGACTGACAAGCAGCGATCCATTTTAAAAGAGTTGATCGCTCAAAAAATTGGTACAGCAATTGCAATTGATGAAGTGGTTGATGCTGCAGTAATCGGTGGTATTCGGATTCAGTTGGGCAATCAAGAATTTGACGCGACTATTTCCGGAACACTAGAAAAAGTAGATTCCTTGCTGGAAGTAATTGAGGTTACCACTGCTGACCCACTATCAGCCACCCAACGAAAATTACTCAAGGATTCACTCCAAAAAAAACTTGGAAGACCAGCCGAAATGATTGAAATTGTTGATGCTTCCGTGATAGCCGGACTGCGATTGCGTGTAGGATCAAAAGAATATGATGGTACGTTTAAAAAGAGATTAGAAAAATTACAAGCTACACTAAAAAGTGAGTTATGAAGAAAGCAACCAGTATGCCAACCAAACCAGATTCCTTTGCCACCAACCTTAAAAATCTTATTCAACAAGCCAATTTAACGGCAGAACCTGAGTCAGTTGGTACAATTGTAAAATATGGTGATGGAGTGGTGGAGGTGAAGGGACTGAGTAAAGCTCAGCTGGGTGAGTTAATTGATTTAGGTAAAAATGAGTTTGGCTTAGCATTAAATTTAAAGAAGGATGTAGTTGGAATTGTTACCCTAGGCGACGCCCGCCATATTTCTAGTGGGCAGACAGTGCGTCGTACTGGCAGAATTCTTTCAGTTGGCGTAAGTGATTCAATTATTGGCAGAATAGTCGATCCACTAGGCCAACCAATTGATGGAAAACCAGCCATCAAGCCGGAGCAGTTTATGCCTCTAGAAAAGGTTGCTCCTGGTGTCATGTGGCGGCAGAAGGTGACAGAATCTGTACAAACCGGTATTAAAGCCATTGACGCTATGATTCCCATTGGGAGAGGCCAACGCGAACTGATTATTGGTGATCGATCAACGGGAAAAACTGCCATTGCCCTGGGAACCATACTAAATCAAGCCGGACAAAATATGATTTGTGTATATGTCAGCATTGGTCAAAAGCGTGCTTCATTGGCTCAAATCTCTCAAACCCTCACTGAAGCTGGAGCCATGGATTACTCCATTATTGTGGCTGCCACTGCTTCGGACACCGCAGCAAAACAATACTTAGCTCCCTACGCCGGCCAAGCGATTGCCGAATACTTTTTGGGCAAAGGTAAAGATGTTTTAATTGTCTTTGATGATCTAAGCAAACATGCCCAAGCATATCGCGAAGTTTCTTTGTTGCTCAGAAGGCCTTCTGGTCGTGAAGCGTATCCTGGAGATGTATTTTATCTCCACTCTCGCTTGCTCGAAAGAGCGTGCCGAATCAACAAAGAACATGGGGGTGGCTCAATTACCGCCCTGCCTATTATTGAAACGCAAGCCAATGACGTATCGGCTTATATTCCAACTAATGTCATTTCTATTACTGACGGTCAAATTTACCTCGAAACTGACTTATTTAATGCGGGTATGAAACCCGCTATAAATGTTGGTTTATCAGTTTCTCGCGTGGGCTCAGATGCTCAGAAAAAAGCCATGAAACAAGTGGCGGGTACGATGAAACTAGATTTAGCACAATTCCGCGAGCTTGAAGCGTTCGCTCAGTTTAGTAGCGATCTAGACGAAAAAACCAAAGCTCAGCTGGATAGAGGCATGAGAGTCAATTCCATTCTTAAGCAGGGATGGGATATGCCATTAAAAATGGCCGAGCAGGTGTGTGTAATTTTTGCCGCCGTTAATGGCTATCTAGATATTATTGCGCTTGAAAACATTCAGAAGTGGGAAGTGACCTTCTTGGAATATCTCCATTCAACTCAAACAAAGTTTTTAGATACCATTACAAAAGACGCAATTATTTCTGACGAATCAAAAGCCAAACTGCAACAGATTTGCAAGTCATTTAGTGATATGCATCCTGAATTACATATTCCAACTAGTAAGAACAAAGATACCAATGGCTAATTCTAGACAAGTTAAGCAACGAATTAATACCGCAAAAAACATCTCTAAGATTACTAAAGCTATGGAGATGGTTTCTGCGAGCAAGATGAAAAAAGCGCAGGAACGGGCTTTGTCTGCCAGACTGTACGCCCGAACTATGGCTGATTCGCTTCGTCTCCTCGCCAAAGCCACAGACAAAGCCTCTCATCAATTACTGCAAGAAAATTCTGAGGGAAAAGCACTCGGAGTGGTAATTGCTACCGATAGAGGATTGTGTGGCAGTTTAAATCAAAATTTATTCAAAAATCTAATTCAGTGGAAACATCATCATCCCAACGGCGTGATTGTAGCGGTTGGTAAAAAAGCCATCTCTTTTTGTCAATATTACGGATTAGAAATATTTGCTCAATTTTCTGATATGCCGGATAAAATTACTACATCTGACATTGCGCCCTTAAGCTCACTTATCGTGAACGGTTTTTTGGAAAGTACTTTTTTATCTGTTGATTTATTCTTCATGGATTTTATCAATACACTTTCTCAGCAACCAAAAACTGAGCAATTACTACCACTGCGCTCACTCAGTAGCCTAGATGCCGACGAATCTTTAATGGATAGCACAATTCATTCAGAATATTTATTTGAACCAAATCCTCAAGCAATACTAAATGAATTGCTTCCTTTTTATATTGAAAACACTATTTATCAAGCATTTTTGGAAGCCAGGGCGAGCGAACATTCTGCCCGAATGGTAACCATGAAAAATGCGAGTGAAAATGCCACTGAATTAGTCTCAGATTTACAACTTATATATAACAAGGAGCGTCAGGCAGCAATTACTACAGAATTGCTGGACATTACAACAGCCACCGCTTCATTACAACAGTAAAGGAAAGTATGCCAAACACTAATTATGGAACTATCACTCAAATTATTGGACCAGTGGTCGATGTAGAGTTTACAGAAAAGTTACCAGCTCTGCTGAATGCCCTTCACCTCGAACTCGCTGATAAATCAATTATGACGCTAGAGGTAGAACAACAATTAAGTCCAACAGAAGTTCGTTGTATTGCCCTCGGTCCAACGGATGGATTAGAGAGAGGTTTGGCTGTTTCTGATACTGGAGCACCAATCACTGTACCAGTTGGTCAAGTAACTTTGGGCAGAATGTTTAATGTGGTGGGAGATATTATTGATGAAGGCAAGCCAATTGAAGTTAAATTTACCGCTCCTATTCATAAATCTGCCCCTTTATTAGTTGATCAAGAAACCAGACCAGAAATGTTAGAGACGGGTATTAAAGTGATTGACTTAATTTGTCCCTTTGCCAAAGGTGGCAAAATCGGAGCCTTTGGTGGAGCGGGCGTGGGTAAAACTGTTATTATTCAAGAATTAATTCGTAATATTGCCGAAGAACACGAGGGTCACTCGGTTTTTGCTGGGGTGGGAGAAAGAACCAGAAAGGGCAACGATCTCTATCACGAAATGAAAGATTCTGGCGTACTAAAAAACACCGTGATGTGTTTTGGCCAAATGAATGAGCCACCTGGAAGTCGTTTGCGGGTAGCTCTAACAGCGCTTACTATGGCTGAGTATTTTAGAGATGTAAAAAAAGAAGATGTGCTATTTTTTATGGATAATATTTTCCGCTTTAGCCAGGCCGGAGCAGAGGTTTCAGCGCTGCTGGGAAGAATTCCTTCCGCGGTGGGATATCAACCAAACTTAGCAACCGAAATGGGCGCACTCCAAGAACGAATTACTTCCACCAAAGATGGTTCGATTACTGCATTTCAAGCAATTTATGTACCAGCTGATGACTACACTGACCCAGCACCAGCCACAACCTTTGCTCATATCGATTCAACCATTTCCTTGGATCGTCGCTTATCAGAACAAGCCATTTATCCTGCTGTAGATCCACTCACATCTTCCTCAAAAATTCTTGAGCCAGCAGTCGTTGGCGAGGAACATTACCAAGTTGCTCGTGGAGTACAAAAAGTGCTTCAAAAATACAAAGAATTACAAGATATTATTGCCATATTGGGTATTGATGAATTAAGTGAAGAAGATAAGTTGGCTGTCTCTAGAGCTAGACGCATTCAGAAATTCCTATCACAACCATTCTTTGTGGCAGAACAATTCACCAACATTCCTGGCAGATATGTACCGATTGCAGAAACCATTCGAGGTTTTAAAGAGATTCTTGAAGGAAAACACGATAATTTGCCAGAACAAGCTTTTTATCTGGTTGGTGGCATCGATGATGTAATCGAAAAAGCAAAAACTATCTAACTATGTCTTCAAAATTAAAACTCAGAGTCGTTTCGCAAGAAGCAGAATTGCTTGATGCGCTGGTTGACTCTGTCACCGTTCCCGGTACAGAAGGTGAGTTAACTATTTTGCCCTACCATATTTCGTTGTTTACCAAAATTGATGTGGGCGAACTCATCTACCGATCTGGCGGGCAACAATCAAGCATCGTTGTCTCCAATGGCTTTTTGAATGTAGCTCCAGATAATAACGTCGTTGTACTTGTGGATAGTGCCTTGCATAGTCGCGATATTAGCGTTCAAAAAGCCGAACAAGCCATTAAACAAGCACACGAAACTATGCGTCTAAGTCAAGATAGAAAAGAATTACTGATGGCAGAAGCTTCATTACGATTAGCTCTGCTCGAGATAAAAATTGCCAGAAAGACCAATCAATAGTAGTATTTCAGGACCGCGCTTGCACTTTGAGTAGACTTTTGTATACTAAAGCACTTATATGTCAAAAACCAACCAGACAACTAATCAAACCGAATTAACACTAGAAGGTTTAAATGAACTCAAGGAAGAACTCAAAGAGCTTGAGGAAGACAAACTTCCTGCGGCAATTGAACGAGTAGCAACTGCTCGAGAGCACGGCGATTTATCTGAAAACTCTGAATATCATAGCGCCAGAGACGATAAGGAATTGGTGGAAACAAGAATTGATCAAATCAAATCAATACTCGAAAACGCTGTAGTGGTTAAGGCAACAAAATCCCACCAACATGTTGGGATTGGTTCACGCGTTACTTTGACAAAAAAAGGTAGTACAAAAAAGATTGTCTATGTTTTAGTTGGTGAATATGAGGCCGATCCAGTCAATGGCAAAATTTCGGTTGCCTCACCTTTAGGCAAGGCTTTGCTCAAGAAGAAGGTGGGGGATAGCGCCGTTGTGTCTGCTCCTGCGGGGAAAACTGAATACACCATCGTCGAAATCAAATAATCAGAAAGTTTACAAAAGTATTTCTCCCCGCACAGCGTAGCTACACAGCGGGGTTTTTGGTAAGATGACACTATGACTCAACCACAATCTCCTCATTGGATCGATCAAGTCACCAACTCTATTCTTGACTGGCAAAAAGAAACCAACCAAACTCAACTGCATGTTGACGACATGAAAACTCCATCGGGCAGAATTCATACAGGTTCGCTTCGTGGAGTGGTGCTGCATGATTTGGTTGCCAAAGCTTTAGCAGAAAAAACTCAAAAAGTTGTCAGCACCTATGTGTTTAACGATATGGATTCAATGGATGGTTTGCCAGCTTATTTAGATCCAAAGGTGTATACCCCCCACATGGGGAAACCCTTATATCAAATTCCAGTACCCTCGCTGGAAGAAAGTGGGTTGAGTTTGGATTTAATCTCAAATCAGGATCGGCTTGAATTAGAAAAAGCCACCAACTTTGCCGAGCTCTATGCGATAGATTTTATGCAAGCGTTTCGCAGGCTTGGTTGTACTCAAGAAATAGTTTGGAGTCATCAACTCTATGAGTCTGGTCAAATGGATGAAATTATTCGCGAAGCACTTGATGGAGTTGATCAACTGAGAAAAATTTATCAGGATGTAGCTGATTATAAATTGCCAGAAAAATGGTATCCATTCCAAGTCATCTGCCCACAATGTGGAAAGGTTGGCACTACACTCGTTACTGAGTGGGATGGTACGGAAGTCAGCTTTATATGTATGCCCAATAAAGTAACCTGGGCTCAAGGCTGCGGCCATGAGGGAAAAATCTCACCTTTTGGCGGCAATGGAAAGTTGCTATGGAAAGTTGACTGGCCAGCCCATTGGAAAGCTCTTGGTGTTAATGTTGAGGGCGCGGGCAAGGATCATACGTCTGCTGGTGGATCTAGAGATATGGCTAATGCTCAATGCCCAACTGTTTTTCACATCCAAACTCCATTTGATATTCCCTACGAGTGGATTCTAGTCAGAGGAACAAAAATGAGCTCAAGTAAAGGAGTGGGAACTTCAGCGCGCGAGTTTACCAATCTATTTCCTCCAGAAATTGGCCGATTTTTATTTGCCTCGCGCCATTACAATCAGGTTATTGATTTTGACCCATATAGCATGGCAATTCCCGATTTGTTTGACGAATATGATCAGGCGGCTAGAATTACTTGGGATCAGGAAACTGGTGATAAACGTCAATCCAGAGCATTCCAAGCATCGCAGATACAAACTCAGCCAGGACCATATTTCTTGCCCCGTTTTCGCGACATTGCTATTTGGATGCAACACCCAGACTTGAATCTTGTAGAAAAATTCACTGAGGTGAAAGGATCGGCACTCTCTCAGCAAGAATTACAAGAACTTGAGGATAGAAAAACCTATGCAAAAGCCTGGGTTACCAACTATGCCCCGTCTGAATATCAACTAACACCAAAAGCTGACGTACCGCCTGAAGCTACTCAGCTAACATCAGAGCAAAAAACATACTTAAAAGGTGTTCTCCACCTCCTAGAACAGGATCAAGCATGGCAACCTGACGCGCTTCAGCAAGCGCTGTACGAAACAGCCAAAAGTAGTCTTGGAGCCAAACTGGGATTTCAAGCAATTTATCTGGCTTTTCTTGGTAAAACCGCTGGACCACGGGCAGCCTGGATGCTACTTGCTGCCAATCAAGATTTAGTCCGTACAAGACTTAAGCTACTATCCGAGGAGTAAATATGACCGACCAAAGTAAACTGCTTCCCCCGCGTGAACAAAGCCATGCACTGCTTGAACAGTATATTAAAAATAAAGCTTTACGACATCACTGCGAGATGGTTGCAAAAGCAATGGAAGCCTATGCAAAATTGCTCAATCAGGATGTTGAACTCTGGTACCAAACTGGACTCTTGCATGATCTGGATTGGGAACAATTTCCTGACGAACATCCAAACCGAGCACTAACAGAATTACTCACTGAATACCCCTCAGAAATGCTTCAAGCAATCGCTGCTCACGCACCAAGCAGAACGGGCAAGCAACCAGAATCACAATTAGATAGATACTTATTTGCTTGTGACGAACTATCAGGTTTTCTCAATGCCTATTCATTAATGAGACCGGAAGGTTTTACTGGAATGAAAACTTCTTCTGTACTCAAAAAACTGCGAGATAAATCCTTTGCCGCAAATGTTAACAGAGAAGATATTCAGCGAGGGTTTGAGTTAATTGAAAAAGATCCGAGCCAACACGTTGAGTTTATGATTGGTGTTTTCGATAATTCATAGCAAATCTATTTTTATCGCACTCAGTTCACTCCTTAAAAGCTCGAGTGGTGTTCAAACTCAGACTGCGCCATCATCGATTGACGCTCAAATATAGAACTGAAGCAATTATCATGATCAATTCCGACAACCTTCTTTTTCTTCAACGCAACTACTTCCCAGACCATAGTAGTTAAAGCAAATAATTGGTAGTAAAGTGGTTTAATAAAAGTAAAGTGGTTCTATGGTTGCCAAAACACATTGCCGCCGCATCGTGTATACTATCGTTAGTTAATAAAAGCATTTGAGGTGGTTTAGCAGCCGCCAAAGCTGACTGGGGAAATCCAGTCCGGGTACGCCCGTGACAGCAGGAATAAGTAGCTAGAGGTGGCACCTTCCGCCACAGCGGAACCTCTTGGATGCGCTAGTTGTGGTTACAATTAGAAGCAAGCCAAGAGGATTTTTTGTATTTACGTACGCACCATAAAGGAGCACTATGCTAGATATCGCATATATCAGAAACAACACTCAACTCGTCAAACAGGCGAGCATCAATAAACAATTGAATCCCGCTATTGTTGATGAGTTATTAACTGTCGATGAACAACGTCGCGCCCTCCAACAAAAAGTGGATGATTTACGCCGAGACAGCAATGAACATGCGAGAAAGCTCAAACAGAATGTAGCCAATGGAACACTTCCAACTGATGAAGATAAAAATCTGGGCAAAGAATTTAAAAATAAATTAAAAGAACTCGAGCCTCAACTGAAAGAAGTTGAAGACAAGTATCAAGCGATGCTGTATCAAATTCCCAATGTACCGGCGAACGATGTGCCTGTAGGACCTGATGAATCTGGCAACCAAATGATTCGTCAAGTTGGAAAACCAAAAACATTTGACTTCGATGTCAAGCCACATGAAGAAATTATGACAAAACTAGGTTGGCTGGATGTTGATAGAGCTGTAAGAATTGGCGGATTTCGCTCGTATTTCTTAAAAGGAGATGGTCTCCGCCTTGAACAAGCTCTCTTGAGAGTCGCGCTCGATAGATTAGTCACTGCTGGTTTTGAACCCATGTCGGTTCCTGTGCTCGTAAATGAGGATGCTATGTGGGGAACTGGTTACTTCCCCTGGGGGCAAGAGGATCACTATAAAACACAAGATAATCAATTTTTGACCGGCACTGCCGAAGTCGCTCTGACTGCGTACAGACAGGGCGAAACTTTAACGGAAAAAGAGTTGCCTTTTCAAATCTGCGGCATTTCTCCTTGCTTCCGCCGAGAAGTTGGTTCATACGGCAAGGACACCTCGGGTGTGATTAGAGTGCATCAATTTAATAAAGTTGAGCAGGTAGTCTACACCGTGGCGGATGAAACAATTACTCGAGAATGGCATGAAAAAATGGTGAGGTTGGCTGAACAGCTACTGGAAGATCTAGAATTACCATACCAGGTCCTTCTGATGTGCACCGGCGACATGGGAGCGGGTCAACGAAAAAAATACGACATTGAGACATGGTTTCCCAGCCAACAAAAATACCGGGAAACTCATTCCGCTAGCTACTTTAATGATTTTCAGTCACGTCGACTCAATATTAAATACCAAGCCAAGGATGGTTCAACTAAGTTTGTCTACACGCTCAATAACACTATGGCGGCGTCCCCAAGACTGTTGGCTGCGATCATCGAAAACTATCAACAGCCAGATGGCTCGGTCGCAATACCTAAATTATTGACGTTTTAAGATCGACAAACAGCTATTCTTTTGGCATAATCAGGATCTTATGTTTAAGTTTCTCACCTCAATTTTTGATGATAATAAAAAAGCGATCAATCGATTTTCTGCTCAAGTTGATCAAATTAACCGACTTGAACCTGAAATTAAAAAGCTCTCCGATAAAGCTTTGGCTCAACAAACTAAAAAATTTCAGGATCAAATAGAAACTGAACTAAAATCAGGGAAATCAGAAAAGGCAGTGCTCAATTCAATCTTGCCCGAAGTCTACGCCACTGTGCGTGAAGTATCACGCCGAGTCATCGGTTTACGACATTATGATGTTCAGTTGATTGCTGGAATCGCCTTGCACGAAGGTACGATTACAGAGCAGAAAACTGGAGAAGGTAAAACCTTAACCGTCACATTACCGCTCTATCTCAATGCTTTACTGGGTAAGGGCGCTCATCTCGTCACCGTTAATGATTACTTAGCCGAAACTGGAGCCGGGTGGATGGGACCAATTTATCACTTCTTAGGCTTAACCACCTCCGTCATCACTCATGAAAAAGCCAGCCTCTATGACCCCGATTTTACTGGAGAAGATAGGGGAGATGAGCGCCTCGAACACTTTAAACCCATATCTCGCACAGAAGCCTATGCCGCTGATATTACCTATGGAACTAACAATGAGTTTGGTTTTGATTATCTGCGTGACAACATGGTGCAATCACTCAGTCAAATGGTACAACGACCAAACAATACTCATTTTTACGCCATAGTTGATGAGGCTGACTCCATTTTAATTGATGAGGCACGCACGCCGCTGATAATCTCCGCCCCAGATTCCGAACCGACCAAAAAATATTATGATTTTGCCCACATGGTAACTTCGCTCTCAAAGGGAGCAGATTATACGGTAGATGAAAAAGCGCGCGCAGTTACACTTACCGACTTGGGAGTCAAGCGCTTAGAACAAAAACTAAATGTGAAGAATCTCTACGAAGAAAACTTTGACACCATTCACCATGTTGAATCGGCGCTCAAGGCCAATACCATTTTCCAAAGAGATAAAGACTATATTGTGCGTGATAATCAGGTAATTATAGTTGACGAGCATACTGGTCGCCTCATGTACGGCAGGCGTTATTCCGATGGACTTCATCAGGCGATCGAAGCCAAAGAAAATGTCCCGATTCAACAAGAATCTCGAACCCTAGCAACAATCTCTATTCAAAACTACTTCAGACTCTACAGTAAACTTTCGGGTATGACTGGTACTGCCACAACTGAGGCTGAGGAGTTTAGAAAAATCTATGCCATCGATGTGATAGCTGTACCAACTAATGACACCGTCATACGTGTAGATAAAACTGATGTAGTTTATAAAACTGCTGGAGCAAAATATACAGCGATTGCCAATGAAATCGAGACCATTCACAAAGAGGGCAGACCTATATTAGTTGGTACTCGCTCCATCAATCATAATCAAATTGTGGCCGATTTCTTATCTAGAAAAAAAATTACCCACCAAGTTTTGAACGCAAAAAATCACGAGAAAGAAGCATTTATCATTGCCGATGCTGGTAAAAAAGGCGCCATAACCGTAGCAACCAACATCGCTGGTCGTGGAGTAGATATTGTGCTGGGTGGTGCAAAACCAGAGTTGAAAGACTATCGTAAAAAAACTGAATCAAAAGTTAAAGCCACTGCAGATCAAATAAAATTGGCCAAAACTCTGAATCTACCACCATCGATCGATCCAACTCAATATAAACTCAAAGAATATCAACAGGCCATGGAAAAATGGCAATCGGACCACGATGAGGTTGTGAGATTGGGTGGCTTGTATATTCTGGGTACCGAGAGACACGAATCTCGTCGCATCGATAATCAACTACGTGGCCGAGCTGGTCGTCAGGGAGATCCGGGTACTTCACAATTTTTTATCTCACTTGATGATGAAATTATGCGGATCTTTGGCGGTGAACAAATTTCTAAAATCATGGACATGCTCAAAATTGACGAGGGTCAGCCAATTGAGCACGGCATGATCAGTAAATCTATTGAGTCTGCTCAAGTAAAGGTCGAGGGGTTTTTCTTTGATCAACGTAAGCGCTTAGTAGAATTCGATGACGTGATGAATAAACAGCGCGAAATTACCTACATTCGCAGACGCCGTTTGCTAGAAGAAGGTTCAGTCTTAGAAAAAGGCGAAAAAATAACCGCAGAGCAAGAAGAGGTAGTCGCCGGGCTTCGTCAACAAATTCAGGGATATGTAGACGAAGAAATTCGTGCTTTAGTTAGCTTGAATGCGCCCAAAGAATTTACTGCAGAAGAATATGCCACCATAGTAAAAGAATTTTGCCGATTAGTACCATTCGATCAAGCTTCGCAGTTGCGACTCGAAAAAGAAATTTCAAAAATTACCGATCCAGAAGAAATAACAGAAAAATTACAAACAATTTCACAACAACTGTATGACCAGCGAGAAAAAGATTTAGGCGAGATGACCATGCGTCAACTTGAGCTCTACGTCACCCTCAGTACGCTGGATGAAAAGTGGATGGACCACATTGATGCGATTGATAGTCTCAGAGAAGGTATCTGGTTACGAGGTGACAAACAAACCGTGCTTTCTGAATATAAAAAAGAGGCATTTGGTATGTTCCAACAAATGCTGGGCGCCGTTGATTCAACCATTGCCAACCGAATTTTCCGCCTACAACCAATTAGCAGAGAACAATTCCGAGCAACTCAACAAAAACAATTAATAGAACAAAAGGATGATATTAACGAGGAATTGAGTAAAGAAGTGGCTGACGCTACTATCCCAAGCTCAGCCCCCACACAAATTAAGGGCGACACTCAAGATTTAGCCGCAGCCCTGCGTTCTGCCAAAGCAGTTGCCAAACCACAGCCTGGGTCTAAACAAATGAAAATAGGCCGTAACGACCCCTGTCCTTGTGGATCAGGACTAAAATACAAAAAGTGTGGCCTAGTGGGTGCTCCAGAGCATCGTAGATAAACATATCACCATGGAAATTGATCAGAGATATTCTATTCACCAATTCGTAATTGATGTGGCTCGGTATATCCGTCCCTATCGCACGCAGTTCTTGATTGGAATATTCCTTCGCATAACAAGCGACGCGTCTCGACTATATCCCGCCTGGGCACTCAGTAGGATAATTGAATTACTGACTAACTCTGGAACTAATACCGATCCCGAAGAGCTCTTGAGAATTTTCGTACTGTGGGGACTGGCGTATGCATACTTTGGTTTAACTCATAATCTATCAAAATTTTTTGGCTACCAAGTAGCAGAAAAGGCTTCTTTAGACATTTATAAAGAAACTCTTGCCCATATTTTTACCTTAGATTTTTCTTGGCAAGAAAAAGAAAACAGCGGAAATAAAATGAAGCGAATCGACAAGGGTCTTGACGGAATTAACATTACCATTCGAAGGATATTCGACACATTGCTCTCAGTTTTGGTAAATACGGTTGGCATAGTATTTATTTTCTTTGGCTTAGATCCAACCCTAAGTGTTTTACTGGTTTTGTTTATGATTACGTATTACGTATTTAGCACTTTGTTGCTTAAAAGATCTATAAGACAAGAAAAAATAGTCAATAAAGCATTTGAGAATTTGAGCGGCATCACATTTGAAGCTTTGAATAATATCCAAACAATTAAGGCCTTATCTATAGATTGGGGCGTCAATGAGTCTGTAAACTCCCATATTAAAAAGTTAATACAAAATATTAAAAAACGAATTTTTTACTATCAATCTCAAGGAGCTTTGCAGGTTATCTACCAATCTGTTTTCTTTTTAAGCATAGTAGCTTGGCTTTCTTGGGACATTTACCATGGAACTAAGAACGTTGGACTACTGGTATTGTTTTTTGGCCTGTTTAACAAAGTGAGTGAGGCAACAGAGGAATTGACTAATGTCACGCAACAGCTTGCTTTGGCAAAAATATGGATCTCTCGCGCAATGAACATCTTAAAGACCAAGCCAGAAATTGAAGACCCTAAAAAAGTTTCGCTACAACAAACCTATCCACCAGACTGGAAAACAATCAGAATTGAAAAACTCGGATTTGGCTATGGTAAAAAAAGCGCTTTGAACGAAATATCTCTAACGATTAGACGAGGAGAAAAAATCGGAATAGTTGGTCTGTCTGGAGCTGGTAAGTCTACTTTATTTAAATTACTCCTCGATCTATACGAAGACTATGATGGTCATATTCTCATTGACAATATTCCACTTAAAAACCTTCAAAGGCAGTCATATATTGATCACGTAGCTGTAGTATTGCAAGATACTGAATTATTTGACATGAGCTTAAAAGATAATATCCAAATTGCGGGAGTTCCTGGCGCTTCGCGACAAATTAATTTGACAGAAGTTATCAAAATGGCCCATCTGGAAAGTGTAGTTGATCAGCTTGAGAATGGAGTAGATTCAATTGTGGGTGAAAAAGGGATTAAACTGTCTGGTGGCCAAAGACAACGAGTGGGTATTGCTCGCGCTTTATACCGTCAGCCAGATATTTTGCTGCTTGATGAAGCCACCTCACACCTTGACGCTCATTCCGAAAAGGAAATTCAACAAGCCCTGCAAGAAAACTTACATAAATTTACTACGATTGTGATTGCTCATCGTTTATCCACTATTATTAAAATGGACAGAATCGTGGTTCTCAGTTATGGCAAAATCGTGGAGCAGGGCAGTTTTCAAGAATTACTCAATAACCAAGGTGCTTTTTCTAAGATGTGGAAAGAGCAAAAAATTTAATTTCATTGTCTCGGAGTGCTTTTGTCATACGATATGCGATATAATGAGTGATATGTTTGTCATATCTGGATCATCCAACCCCCAATTAGCCGCTGAAATTGCCCAATTGATGGGTCTTGAGTCAGTACCTGTAGAGATTGGCGTTTTTCCCAACGGGGAAAAACGCATTCACATACAAAAAGATGTCCATGGTCAAAACATCGTCCTCGTGCAGTCTTTTTCATCGCCCGCTGATGAGTACATTATGGAATTTTTACTACTTACAGATGCCCTCGAACGAATGGGAGCTCGCCACATCAACGCCGTCATCCCCTGGATGGGGTATTCACTACAAGACAAGGTCTTTACTAACGGTCAACCACTTTCTGCCAAGGTTGTCGCAGATTTGGTGTCACAAAGTTATATCAAACGCGTCCTTTTACTAGACCTACACAACCAGAGTATTCCTGGTTTTTATTCTGTACCTACCAGACAATTATCTGCTTTAGAATTATTTGCCGAACACATTGCAAAAACATTTGAACATCAAAAACTGGTGATTGCTAGTCCTGACTTTGGTGGACTTAAACGCGCTCGAGAATTTGCCAAAAAACTCGATTTGGAATTGGTAAATATCGATAAACAACGCGATCTGCGTACTGGTCAAGTTACAGCTTCAAGCGTACATGGAAATGTATCCAATAAAATTGTAGTTCTTTTTGATGACTGCATTGTAGGTGGTGGTACTGTGGTAGAAACCGCAAAATTGCTCAAAGAACAAGGTGCAGAAAGCGTGCACTTCCTGGCTACACATGGAATTTTCGTTAATGAAAGTCAAAATAAAATTCAGCAATCTGAGGTTGATAGCGTTCTGGTCACTAACTCAATTCAACATCCCACTCTAGTACCAAAAATTACTGAATTATCCGTTGCTACACTATTTGCTGATTCACTCAAACAGTGGTTATAAAGTTTTTATGCGCTATTCTCAACTCTTTGGAAAATCCAACAAGTCACCAGTTAAAGATTCTAAATTTGTGAGCCATCAATTGTTAGTTAAAGGTGGGTTTATCGCAGAAAGCAGTGCTGGTCGCTATTTCTTTTTGCCACTGGGTTGGCGCGTGCATGACAAGATCAAATCTGTCATAAAAAAACACATGGATCTGACTGGAGCTCAAGAAATGATCTCTCCAACTCTCCACCCCCTGGAATTGTGGAAAGAAACTAATCGGACTAATACAGTTGGATTCGAATTAATGACTGTCAAGGATAGAAGAGGAGCCGCATTTGCGCTTGGAGGCACTGCTGAAGAAATGTTTGTTGATGTGGTACGAAAATTTCAAATTTCCTATAAAGATTTACCGTTTACACTCTATCAATTTTCAAATAAATTTAGAGACGAAATGCGAGCTAGAGGGGGACTGCTTAGAGTAAGAGAATTTATTATGAAGGACGCTTATTCTTTCGATACTGATTCTGAAGCTTTTAAACACACTTATGAACTCTATCGTAATACCTACTCAGCAATTTTTTCTGAACTGGGATTAAATACACACATAGTTGAAGCAGACAATGGCTACATTGGCGGCGAATTCTGTCATGAATATCAAGTTGAACATTCTGAGGGCGAGGGAACTTTTTTTGTTTCAACCGACGGTTCATATTGTGCACACGAAGACGTTGCTACCTTCATTAAAGAACCAAAAAATACTGACGAATCATTAAAACCATATGAAGAGATGGCTGCACAACGAGGGCCCACCATGGAAGACGGGGTTAATTTCCACCAGCTACCAGCTTGGCAACAGCTCAAAGACGTTATGATGGTAAATGAAAAGAATCAATTAATTTTAGCTGTCATTCGTGGAGATCTCGATGTGAACGAAATCAAATTGGCCAAAGCGACAGGCTCGATCACGCTCAGATCTGCAACAACAGAAGAAATCAGACAAATAGGATCAGAGCCAGGATTTATTTCTCCCGTTGGCTTAGACGAAAAAGTTATGATCGTGGGAGACACCTCGCTGCGCACTTTCCGTAATGCGTATGGTGGGGCTAACAAATTGAATCTAGACGCTCATAATATCAATCTTGACCGCGATTTTTCACTAGATATAGAGGCTGACATTGCTATGGCCAAACCTGATTTGATCGCTCCCAATGGGTCTGGACCCTTACAAATGCATCGAGGTATCGAAGTGGGCAATATTTTTCAACTTGGCACACACTACACAACTAAAATGAGTCACGCAAGCTACGTCGATCAAGAGGGCACAGAGAAACCGTATTACATGGGTTGTTATGGTATTGGACTTGGCAGGACTTTGGCTGCAGTCGTAGAATCCCACCACGATGAAAAGGGCATAATCTGGCCAGAAAGTATTGCGCCGTTTCGTTTTCACTTGATTTCTTTACCTGGAGGAGAAACCGTAGCTCAAGCAATCTATGATCAGCTCAGAAATAGTGGACAGGAAGTATTGTGGGATGATCGCTCAGTGTCTGCGGGAGAAAAATTTGCCGATGCCGATTTGCTTGGATGTCCTTACAGATTGCTCTGTTCAACCAAAACTGGTGAACAAGTTGAGTTCAAGAAACGTGGCAAATCTGAAACCAAGCTAATGGCTGTGATGGAATTGGCTCAATATTACTCAAAGTAGTCGTTATTGATGCAATTTCTACTGTAATTATTTAGGCTTATAGCAGAATTCTTTATATTGAGTAGCAGAAATTATAGACTGTTTTATACGTCTTTTTTCTTACTAGTTTTACCCACCGCATTTCGTATACTACACAGCACAATCCCGGTGAGGGTGCCCGCGGCGATGTTTCCGGCTTAGTACGTAAAAAATACTATATTTAGGAACATTGCGGCGGGTTTTTCTTTATATATATCAAAATATATCCTAGTAGTATAATTGTGTGATGATTCAATCTACTGAGTTTGATGTTAACCATGATTTTGAAGCCATACGCCATTCCCTACGAGATCAAGTAAGTCTTGCCTGCGATCATGCCGAACTTTTCAATTCATTTGAAGAATTCATGGAATCTTTTTATCTAGTCCAACAGAAATAGAAATTGATGAAAATAAAACTCCCTGGATAGTCCTTGAGTGGAAAAATAGACCGTGCTCAGTGTATGTTGATCAAAGCCATCTCTATCCAACATTACTACTCCTTAGTTGTCGCCAAATGATTAAAGCACATTGGGATTTGACGGATGAAGAATTAGATTCTGAAGAATACCGACAAGAATATGCGGATTACTATCGAGATAACATTGAAAAACACACTTCTCATGAATTCCAACATTGGATCGGACTTCAAGAACACACCTCTCTAAACTGTCGGTTTCAGATCACATTTTACAGGACGTCTGATAATGGTCTTGGTTTTATCCCCTCCATTTCACTCAATGGTAAAGTAGAGGCTGAAACCTTTGTAGAAAAAGTATTGAAAGCGCCCGACTCACCATCGCTTGGAGATTCTAAAATACTCATCAAACTGAATGCGGCAATAGCAAAAGCAAAGGAAGAAGAATAAGTGCCCTTTTCAGTGTATACTCTTGAGTATGGAAACAAAAAAACTCCTGGTAACACACCATGCGCCAGATCTTGACGCAGTTGGAGCAGTCTGGCTCTTTAAGCGATTTTCGCCCGAACTCTTTGCAGATGCGAAAGTAGCTTTTGTAAATCCTGGTGAGACAATCACTAGAACAGCTGCTGAAATTCTCGGTTTTGATCTGCAAGATGTGACACATGTTGATACTGGACTTGGCGAGTTTGATCACCATCAACCAGATCGAGCGGTACAACCTATTTGTGCAGCATCGCTCGTCTTCGATGATCTGAGTCAATCCTTTCCCCACTTGCAGAATGATGCTGCCTTGCGCACCCTAGTTGAATACATCAACGACGTCGACCATTTTGGTGAAATTCATTGGCCCGATTCCTCCCACTGGCGTTATAGCCTGATGATTCATGAGTTGCTCCATGGGTTAGAATTTCAAAATCCGTATGATGATGAAGCGTTACTCCAATTTGGAATGCAGTGTCTTGACGCGGCATACTCATCCTTAAAACAAAACCTAAAAGCGTATGAAGTAATCGCACATAATGGTGTTGAGTTTGAACTCAGCGCAGGTATCGGTCTAGCTCTAGAAACAAGTAATGACGACACGATAAAAATTGCTCAAAAACAAGGATACATCTTGGTAGTTCGCAAAGATCCAAAGTTGGGCAATATTAGAATTAAAGCTAGACCAGATAGCTCCATAGATTTAAGGAAAATGTACGATCTATTGTGTAATAAAGATCCAAATAGCACTTGGTACTACCACAATAGTGGCAAGATGCTGCTCAATGGCTCACATAAACACCGAAATCAAATTGCCACAAAGCTCAGTCTAGAAGAAGTAGTGCGAATGCTGAGAGATTGCTATGGAAAATAGAGGTGATTGCATATTTTGCCAAATGCAGGCAGGTTTAACTCCATATCATCAGATATGGGAAGATAGTGATCATTTTGCGTTTTTATCTATTTTTCCAAATACCTTGGGGTTCACCGTAGTTGCTACAAAAAATCATTTTAGCAGTTATGCCTTTGAGCAAACAGATGCCATTTTAGCTGGATTAATCCTAGCAACGAAACGAGTCGCCCAAATTCTTGATTCATATTTTGAAGACGTCAGTCGATGTGGCATGTTTTTTGAGGGCTATGGAGTGGACCATCTGCATAGTAAATTATTTCCCATGCATGGTACGGGCAATGGTTTGGATGCCTGGAAAATTCAAGAAACCACATTCAATACCACTTATTACGAACAATACCCAGGATTTCTCAGTTCCAACAACGCTGATAGGGCAGAAGATGCCCAACTTGCGTCTTTAGCCTCGGCTATTCGCAAATCCGTAAGTAAATGATATAATCCCTCGTCTATGCCGATAGTTATTACCGCCACACAAAAAGATAATACTCACGACTTGATCAAACAATTCAAGCGAGCAACTGCGCTTGCAGATATAGTCCAAGTTGCCAAAGATAGGCGCTATTTTCAAAAACCGGCAAAAGTTCGTGCTGACAAGCGAATCCAGGTCAAGAGATTACAAAAACGATTGCGATCATTAAAACGCACAAAAAATATCCCTGCAGCGGTTATCTCCCGACTCTCGGAATATTTACAAAGTTAGTTTTATCTGCTTTTCAGTTTAGCTTTTACCGTGAAATCCCATTGATCTCCATCGCTGGTATCGAAACTGGTGGAATTTGTGAGTTGGTAATAATTGAGAAGGTGACTATTCAAGGTGTCTTCAATTTCGTGTAGCTTCTCTCTTAATTCACCCACTTCATTTTTCAGATTGATGGATTCTGGTGATGATTGAAGCGTAGCTTTTCTTTGCTTTACTGCATCAACTTGTGCTTTTGCCACTGTTTCTGCCTCGGTTAATTCCTGATCGTTCTCTAAAATATTTTGTAAGCTTTCGCGTTTTTCTCTCAATTCATCACGAACTGTTTTGAGTTGAGTCGCATTTCTTTCAATCAAATTTTGTAAGTATTGGAGCGTTTCCGCCAACTTATCTGACTGAGCTACTTCTGCCGCATCGTCAATGTCTGTTGCCTCGTCTGTCTGAGCCGCCAGGTGCTGCTGCGCCAATTGTTGTCCGGTTAGTGTTTGATCATTCGTTGTCATTATTACCTTTCTGACTATATACAATAAAAATACATTTTGTGATCACTGAATATACACGTATAATGATTTTTATCCAGTTAAACTGATTGAAGCTTACTATAGCTTATTCAATTCGACAAGTCAGAAAGGCAAGATGTCCAAGGCAACCAAAATCGTAGCCACCATCGGTCCAGCCACCGAATCAGAAGAAATAATTGAGGAACTAATTCGTGCTGGTATGAATGTAGCTCGATTTAACACCAAACATGGTACCCCCGAATGGCATTCAGAAAGAATAGTGAGGGTCAAACAGGTAGCAAAACGAATGGGTGTCACAATTGGTGTTTTGCTTGATCTACAAGGTCCAGAAATTAGAATAACTGTTCCAGGAGGAGCTGCGTTTCCCGTTCAAGAGGGTAATGAGGTGCTGTTTGTTGCCGACGGCTCTGGCACTGATCCACACCAACCACAAGTTCCCAGCAATGTGATTGATACATTAAACGTCGGCAATCATGTTCTTATTGATGACGGCTTAGGTGAATTTGAAATAATTGGTAAAGAAAATGGACAACTCAAATTAAAAGCACTTGGTTCATTTCCAGTATCTAATCGCAAGACACTCAATACACCTGGAGTGGTTATCGATCAACCTTCACTAATTGCTCAAGATTTCGTCCATCTTGATGCGTCAAATGACGAATTAATTGATTATGTTGGACTGTCATTTGTTAGAAATCGACACGACATAGAAATTCTTAGAGAAGAATTGGCCAAAAGAAATTTACATGCAAACGTTATTGCAAAAATTGAAAATCAATCGGCTTTAGATAACCTAGAAGAAATTATTCAAGCCTCAGATGTTGTGATGGTAGCTCGAGGAGATTTGGCGGTTGAAGTACCGTTTAAGGAACTGACATATTGGCAAAAACATATTATCAACCGTTGTCGTCAGTTTGCCATTCCAGTTATCACTGCTACACAAATGCTGAAATCGATGGTTGATAACCCTCGACCAACCCGCGCCGAAGTCTCCGACGTAGCTCACGCAATTTATGATGGCACTGACGCAGTCATGCTTTCTGAAGAAACAACCTTGGGAAAATTCCCGGTCGAAGCAGTAGCAACTCAAGCAGTCATCGCTGAATTTAACGAACCACATACATCACTTCAAACTTTGGAAACAGAATATGCAAATTCAGGCGCCTTGCTGACTCATGCCGCAATTAATTTTTTAGTCGATACAAATAAATCTGCCGAAGGTCAAAAAGTAGATAAAATTGTTTGTCTGACTGAAACTGGCGCTACCGCCCGCTATGTAGCTCGATTTAGACCACAGGTACCAGTTTATGCCCTCACTGGAAACATTTCAACCTGTCAGAAACTAAGCGTAGTCTATGGTATATACTCTATCGTAATTAATTTACCTCAAGATGACCGCCTAGAGAGTTCAGAGGCTCTTATTACCACTATGAAATCGCTCGATATTGCTCACCCTGGTGATAACATTTTACTCATCCATGGCACTTTTTGGAAAAAACCAGGCTTAACAAATACGTTATCATTTATTACAATACCGTAGAGGAGGATATATGGGAAAAAAAGTAGGATTATTTTCTTTTGTAGCCGGTTTAGCCGCGGGGGCAGCAGCCTTGTTTCTTTCTGATGATAAAAACCGAGAAAAAGCGGAGGCTGAACTAGAAAAAGTTGCTGTCAAAGCTAAACAATTAAAAAAAGATTTCGACAAAGATCCTGAAGGTACAGTTCGCGCGGTAGCAAAAAATGTTGAAGGTAAAGCTAAAAAAATTGTTCGTACAGTGAAACGCACCAAAGTAGTGGTAAAAACCGCTCCCGCAAAACGCAAAGCTGTAAAAAAGTAATTTTTGCTCGTTTCTTCTCATCTGGCCAAAGCTAGGGTAGAATACAGTTGTTGCGCCTATAGCTCACCCGCCTGCAACGCTTTGCGTAGCATTGCGGGCGGGGTGGATAGAGCAATGGTAAGATATGCAACTGTCAAATGCGCCTATAGCTCAGTGGATAGAGCAACTGCCTTCTAAGCAGTAGGTCGCTGGTTCGAATCCAGCTGGGCGCACCTGTTCTGTTACAATACTGATCTGTTTATGGTGGCTGTAGCTCAGCTGGTTAGAGCGCCGCTCTGTGAAAGCGGAGGCCGGGGGTTCAAGTCTCCTCAGCCACCCAAGTTATCCTATAACTATTGACAAAATATTTGTTTTCTGCTATTCTACTCGAATCAAACCAATCTATTAATCAATTATCACTATTGCTGTGAAAAGTTGATTTCTACAAAAGTTTGAGCACATTAAAAGTATGGAATGTTTATATATGTTGCCATCCGATGATGGCGAGCAGTACTTTGTTTGAGTAATTACTTTGGCAAAGTACTGCTCGCCTGAGCAGAATTTTTCTGTGAGGTAACAACATGAGTAACAGAAGTTCTTCGGATAGCGCGGCTGGTGGCTGTGGCTGCCTCATCATCCTCCTGATCCTGGGTCTGATCTGGATCCCGATCTACCGCGCAAGCGGAGAAACCATCACTGCCACCGTCGTCAAGACGGTGATCGACGACGGCGCAACGTTCTTCGTCCTGCAGCAGGAAGGGCGGCAGGGAGTCGAGATATTCGAGAACGACGACTCCTGGGCCTTTCTCAAGTTCGACAGCAACAACTTGCTCATGGACATCGAGGTCGGCCAGACCTACGAGTTCAAGATCGCCGGCTGGCGCGTGCCCTTCCTGAGCTGGTTCCGCAACATCATTGAGGCGGAGCTGATTCCCAGTTCAGGGTAACAACTTAATATCATGCCACGAAAGTGGCGGGTGGCTCCGTTATCAGCCAAAACTTTCCATATGCCCTCAATCGAGGGCGGCCACATTAAAGGCCAAACAATGTGCATCAAGCCCGAAGTAGAGCGAGGGAGAGATTCTGTCTCACCCCAAACTCATAAACCTTCGGGCTTTTGCCATTTCACGCGAAGGAATAGAATTGAAACTTAGTTCTAACACCCTCCCGCACGCTACCCAATTTTTTATATCTACATTTTTCTTCTAACTCCAGTAACATATTGGTAAAGAAAGATTTTTTTACATAACCTATGAATTGGATTATTGCCAGCTTGCTGATGTTTCTTAGTTCGGTCGCACTGTATCTTGGTGTACGAAAAAGCAATACACTCAAGACACCCCAGCAACTAAATAATCTCGCGATGTTTCTTATACCTTTACTTGTGTATTTGGTATTAACAGTCAAAACCCCGACTAGTTTTGCGCTTAAACCATTTGAGTACTTACTAATTTTAATTCAAGGAATTTTCTTTAGTTATCTGGGAAATACCTTCTCCTTAAAAGGCATCGAGTATTCACCCAACCCCGGATATAGTCTAATTATTTCAAAAAGTTATGTCGTATTTACAGCTATTGCCTCAGTATTTATATTTTCTGCTCCACTAACAATCAAGTCAGCGATCGCTATTGCCTTAATCGTATTGTTCTCAGCATTAATTACAATTGAGAAAAATAAAAACCGAACTACTTCTAATAAATCGTGGCTACCGTATACAATTGGCGCATTTTTTTGTTGGGGTTTTTTGGCTTTAAGTTCGAAATACCTTTTGAATATGGGTGTGCCAATTCTCACCAGATTAATACTTTCAATGGTGGTTGTAACTGTGATTATTTTTGGAGAAATAATATTCAAAAAAATAGCATGGAAAAAGGTCTCGAAAGAACAACTAATTACGCTATTACTAATTGGAATCTTTGGCTCGAGCTTCAATTACTATATGCAAGTTGCATTTAATCTCGCACCCAATGTTGGTTTTGTAAATGCTACAAATGCTGCCTCAATTTCTCTATTAACCTTGATGTCGGCATTCTTTTTTAATGACGAATTAACAGTAAAAAAGACGATCGGAATATTTGGCGTAACCGCTGGGCTGCTACTTTTATTCCTTTAACATGATCGATTTATTTGTGTTATCAGAAGTTTGGAGATTACCCATTTGTTTTTTAATTTGTTCGACAATGTATTCAGCGCAGGGTTGTATTTCTCTACTTAAGTCTTCCCAGTTTTCCAGCTGTTCGCCCAGTAAAATTGATTTTGCCCTAAATAAAATTGGTTTAAATATTTCTGGTAATTTGCTGATGGACCAATCTGCGGCTTCTGGCTTGGAACGGATAGCGTCAGTTTCGACTGTGTTCCAAATTCTAGCTAAAGTCAACAAAACATTTCTTGTATCCCAGTCAAGATCGTTTAAAACACTTTCAATTTCACGCGTAGAGGCGTGGATAAAGTCTAAATACGGAACTGAATCAAGCAAAATTTCCGGATTCGGTCCAAATAACACCTGATTTGAAAGTAAAAGCTGAGTAATGACTAATGCTAAATTAGGTGATTCTTTTGTTTGCCAGGGCTCAATATTTCCTGCTTCGAAATCTTTTCTCAACCAATCTCCATAAAGAAAATCAAATGAGGGTGGATATATCCAAGGATTGACTTGTGCTTTGACAACTATCGTTAGCTCGATTGGTTTTATATCTTTACTGACTGTGTAAATACCAGAAATATTCAATAGAGCTTTTGCTATTTTCTCTTTTTCTTGCTTAGTTGTTTCTCTAACCACCACGGCGAATAAATCAATATCACTATATTTCTGTAACCCGCCCATCAGAATTGAGCCATATAAATATACACCAAGTAAATTTTCACCTAAAACATTTTTAAGTAGTGTTAAACTCTCATCAATTTGTCGCTTAATAAGCTTACTTTCAATTTCCATTTATCGAGTATATCAGATTGCCTCAAGATTTTTCTACAAACAAGTAATAGAAACCACAACGGATGTATAATTGTGTTCTTATGAAACAGCTTCCAGTCAAACCCATAATCAAGTTTGAAGATTTTGAAAAAATAGATATTCGGGTCGGTAAAATTGAAAAAGTTGAGGATCTGCCAAATTCAGACAAACTCGTTAGACTAATTGTTAATTTTGGAGAATTTAAAAGAAATATTTTAGTCGGTATGAAAAAAGAACGAGAAGATGTTCAAGCAGAAATTGAAGGAAAACAGGCTCTATTTATCGTCAACCTTGAACCAAGAAAAATGGTGGGAGAAATGTCGGAAGGGATGTTGTTTGATATCGGTTATTCAAACGGTATTACCCCCGTCTTAGCTGTACCAGAAAAAGCAGTACCTAACGGAAGCGGTGCGGGGTAAACTACCCAAAACTATGTAAGTTCGACTAGTAAAGTGGGTAACAATTTGGTTCCCCAATGTTCTTTCCAGTTATCATAGGTTAGCTTTTCCTCAACCAATTCTAAAAGAACCCAAAATAATGCTAGTACGTCGCCGCCTGGGATTAGTTCATGTTCAGTTAATCTTGGGGTCGCAACTCCAAACCAATATGATGGTCGCTGCGGATCGTTATCTTGAAAAGGCAATTCAACTATAGAAGACTCATACTTAGAGAGATCGATGCCACCTTCTTCTCTAGCTTCACGAATCGCTGTTCCTAGTGGAGATTTATCAATCGTATTTATTTTTC
>DAOQVB010000004.1:0-25520 GCA_035341315.1 Candidatus Woesebacteria bacterium | reverse complement strand
CGGCTCCAGTACTGCTTGTACAACTGCCGTCCTCGATGCAAATTTTATTATCTTTTCCCACAATATCTTGTACCCACTCGATGGCGGTAAAACGGGAAACATTTTTCACTAAGCATTCTAGAGAGGGTGTTGAGCAGTCTTCAGTTGCTAATCGATAATCAGCCAGCTCTTCTTTGGTAATATCTACCTCTGGACTGGCTGCATTTGCAATTGAGGGCTGCAGCAGAGCGCTACTAAAAAAATAAACACTGACTAAAAAAAACACAAACAATTTCCTGATCGAAGTGGTCAGCCGCATACAGTTGCTTATTATATAGACTATTTGCAAGATGAGCAATCGAGTGAATTTGTGCTTGTTTGATAGTTAGAGATGGTGATATGATGATGTCGTTTCCCTGCCCAAACTTTTTAACAGATGTAGTCATATGGAGGATGTATGGTGGAAAATGCCGCAAAATTTACTGACTTAGTACAACAGGCTCAAGATATTGCAATTGTCTTTGAAGGAACTGCGGATGTTGATACCATTGCTGCTGCCTCTAGTTTGTTTGTGGCGTTACTAGAATCGGGTAAAGCCGTGCGTTTGTTTTCACCAGAGTTACCCAAATCTCAGGCAAATTTAGTGGGGATTGATCAAGTACTTACTTCCTTTGGTCACCAAAATTTGCTGGTAAGTTTTGCGTATAGTGAAGATAAGGTGGATAAAATCAGCTATCATATTGGCGAAGAAACCAGTCGGTTTTATCTCACTATTAAACCTAAAAAAGGGGTTGAACCATTAGACGCAAAGTTAGTGGAGTTTTCATATAGTGGTGCTGAGCCAGATTTGATAATTACGGTGGGAGTGTCTGACTTAGAAAATTTGGGCAGTATCTATATGGGATATGAGCAAACCTATGCCAACAGTTCTGTTGTTAGTTTGCATGAATATGAGACTAGTTTCGGCACACTGCAACTTACGAGCATGGGATTGAGTTCATTGTCCGAGCTAGTTGTTGAGTTGCTCAAACAATCTCAGGTGTCTATTTCTGCCTCAGTTGCCACCAATTTATTATTTGGGCTAGAAGACAAAACACGTGGATTACGCTATGGCACAGTTACTGCAGAGACGTTTGGAGCGGTGGCAGAGCTGATGCGAGCCGGAGGCGAGCGTACCTGGGTGCCAGTACGGGAGACAACTTCTCCAGTTATGAAAACTGAAGTGAGAAAAGTTGCCAAAACGAAAGATGTTGAGGTGGAGAAGCATAAGAAAATTCGAAAACCAGAAGAAATGACGGTGTCTGTTTCAAGAAAATAAGTACACTACGGTACATTCGTACATGAGTGGTATGAAACTGTGCCCCCACATTGGTTACCAGCGGCATTGCTGGTAATTGTTGCACTGACACACCATTGACCCGAAAAGCCAGCGGGGATTTGGCTGCCATGACCAGCACATCCACTACAGGGATATTCTAGTCGACCACCCACAGGCAAGTTGTTTGGTCCCCAGCCCCAGGACTCTCCAGTTGGAAGCGTGATTTCTGTACGAATATCTCCCCAAGTGTTGGTACAACTGGGACAGGTCAGCGCTACCTTCCACTCACGATTTTCATTTACGAGAGCCTCAAAAATAATTGCATCTTGAGTTGGATCTGTACAACCTCCAGGTGGGGGTGTGGTCGCTATAGTTGGGAGGGGGGGTGGAGTGGGAGGCACACAACTGAGTGCGGTACAGTTTGGATCGGGTGGATTTGGCGTAGGTACTGGATCAACGGGCTGGCCACACCGACCCGTAAGGAATTGTTCTACGGTTACACAGGAGTCGAGGTATTCTCGAGCAGTTCCAACTTTGGTATTAAGTCCCTTTTGTACTTCGCGAAGCCAAAAACCAAAGCGACCGCCAACTAATCCTGCGGAGAGACTGGGTCCTTTTTGCAAAATATCCCAACCAAAGGTTCGCTCGCAAGGAAGGTTGTATCCAATCAAAACGTCTTGACAGCCAGTTGGTAGACCAGTATCGGGGTCGGTGCCACTACAAACCTGTTGATAAACTTTTTGGCAACTATCAATATCGTAGACACCTCCGCCTTGACCAACGGGGATCATATCCGGCTGTCCATTCCAGTTGGGTGGTTCAATTCGATCATCAGAAAAAGTATGATCTCTGGTTCCACCAGTAAATTCAATGGAATCACCACTTAGTTGGATGCGATCAAATTCCTCAGCTGAGGTGGTTAGGCTTTCAATTTGATCGGTGGTAAAGAAGGTGCCTGCTAACACCTCTTGGACTGTTTCCATATCGTAGCCAACTGGATACACAAGGAAATGTTTGACCTCGCGCTCATCACAACAGCCGTTGTAGGGAAAGCTTGGGTAAGTCCGGTCGGTGACATGAAACAGAGATTTGAGTCCCCAGTCGCGAGGAGAGCCGAGTGGGTTTTCGCCATCGTCTGGATCACCTGGTTTCCAAGTTTCGGCAAAAGCGGGATTGCTTTCTCCCTTGGGTTCCACTTGATGAGTGGCATCTAATTCACCCGTTGGATCCTGATTTTTATCTGGTACTTCAAAAATATTATGCAGTAATTCAGCGCCAAACTCTTGGGTATAGAGTAACTGTGCGGGTGGATTTTTAACGAATTCTTCTGTTCCAAATCCACCGAAATCAAGAACGCTCGTAGCTGGTTCTTTAACCAATTCTGGACATTCGGGATCAATTTTATTATTGTACTTTGTTGTAACTCGTGAGCTGGTTTGGGCATTCACAATATCAATAACTGCCTTTCCTAGCTCGTCTTTGCATTCTGGGGGGCCAATACCAGAAGTTGAAGCGCCAACTAAGCAAAATATCTCATCACTGCTCGTTTGCGCGTGGGTGTCATACCAGTTTGCAGCAGTTTGCAGTTCGGCTTTTTTTGCACTTGCTGTCGCCACGTATTTATCTTGAATTTTCCTGGTGATGAGCGAATTACGAGTCAATTTACTTGAATCCATCCAAGGAGTATTACCACTACTAGACAAACCAACAACCTCTTCTTGAGTAGTGGTAAGTATGTCTGGCACCTTGAAGGCATTGACCAAAATTGCGTCGTCTGGTTTGGATGGTCCACCAACGGGACCCTCATTGGGATGAATGTAGAAGTTAAACATACTGGCATAGGTTGGGTGTTTTAATTCAATCGTTGTAACTAGGAATGCGAGTCGATAAGCCCGATCAATTGTTAGTGGAGTAAACAGAAAACCTTGTCGAGCAGTTTCGTTCCAATCTGTGCTGACAACAGTATCACACACCGCCTCGATAGTAATTGGATCCGTGTATGCGGGGAGGGGTACGGGTTGTATATCTGGATGGGGTACAGAGGCCAGAGCTTTGTACTCATCAAGCATTGTTTTAATAGTGTAATTAGTCTGAGGAACCGGTCTGGAGTATAAAGCGCATGCAGAAGGATTTACCAACTTATTACACATCTCTTCTTGTTTAAGTAAAATACGGACGGAAGCCTCACATCTTTGTTGATTGGTGAGCAGGGAATTGATGGCTGCTGAATTGAGCTCAGCTTTAGTATTTTCTTGAATGACCGTATCCTTAAAGCCAAAAAATTCTTCTAGTGAAGTAGTGAGGAAGCGTTTATCTGAAACGTCACGAAAAACTGGAGTTTGAACCTCACGATAATCTACCGCAAGCCATGAGCGGACGTAATTACCGATACCAGGAGGACCACTGGTTCTGGTTCGTATGTAATAATTTTCGTAACCGCCAAAGACAGCTCCGGGCGGAAACTGTTCTACATAATCTGCCATCCAGTCTTTACCATCTTGAGTCAATTCAATTTTAAAACCTGGTGTGGCACAACGAGCTTCGTAACCTTGATCAATCAGGTCGTCACGAATGGTTTTTAAATTTAAGTCTACACCCCCAGAACTTCCGAGTGATCTGTTGAGGCCTTTGATTGGATGAATATAGAACTGATCTTGCTCAGCATTGTAAGCATCGTAAATTGAGATATCATATCCTGCATACAATTCAGAAATTGATGTCCAGGGACCAGTTTCTGTGATTACCACTGGTCTGCCCAACTCGCCGACCACACCGGCCACATGGTTGGTCCAGATGTTTTGCATGGTATCGTTGACAGGATAAATATTGCCAGCGACGGCATAGAGAGCGCCAAAATTTGCGCCAGCGCGTCTCATGGCTCTGGGAATGCCATCTGGTCTGCCCGTATCGTCGTTAAACATAAAGCTGGTCAGGTTGAAAGCGGGTGAGAGTAGTCGCACATTGCTGGGCAGTCCCGCGCCAACTAGGGTATTCATATACGTAGCTAGTTTTGGGCCGACGCAATCGTAGAAAGCTGCTTTTTCTGCAGGTGGGCTGGAGCCATTTGGCGCGTTACACGTTGGCGCAGCCCAGTGCTCAATATCTGGTTCATTGGGGCCTGCGATGGCATAAAATGGTCTGCTAGTAAGCCCAGCTACGGCTCGCAAAAAGTTGGCATAGTCGGCAGGATTATCAAAACCTTCGCTTCCCTGAGTGGTTCCAATCCGAATAATGACATTATCAACTTGTTCGTTGTTAATGACATCTGCAACCGTCTGAGGGCTTGTAGATGCTCTGGCAATTTCTAAAGTCCACTTCATTTTAAATTGACGAGCTTTTTCGTAGTTTCCTCCCTTGTAATACGTGGCATAGTTAACTCCAAGCCCAGCTGCGCCACAGTCACCATCACATAGTTCATTCAGTTGAAAATCAGTGAGTTGGTGCTTTTGGAAGTTTGGATCTGGATTAGTGCCAAAAACGTTAAATAAGAGAGCCGACTCAACCGGGGTTTGACTCATTAAAAACTCAAAGTCTGCTTTTAAGTCGGTTAAATCATACGCACTGGCAAAATTTGGGTGTAACAAAACAGCTGAAAATAACACAAACACAACCAACGTGATTAGGCGTAGGCGAAACATCAGATCTATTATATAGCCTTTCGGCTAGCAAGGGACAGAGAGTCTACCAATTAATAGCAGATGTTGGAATACGGAAGGTTTTAATCACGGTCACTCCGGTGAAGTCAGCGATTAAATTGATGATAATGAAGGCGCTCAGTGCCAAGACTAAACCGAGTATGGCATAGGTGAACGTGCGTTTGGCCGAATCAATGTTTTTTGAGTTGGATCCAGCGGTGAGCCACTTGAATGCTCCTAAGATGAACATGACAAAACCACCCAGGCCAATCAAGGTGATGATCACGGTGAAAATGTTTGCGATTAAACACTCAAGGCCTTGAATGGTGGGCACATCGCCAGATGAACCAGCCAAGCACACACCAGACCATGTTCTTGTTTGAGCTTGGGCTTGAGCGGGAATAGCGAAGCTAAGGCTTACTAATGCGACAAATAGTGAAAGAGCGACAAGATGATTTCTGGCTGGTTTCATGATACAGGTTAGTATACTACAAAACAGCCCGGCGAATGCCGGGCTGTTTAAATTCAATAACAATAGAGCATCGCGTTTAGCGAGTGTTAATTTGTCTAATGCCACCGAATGCATCTTCAAGATTATCAAATCCAAGAATCTGCAGTAGTAGCATCAGGATAGCGTAAGCAGCGGCTAATACAATCAAACCGATGATAGCAGCGGTAATTTTGTTACGGGCTGATTCGGTTTTGCCTTTGTCTCCACCAGAGGTAATCCATTCAAAGGCTCCCCAGATAAGATACAAAAACACAGCAAGTGCGGCTAACGCCATCACGATACTGAGTAAACTGCTGATAACACCACCAAGGTTTGTAGCGAATCCTTTAGCTGGAACTGAGACGGTACCAATACTGACAGCAGCAAAGGCACTTGAGGCTGTTAAAAATAAAGCTGTTCCAGCGGTACTGGCACCGGCAACAATCTTTGTCAAGGTTTTTTTCATATCTATCCCTTCGATAAGTACTGTTACTACTATAACGCGTTTTTTACTAATTTGTAAATACGCCTGTGCTTCGTATTATACCAGAAGAGCGATTTTGAAGCAAAGTTCATGATAAATATTTTCAGTCGCTTGCTAAGGAGTAGGCGTGGGTACGGGAAGGGCTGCAGGTGGCGCCACACAGGCTGTAGCCCAGAAATCTAATACGCAAATACCAAGCATCTGTTGAACTAACATAAACAACGCTATCACTGAGCTAAGCACAATGATACCAATGACTGCTGTGGACATCCGATTGCGAGCTTCATCGAGCTTGCCTTTATCTCCAGAAGAAGTAATCCAAGCAAATCCTCCCCAGATTAAATAGATAAGCAACATTATAAATGCGATGGAAATCACAATGCTAAGAATAGATCCGATTAAATCTGCAAATGCTTGTTTGAACACATTGGATGAAGCGCTAGCTCCAGGAATATCTGCTGTGGGCAAATCTTGGTTACGGGCTTCCTCAGTGATATCGAAATCAATCGTATTGGCTGCCAGTGCAGAAAAAGGCCGAGCAACAAACAAAGACACAACAAGTAGTCCTGTTGTAATGGTGGATAGTATGCGGTTTGATTGCAGCATTGTTTTATTCCGGTGTAAAGAATTTAAAATTGAGTACTTGGAAGGTATCACCAAAGAGTAGGTTGCCCACAAAACCAATGATCACAAACGAAGAAACGAGGATGAGCAGGCCGATGGCGGCTTGCAACATGCGGTTGCGAGCCGCTTCTAACTTAGTTTTATCACCACTGGCGGTGATCCATTGGAGGGCACCCCAGACAAAAAAGAGCAGTAACAGTAGTCCGCCGATGCTAATAATATTATTCCAATAGCGAACTATTTGAGAAAGAAACAATGAGCCATCGGCGGCTTTATCTGGGTCATTACCCAAGTTCCCTACGGCTGGATTAGTGATAGCGGCTTGAGCGGTTTCAATTATTTTCATGGTACTATGGTTTCTAATACTTCTGCTGGGTTAAGAATATTCATTCCAACGATACTGCCAATTAGCCCAACCAGCGCATACATCATGGTTAAGACAATTAATCCTAATGCGCCTTGCAGCATTTGGTCTCTGGCTTTGCCAACTTTAGCAGTGTCTCCACCAGAAGTAATCCAGGAAATAGCGCCGAGCATGAAGTAGGTAATGAATACTAATCCTCCCAGTACGGTTAACAGGGCCAGGATATTAGAAACGATTTTTTCTAGAGTAGTAAAGGCTGTTGAGCCAACTTCGAGATCTTTGACATACTCGTTATCAGGATCGAATGGTGCCACAATGCCTTCTCCAAATTGCGCTAAAACCCGGACCGGCGAAGCTAGAACAACAAGTATCCCCAGCAGGTAGAAAACTGATTTGAGTCTGTTTCGCATAACCGTACTACTATTATACATAACTTTCTTGATTAGCCTAAGGTGCAGTTGCACCATACTGACTAATATCTGGTTTTAAGATGAATCCCGCATTGCCAAAAAAGACTAATCCAATAATTGCTGCCAACATGTAGGCGGCAACAATTATTACTAGGCCAATCATGGCGTACTGCAGTCGCTCACGTACATCGGTGAAGGCTTTGGTATCTCCCGCCTTTGTGATGAGAGCGTAGCCCGCCCACAAGAAGTTGAAAAACATAAATAGTCCACAAATTACAGTAAAAAGACGTAGGGCAACGGAAATAAATGAGAAAATTCCAATGTTGGTGCAGTTGCCAGTATCACAATTATAAACACCAACTCCTTGAGGTGCGGAGATACCGCCAATAATAGCAGACCCGCAATCAGCCCCATTGGGGGCAACTGTATTTGGACCAATTAAGATGCAAACCTTATTATTTGGTCCGCATTGTCCGATGGAAGTGCATCCATTTAAACAATTGTGATTTGGCGGGGATATACAGGTGTCTGCATTCACGGGGGAGATTGAACCGAAAAATAAGAAAAAGAAGCTGATAAACCATGGAAGAATAAATAGAAAAGTTAATCGTTTCATAGTGGGCTAACAATATCAGGCTTTAATACATACCCAGCATCACCAAATAATAGCAGACTAATCACGGCCACAGCCATGTAGGCGATTGCAAGCAAAAATAGACCTACAAAACTCATGGTGATTTTGTCTCTAACTTTTTTGTGAGCGTCTGCGGATCCTTGGCCACTGAGATAATTAAAGGCTGCAAACACAATATTGAATGCCACCCAAAGGCCAGCTATTACATTGGCAATTTTGATCAGTGAACTTAAAAAGAAAAAAATGGCAATTTCATCTGTAGCTAAATTGGAGGCTGCGATTTGTTTATCAACACCCGGTGGTGTGTCAATTGTGCCAATTGTTGAGTCAACCGGATTGGCTGCCAGAATTGTTGTTGTGCCTACAAACGACACACAAAGCAAGAAGATTAGTAGGAAAATGGATTTTAATAACACTCGATTTATCATAAGACGATATTCGTTCTCGTAATGAGTTTAACAATTTGTACGATCCAATAGGCAGAGAACATGAGTAAGAAACCAATAAGTGCGGCTGTCATTATTTGTTTGGCGTCATCGAGTCCCTTTTTACCACCAGCGATGAATTTGAAGCCGGCTAACAAAATCATAAAAAATAAGATAATGCCGGCTACGACAAACAAGTTTCGCACCAAAAGATTGACTAAGAAAGCGGGTGTAGTATAGGTTTCGCTCACTTTGGTATCATCAGATAGTTTCAAACAATCGCCCAATGGGATGAAGCCAGAGCCAGGATTGCAGTCAGCTGTAGGTGAGGTGGAACATTCAGCAACAGTGGTGCAACAAGCATTGGGATTTGCAGTGCATGTGGCAAAAGTCATTTCTCCAAGATCGATAGAGCCGTTGGTATTGTAGTCACAGAACACAGTTCCACCCGAATCTCTAATGAAACTGCATGCTGCTTGTGCCTGAGATGAAGAAAGAGCAAAACCAAATAAAATACTACTTATTATGAGAAGAGTTTTTTTGAATAGATTAATCTGTGTTTTCACTGTTGCCTCAAATAATTCTAACACCAAATACTACTTCGATAATCTGGAATATCCAGTAGGTGGCAAACAAAAGTAAGAATCCAACCAGTGCCGCAGTCGCTCGTTGTTTGCCAGCATCCATGGATTTCTTAGTTGGGGCACCTACAAGCATTTCAAAACCCGCCCAGACCAACATCATAAATAGGATTAAGCCAGCCAAGGGGAAGGCAAAAACGAGTAGCCGACTCACTATTCCACCCGGACTGCGTAATTGACTAGCGTAAGCAGAAGGAACATCATCAAGTACCGTTTGTCCGCCACCATGTTGTAGAGGGTCGACTAAATCAAAAAAAGCATCAGTTGGTGGTTCTAATGGGTTGGCAATGGGTCCACTGGGAGTTGGGGAGCCAGCGGGAGTTGTGGGTGCCGGTGGTCCTGAGGTTGGTGTGACGCTTGGGACAACTCCACATCCAGCAGCATCGCTGCAACAGCTAGCCCCAAGTGGTCCATCGTTGGCTTGTCCAGTTGTACAACTTACAAAAGAAAACTCAATTGGGTCTTCACCCTGGTTATTATTATTGTAATCACAAAACTTAATAGTGCCCCAGTTTGGAGGGTCATTTTTTATAGTCCCGCAGGATGCGGAAGCATCCAAGGGGGAAATAATCATAAGGAAGAAGAAGCTAGCGAAGAACGTGGTAATAATTTTACTAATAGTTCTCATTATGGTCCTCCAAATCCTGGTATTTTGAAGATACTATAGCCAATAAAGTGGAGCAGTGTCACTGAGAAAATAATGAACAGCATGCCTGCTAAAGCGGAGGTCAGCCAACCTTTGGCATCCTCGATGCGCTTGGGCTCTCCCTGAGAAGTGCTGAGAACGAAACCTGATGCAAGAATAATAATTAGCGCGAAGCCACCGCCCATGCCGAGGCCTAGGCGAAGTAAGCTATTGACAATTTTTTCTGGTTCTCGCGGAATACAGCCCACGGCCGTCCAGATGCCCGCTCGACCCAACTCATCACCACCAATACAAGCAATACATCGATCTTTAGCGTTAGCGCCCTCTGGTGTCATTAATGACCCACTGACTTGATCGCAAATTTTATATGCATGGTGTTCTAGAGCAAACGGGTCATTAATCTGTTCAGCAATATTATTTGGTGTAGTAATACAACTTTGACAGTTATCAGCCTGTAGAAAGGTACCTTGACAAATAGGTGGGTTATTTAGACCTGCCTCATTTAGTTTTACAGTTATGGTATATGTACCATCGTGGTCTGGACTAAAACCATTGTAACTATATTCATAACTAGGTGGACCATTGTTTGTCTCTCCTTCATCATTTCCGGCATTATTTGGACCATGGAGTGAGAAAATGACTGGTCTAGTGTATGGGCTACCGTCTGATTTTGTTAGCTTTGCTACTACGAGCAAATTGGATCCAAATAGTCCATTTTCCACACAACTTGTGTCAGTTGCATAACACTCATTGCCATTACTGGGCGCGGCATTCCAGTCTTTACTTACTCTAAGATAAGCGCAGTCTATGCCTCCGACGGTTACTGTATACGTTCCCAATCGACATCCATCAGCGCTTAATCCACCACCCGCTAATTGGAGGGTGTGTTCTCCGGGGGAGGCAAAAGAATTAAAATTAAGCCATTCTAATTGTCCACTTGCGCCCACCACTTGAGAAGGAGATTCTCGTGTAAGTTGGCCATCTCTGATAAACAATCGATATGAATTACCTGTAATTAATCCTGGTGTACCGCTGGATCCAACTCTAATATTCAGCTGTACTGGATCACTAAATGAAAATGGACCAGCAAGATTGCTTGAAACAATCGTAATACCTCTAGTACTACAATCCTCAAGGGCCAACGCTTTGGTTGGCACCACGCCAAGAAAAATTCCCAAGAACACCAAAATACCAACCAGAGTGGTTTTACCTTTCATAACTTACGTGTTATTGTACCTTAATACACTCTGAGTTTTAAGAGGGGTAATTATTGACTCAAGATTGATCAAACTAGTATGAAACGATTCGTTAAATTAGTATTGAAAATAGGAACTGGAATTTTTTTACCATTGTTAATTTTTGGAGCACTGGTCCTTCAACCCGGTTTTGTTCGCGCACTAGACCCCGTGGATGACCTGCAAAATCAAATCAACGAACTGGAGAAGTTAAAAAATTTGTCGGAAGCAGCGACCAAACCGTTGGAAAAAGAAGTGGCCAACTTGCAAGCGCGGATCAACTCTGCCAGAGCCGGTATTGAAAAAGCCAAGCAAGAGGTGGTGCAAGTTGGCAACGATATCGAAAAAAGAGAAGTAGACCTAGCTCTCCAATACCAAATTTTATCCAAGCGTGTGCACGATCAATATATACGATTACGTTTAGTTGCCTCGCCCTTGCTTATGTTATCTCAAAATACGGTGGGAAACTTAACCAAGGATTTAGCCTATCGTGAATCAGTGCAGGCACAAGACCAGCGATTAATTAGTAGTATCACTAAAGACATAGCCGAACTAGAAAGTGATCGTCAAGCACTAGAAGAGCGCCAAGTTGTTTTGGCCAACTTAGAAAAACAGTTGGATAGCCAAGCTGCTTTCTTTAAAACAGAAATTGCCAAAGCCAAAGACTATCAACAAACTCTCTCAAGTAAAATTGCTGATCTCTCCGCGCGACAACAATCAATTATTAATGCACGATCGGGTTCTTTTATTACCTCCGTGGGTGAAGTACCACTTGCCGATGACTTTAACGCTTCTATTGGCTTTAAGGCTCAGGCTCCAAGCAATTCTTTTGCGGTTTTTAGTTTTGGTGGTTACACGCATCGGAATGGGATGAGTCAGTATGGGGCGAAAGCCAGAGCAGAAGCTGGTCAATCTGCAGAGGAGATTTTAAAAGCTTATTATCCCAATGCTACATTAAAAAAAGACTATTCTACGATGCAAAATATTGATGTTTGTTTCAAGTATGATGCAAATAAAAAATGTACAGATCTCAGATCTTTTAGCTTTGAAGCTGAATATTTACAAGGTATATATGAAATGCCAGGAAGTTGGCACATGGAGGCACTCAAGGCCCAAGCTATAGCCGCCCGCACTTTTGCGATTAAATATACAGGTAATGGTTCAAAATCAATCTGTACTACCGAAGCTTGTCAGGTGTTTAAAAATCAAAAGAAGGGTGGAGATTGGGAGAGAGCTGTTAATGATACCCGAGGTTGGGTGTTGGTTGATAGCGGAGGTAACCCAGTTTCTACTCAATATGCCTCAACGCATGGTGGGTATAGCAATACATCTGGGTGGGATACGACCGATAAGTCCGCTGATGGATCTTGGTCTACGCGAGCATGGGAAAATAAAGCCAATAGTCCCTGGTTTTATAAAGCTTGGTATCGCAATGGGTATTCGTCGAGTGGCGATAGCTGCGGCCGCTCGCACCCTTGGCTCTCTCAAGAAGAATTTTCAGACATTATTAATGCTTGGATTGTGCGGAGTAACCCTAACGGAGCAGATACGAGCAGGATTCAACCGCCAACTATCAATCAATGTCAAATTGGTGGCGGTGGCAATCCGTATTCCATGAACGAATTACGTGATAAAGCTAATAACTCAGGTGGAGCTGTGACAAATGTATCATCAGTTAGCGTCAGTCATAGTAGCAACGGTCAAACCACCACGGTTAACGTTAATACTAATCGAGGTAATCTGAGCATTCCTGGTAGCGAGTTCAAATCAACCTTTAATTTGCGTGCCCCAGGTTATTTGCGAATCCCCCAAAGTAGTTTTGGCTTTTTCAATATCGAATTTAAACAGTAGGTTAATCAGATGATCCTGCCTGTATACTACTGGCAGCTTGGGATTATGCTGCAATCACTACACTTACAATACTTTCGTTCTCATGAAGATCTTAAGATTGATTTTTTTGATGGATGCACGTTGATTGTTGGTCCCAATGCCAGTGGCAAAACATCAATTATTGAAGCAATTCATTTACTAGCCACTGGCCAAAGTTTCCGTGCCGGAAAGGTAGAGGAAATGGTGGGTTTTTCTGCCGAATGGACGAGAATTACGGGCAATCTGAGCGCTTTATCCGGAGATATAACAGACGAAGATGCTGGCGAAGAGCCAGAGCAAACTGAATTATCTGTGCTGCTCACCCGCGGTATGCTTCAAGGCAAAAAAACCCACCACAAGCATTTTTCGGTTAATGGCATTAATCGACAGCTCCATAAAATGCTCGGTCAACTGCAAACTGCGGTGTTTCGACCGGAGGACATGAGAATTATTGAAGGTTCTCCCAGTCGACGGCGACGATTTTTAGACGAAGTGATAGGTAGTTTTGATGCTGAATATTTGCGATCCGCCAAAACCTACGAGCAAAGTTTGAAACGGTATAACAAGTTGCTAGAAACGGTGCGTGATAATCGCCAACCAACAACGATACTAGAATACTGGGAGCGCTCAATGGTCAAACATGGCGAGTATCTGCAACGTCAACGTGAGCAATTTCTATTGGCCACTAAGCAGGTGTCTTTTGCCGTACGTTTGCAAGTGGAATATAAACCATCGATTATCACGCAAGAAAGAATGGACCACTATCAAGAACGAGCTGTGGCTGCTGGGCATTCACTTATTGGTCCACACAAGGATGATTTTTCAGTCAGTTGCGATGTGCAGGATTTGTGGCGAGGGCAACTAAGTCAATTTCACAATGTTGCTTTATATGGATCGCGTGGCCAGCAGCGGCTGGCCGTTTTATGGCTCAAGGCTTGCCAATTAAACTATATTGAAAATCAAACTGGTCAAAAACCCCTGCTTTTACTTGATGATATTTTTTCTGAACTAGATGAGGAAAATCAGCAAGTGGTGGTCAAACTCATCAACAATCATCAGGCGATTGTGACTTCTGCCGATCAGTTGGTTGCATCGTTTTTACCAAAAAATACAGCGAAACTGCAACTTGAGTGATTACTTTAATTACTCATAACTTTTCAAACCATTACAGTTAAAGCAAGAATGTGCGTGTAGCTTATATCAAACCAGTATTTGCAAGCATAGTGGGTAAAGTAAATATTGAAAAGTAAAGTAGTTTGAAAAAAGTAAAGTTGGCCTATGGTAGTTGAAAACGATCTGTCCAATACCGCTTGTAGTCAGAAACACACTGCGACCATTTCTTCGAAACTTCAAATTACTTTACCTAAGCACATGCTGAACTCTCTTGGATTGAAGCCGAAAAGAAAGGTTTCGATTGAGTTGCATCAGACGATCATGATCTTGAAACCAGCCGTAGTTTCATCGGATCAGCTTTCGGGGTGTCTAAGTAAAAAGCTATTGTCTAATTCATAATGACAGACCACTACATTCTTGATGCATCGATTTGTCTAGCATTACTTTTTAACGATAATCCACTGCAGAATATCAAGGCGAAACGTTTTTTTAGGCAAGTCGAATCGTCAATCTTCAAGGCGGACCTGAGTCTTTTAACACTCAATGATCTTATTATTTCAATTGAAAAAATGTATGACTTAAATCGAAGACAATACATGATGGAACTGCGAGACCTGGTGTCACTTAAGGGCATTCGAATTATAGAGATTAAAAAGTTTGATTGCTTACATTTATTAAGAAAGTATGAAAAAAATCATTTAACTTTTACTGACACTTACTTACTTTGGTTGTCAGAAAAACAAAAACTTACGCTCATGACAGTAAATCGAAGGTTGGAAAATTACTGTTCTTCAAGCTCAAAACTGTAGGTACAATATGCGTAGCTATGGAAATCACTTCAGAAGTTCAATCATTTTTAAAACAGATCAAGTTGCCTTCGCCCGACTCTCACAAAGGCCAGAACGGTAAACTTTTAGTTATCGGTGGCACTGAGTTATTTCATAGCAGTATCTTTTGGGCGGCGGATGTGGCGAGCAAAATTGTGGATATGGTTCATTTTGCGAGCCCGGCTAATGAAAACAATCAAGTAGTTCGGCAAAAAATTAAAGCTGGCTTTTGGACTGGTATTGTGGTTGATTGGTCAGATGTGGATTACTATCTTGCTGAAGATGATGCAGTGTTGATTGGTCCCGGCATGGATCGCTCAGAAGAAACTGAAAAAATAGTCAACCAGCTACTTTCAGAATACCCAACAAAAAAGTGGGTGATTGATGGAGGCGCATTGCAAATGATTGATGTAAAACTACTGTCCAAATCACACATCATTACACCGCACCACAAAGAACTTGATTTGGTGCTAGAGAAAATCGACAGTTTAAACAGAGAGTTAGCAATGACTCAATTACTTGAAACTGGAGTTACGTTGCTTGCAAAAGGCACAGAGGATAAGGTGATGCAGAACTCAACTTCTGTTGAGATAACTGGCGGTAATGCAGGGATGACAAAAGGTGGCACTGGCGATGTTTTAGCTGGATTGGTTGCCGCACTGTATTGTCAGCATGATGCACTGACGGCTGCTGTGGTTGCGAGTTTAGTGAATAAACAGGCAGGCGAGGTCTTATGGGAAACGGTAGGACCATACTTTTCTGCCGGCGATCTTTTGAACGAAGTGCCCAAATCTTTTTGGCGACTTTTGCAATCAAATTCCTAAAATTCCCTGCAAAAATTGCGTGAATTGCGGTATACTCGCATCGTGTTCGATCCAGTTTTTTCTATTACTAATAATTTGCTAACGTACATCACTCGCATCGAGGCCGCAAAAGCTATTATTGATCACTCACCACTGATTCCCGCTTGGGAAGCTCGGTTTCGGAGTGAAGCGTTGAATCGAACCGTTCATTATGGAACAAAAATCGAGGGCAACGAATTAACAGAAGAGCAGGCTGATCAGCTACTCAAACTTCAGTTTGTTAACGATAGTAAAGAAGCCTTGCGTCAAACCGGCATTACAGCCAGAGAACGTGACGTCCAGGAAGTAATCAATTATCGTAATGTCATTACTTGGACAGACAGACAAACCCAACTCAAAACCACTCAGGTTTTCTCGCTTGACACACTCAATACCCTTCACCGCTTAACAGTTCAGGGACTTATCGATGACGAAGCGGTTGGACATTTTCGTAAAAAACAAGTGATTGTACAAAGTGCGACTAGCGGAGGGGTGGTATTTCGTCCGCCTGTGGCGGTGGAAGTACCGTATTTAATTGAAGACTTTTTTATTTGGGGTAAGAGCGAAAGTGCTCAGCAAATCCACTCGATTTTGCGCGCCGCCATTACCCATTATCAAATTGTCTATATTCACCCTTTTATTGAAGGCAATGGACGGACGGCGCGCGCCATGGCAACTCTCTTGTTGTATACCTTGGGCTATGACTTCAAACGATTCTTTTCGCTGGAACAATATTTTGATACCGATGTTGAAGCATACTATCAAGCCTTACTTTCCGTTCAACAAACTGGCAAACAGGATTTAACGTATTGGCTGGAATATTTTTGTTATGGCGTAGCGTTAGAAATAGATAAAATTCAGCGCCAGGTAGAACGGCTTTCCAAAGACTTACGAATGAAAAAACAGCTAGGTAAACAAGTGGCGCTTTCCGAACGACAAATAATTCTGCTCGAACTATTTCAGCAGCAAGATCAAATTTCTTCATATGATGCGCAAAATACCTTACCCAATGTTTCTGTTGATACAATTTTGCGTGACTTAAAGGATTTAATCGAAAAGGGCGTGATTGAAAAAGAAGGCGTAACCAAAGGTGTTACGTACAGGCTTAGAGAGTAATTGACAAAGTAATACTTTATAGTATAGTAATACATATATGCAAAGTATTACTACTGTAACACAAAAAGGTCAAGTCACACTACCTATTGGCATTCGCCAATTATTGAAAATTAAATCATATGACAAAGTGATGATTAGTTTTAGTCGGGGGAAAATTATAATTGAACCAGTGCTAAACATTCTTGATTTTGCTGATTCGGTTTCTGTCAACCCTAAGGTTTCAGTATCACAAGCAAGAAAACTGATGGAAAAAAACTACAGACCTGTATGAAACATGCAACAGAATACTGCCTAGATACCAATGTTTTCTTAAGAGTATTAATTAGAGAAAATGAGCAAGCTTATCAGTCCTCAAAGAAGTTTTTGGAATCAATTCAACGTGGTCAAATAAAAGCGTACATACACGAGTTAGTGATGGCAGAAATGATTTGGACTTTACAATCGGTCTACGACCAATCAAAAGAAAAGACAATCGTATTGGCAGAAAGCATATTAAATCTTAACGGACTTGAAATGATTTCGGGATTTGATCAACGTAATGCCTTCCAACTTTATCAATATTATTCGGTGAAATATGTAGATGCTTGTTTGGCCTCAATCATTCAGGTGAAACAAAAAAAATGGACGATTGTTTCATATGATGGTGATTTCAAAAAATTACCTGTATTGTGGTTGAAGCCTGAACAAATCATTTAATTATCACTGTCATAAGGTCGTCTTAGATGCGTTACTATATATAGTATGAAGTTTGCAGAATTTGCTCAGCACTTAAAAGCATTGGAAGAAACACCTTCGCGCCTAGCAATGACGGAACAGTTGGTAGCCTTATTTAACAAGCTAGAAATTGTAGAAATTCAACCAGCTTGTTATCTACTGCAGGGTAGATTGACGCCTCAATATGAGTCTTTAGAGTTTAATCTGAGTATAAAAATGTTGTTGCGTGCGTTGAATAGGTTGGTGAGTGAGGTTGGCTACGCAGAACGATTCTATAAACAGCTGGGCGATGTGGGTTTGGTGGCCGAAAAAATAATTCTAGATAGATTGGCACAAATAGGCTCAGTTGTTTCACAAAAAGAACTAGATTTAATTCAAACTTTTGACACACTAGTCTTACTAGCAAAAGAGAGCGGGGAGGGTTCACAAGAAAGAAAGCTTGATCGATTGGTTGAGTTGTTTTCAAGCAGTGATGGTTTGAGCGCGCGATATATCGCGCGCATCGTCATTGGCAAACTTCGACTTGGGTTTTCCACCATGACGATTTTGGATTCATTAAGTTGGATGGCTGACGGGAATAAACATTGGACTCCAGATCTTGAGAAAACATGGGAAAAACGCGCTGACCTTGGTTGTTTGGCTACAGTGTGGATTGCCGAATGTCGTCAACCAAAACCCAACTATCCAGATGTACTAGAATCATATACGGTTAGAGTGGGAACGCCAGTCATGCCGGCGCTCTGTCAACGCCTCAATTCTGCTCAGGAAATCATAGAAAAGTTAGGAGAAGTCATTGTTGAACCAAAATACGATGGGCTTCGCTTACAGATTCATCTATATATAGACGATCAAACCCATCAACCAACGGTTAAAGCCTACTCGCGAAGTTTGGAAGATTGTACCCACATGTTTCCAGAACTGTTAACTATTACAGATCAAATCAACTGTCAGTCATGTATTTTAGATTGTGAAGCCATTGGCTTTGATCCACTAACAGGCAAGTTAAAGGTTTTTCAAGAAACCATCACGCGAAAGCGAAAGCATGAGGTAGAGACACATTCTCAATCCGTACCAATCAGATTTTATGTTTTTGACGTAATTGCGCTCAATGGAAATAGTCTACTAGCGCAACCGCTTATTGAAAGAAAACACATTTTACGCGATTTGTTCTCTGTAACTGGTCCAACTGAGCAGCCAGATAGTCGAGGTTGTTTTTATATTACGCCCTACATTGAGACCAAAGATGCAAGCGAGGTGCATCAATTTCACGAAACAGCCTTGGCAGATGGTCTTGAAGGAGCAGTAATTAAACAAAGAGATAGCCAGTATCAATCTGGGCGTAAGGGTTGGCGGTGGGTAAAAATTAAAGAAACCGAGGGATCACAAGGGAAACTATCAGATACTTTGGACGTGGTAATGATGGGGTATTACAAAGGCAGGGGCAAGCGAACCCAATTTGGTTTGGGAGCAATTCTTACTGGTGTAATTGATAGTTTTGGAAAAATCGTCACAGTTGGCAAAATTGGTACCGGTATGAGCGAAGATCAATTGCGCGAACTGAAGCAGTTGGGTGATGAGCACTTGTCAGTGACCAAACCAGAGGAATACGGCGAAGTGGATAAATCGCTCCAGCCAGATATCTGGCTGGAGCCCTCAGTCGTGATCGAGGTCGCCGCCGACGAACTGACTGAATCACCAGTCCATAGTGCTGGTTATGCCATGCGATTTCCTCGCTTGCTCAAAATTCGCGATGACAAAACTTGGGAACAAGCTACGACTTTAGCCGAAATTCAGCAGATGAGAAAACTATCTGCATAATTCTCTGAGCAAACATTTATTTAACATCTAATAAATCAACCAATCTTTTTCCCGATTGAGAGTTATATTCTGCCAATTTCTTTATTTTTGGCTCAAGTTTTGCAATTTTAGATGAGTCGTTGGCAAGATTGACTAATACTTTTGCTGCTTTTTCAGGGTCGGTTTCCACAAAACCAATGTCAAGTTCTTTGATCATATCAAGATTACCCGTTTCTTGACCTCCCAGTGAGGTAGTAGCAAAAAAGGGTTTATGACAAGCAACCGCCTCAAAAATCATATTGGGACCTGCTTTTCCCATTATGATGTCCGCAGCTTGAAAGTAGGGAGCGATTGCAGAAGTAAATGAAAGAGGCAAAATCTGCATCTGTGAGTTTTCCAATTGTTTTGCCATAAATTTCATGGTTTGGTATAGCAATTGATTTTTACCGCAAGCTACGACAATAGTCAGATTTGGTTGCTTCTCCATCAGTGCCCTCACAGTATTTTGGATACGAAGCATGCCTTCCGACCCAGCCACTAATAAAGCACAAAACTTGGACGAATCTACTCCAACTGCCCTTTTTGCTTCTAAGTTAGACGTCGGCGGTTGAAACTCTGGTCGAACAAACCACCCAGTTTCTTTGCATATTGCTGAGGGAAAATCACGACTAATAATTTGTACTTGTTTTGCATCAAACACCAAGTTGATGCCTTTTCCCTCAGTCACATTGACTAAGTTATAACTACGCGGATCACAAATCACCGTCAAATAGTTGAGCGGATTTTTAATCATGAGCGCTTCAAAACTTGAGTTGAGGGCATAGTTAGTTGAAATAACTATTTCTGGACGATGTTTCTCAACTAGTTGTTTAGCTAGTTTGTTATATCTTAGTCTTAGAATTTTTCTTTGAGTGGAAACCAAACTCATCGATCCAAGCAACAGACTCGACAACTTATGGAGCGATGGTGCATATCGATAATAGAGCCGATAGGGTAGTATCGCTGAGTTTTCAACATAAGTAGTAACATTCGTAAAACCTTGGCTTTTTAATCCCGATTCAATAGAATTCGCCATACTTAAATGTCCCTCAGTTGAGGAAACAATCAAGATTGGTGTCTCACGTTTAATTGACATGGGTGTATTGTATACTTTGCCGTATGAAAAAAGTCGAAATTAATCAACCTTGGCACTTACTAATAGTTGCCACTTTACTATTTTGTAGCTTTGGTGCAGTTTTGCACATTGGTCTATTACTGTTACAAGCATTAATTTTGGGTCAGCCATTTCCTCTCGGTTTAATTTCTATTTTGGGATTACAATTTTTCTTTCCATCATTAAAAAGTGGTATTTTTGAGTCATTACTGTCATTTATTGCTTACACATTTTGTATTGCTTTACTCTATCGATTTTTAAAATCACTACACATTACTATAGAAAAAAAATAAGTTTAGTTGTCCTCAAAAGAAAGCCAATTGAGAATTTTTTGAGCTGTGCTTTTGTGATTCTTGAGCAAATCGGTAATATTGCTCTGCAGTAGCTTGAGAGAAGATTGGTGCCAAGGTGATTTTGCTATCCGAACATCTCCACCCATAGGGTAATCGATTTCACCATTTTTTATTTGACGACCCATCAGTACGTAGAGTTGCGCCTTGGTATACACTCGTGCGAGCTTAAGTACGCCCTCTCTCTCAAATCTTCTTAAGCTGAAATGATATCTGGGAAAACGAAATACAACAAAGTGGTATTTTGACTTGACTAGAGTGCCGATAAACTCATAATCTTCAGACATAGCAAGCTCATCATTGAAGGGATGTTTAATCGCCAAGGCGCGCCTTGTACCAATTAATGCTCCCAGAGCACCGGGTTTAACTTTTGAAAGCACTTCAATCAATAAGTTATACATAGTAATGAGTGGTTTATCGGCTGTTTTGTAACCAGATTCATCAATCCAGCAGGTAAAACAATCAATCCTTTGATTGGTTGCTAATTGGTATTTAATTCCATCCAGAAACGCAGGCGGGATGCGGTTATCTGCATCCATAAAAATGACCCACTTTGCATTAGATTGTTTTACCCCGAGGTTTCGTTGAATAGATACATTGGCAGTTTTGGATGGAATGACGGTGAGCTGTATGCTTTTGGAAAAATTAGTTGCTACCTTAATTGTTTGATCCTTTGAATTGCCGTCAACCACTATCACCTCGAAGTTTTTTTTAGAAAATGACTGCTCGGCAAGGTCCTTAAGCAACAGAGGTAGATATTTTTCTTCGTTCAAAGCGGGGATGATAATTGAAAAATCAACTGAAGTTGTTTTTGTTTTCACGAACGCTATTATATATGGTTACCCAACGTGTTATGATTTCAGGCACATGAAAGTCGTAATCGGATTGGGAAATCCAGGCAAAATGTATCAGCACACGCGTCATAACGTTGGTGCGAAGTTAGTTGAGGATTTAGCTGAAGGCGCAGTGTGGAAAGAGAATAAAGCTGCAAGTGCCAAGTTGGCTTTGAATTCCGACAATCAAGTACTATTTGTGTTGCCCACAACCTATATGAATCGTTCGGGAGTATCGCTGACTTACGTCAAGAAAAAATATCCCAAAATTGGCAATGAAGATTTATTTGTGATTCATGACGATCTAGATATTAAACTAGGAGAATACAAAATCCAGTTTGGTAAAGGACCACATGAACACAATGGTTTGTTGTCACTGTACCAAGTCTGGGGTTCCTCAGCTTTTTGGCACATTAGGATTGGTATTGATGGAAGAATGGGGTCGAGAGACGTACCAGGTCAACAGTATGTGCTCCAACCATTTAGCCCAGATGAGGTTGTGAAACTCGAAAATGTCGCGTTATCACTGATCCCGCAAGTTAAGAATCAGTTACAGCAGGAATATACACAATGAGAAGCTTTGCATATTTAGCAAGTATCCCAAAAAAATATTTTTTTGCCTCAAGAGATCTCAAGCTATTGTATTACGAAAGAGTAATAAGAGACCTGGTAAACAAATTGGCTTTTTTCTTTTTCCCAATTTATTTATTTCAGTTGGGCACAAATTTGCTTCCGAGTTCCCTTGCGCTCACACAATGGCAGGCAGGTTTGCTTACTCTAGCTGGATATTTCATTTTGAGCAAACTATTGGTTGTGATGCTAGTTATCCCAATTGGGAAATTAACGAGCAAAATTGGTTATCAGAGAGCGCTTGCTTACTCATACATTTTTAGACTGGTTTCGTTTTTGAGTTTATTTTTATCGGTTTCGTTCCCATTGGCAATTTTTGGAAGCGTTGTAATGGAAGCATTTCAGGTAGCATTTTACTGGCCGTCTTATCATACGCTCCTGGCAAATAATTCACTGAAAAAAAACCTGGGCTCAAACCTTGGTGGCCTACAGGTTTTATTGCTATTAATTGGAGCTGTTACTCCTGCAATTTCTGGCATACTCAACACCCAACTTGGTTTTCAATTTGTATTTTTCCTCGGAATCTTGGGAGCTATGGCGAGTTTTTGTTTAATTTTACTTATTTCTGACAGTTGCGATCTAGACACAGTTAGTTTCTCAGAATTCAAAGAGTGGCTGGGAGAAAAACGCTATGAACGACTCACTACAGCCATAGCTGGCAGATATGTCTACGATGTCGTGTTATTTATTTGGCCATTTTACTTATTTACCTTATTTGGTTCAGTCGAAAGAGTGGGGATATTAGCTACCTTGTCCTTATTTTTGGCTCTCATCGTGTCGATTATTTCAACGTTTAAACTTGACAGTCTAAAAAGTCGGACGCCATATAAAATCTCCGGAGTTACTATCGCTCTCACTTGGTTTTTACGAACGCAGCTTTTTTCTGTTTGGGGGGTAGCTTTAGCAGATGCTTTGGATAGAGTGAGCAGTAACTATCATTGGTTGTTTTTTGACACGATTTGGTATAAACGTGGCAAAGGATCACAAGCACATTCTTTTTTTGTCTATCATGAATTATTACAGAATCTAGCAGTGTGCATTATTTGGATGGTGATTTTAGCAGTACTTCTGATCAGCGGTAACTGGAAAATACTATTTATTCTCTCTGGTTTGGGAGTGTTGGCTACACTAATGCTCAAGGAAAAGGGAAGTGACAAAAACTAAATCAGCGAACGAGAAACAAACTTCATTTTCTTCAATTGGATCACTATTTGATGATTACAAAGTAGAAGATAAGGGTGGGTACATTACTCAAGAATTTCAGGATTTTGGCTATCGTTTAGCCTGCGAATTAAATGATGAAAAACATAAAAGTCTATATATAAAAATGGCTAAAACTTTGCCCCGTCACTTGCTAGAGGAAGCCCGCAGATTTGTGTTTGATGCTCAATCAGCAAAGAGCAAAGCAAAGTTGTTTATGTGGAAGTTAAAACAACTTCGATCTGGTAAACTATAGTTATGAAGTTCCCAAAAACTACTTTATTGCTGATACTTCTGCTGTTATTTTTTTGTGTGGTACTTGGATATAACTATGTGTGGCGACCATTTGCTGGATCAATGGTCGCAACTGAGAATCAGGAGGATCAAGCCACTACCGCAGGTGAGTTAACTGCCGTTCAACCTTCTCGTCGGTGGCAATTGACCAATCTGACTCCAGAACAAAAAGTGGGTCAATTGCTGATGGTACCTTTTGATGTAAACCTAAGTACTGCCTCGGATGAAGCCAAACTGCAACAATGGCTCACTCTGGAACCAGGTGGTGTTGTTTTGTTTGGCAAGTCAATTAGCGCTATTGAGGCCAAACGCTTTTCCACCTTGTTAACTCAGTCAAGTGCACCAGATAGTATTTCTACTATTCTCGCAGTCGATCATGAGGGTGGAGATGTTCAGCGATTAGCTGGTAATGGATTTTCTATTTTACCGAGTGCCCGCGAACTTTGTAAACAGACTGAAGAAATTCGAGTGGCAGAACTTAGCCAGTCGGCACAGGAACTGTCTCTCGCGGGCATTCACATGATATTTGGTCCAGTGGTAGATGTATCCAGCAGCAGTGGAGTGCTTAAGAGTCGTGTGTGCAGTGGAGACCCTGCGCTAGTTGGTCAGTATGGCAAAGAATTTGTTGCTGCATTTTCTAATCAAGGTATTTTGCCGGTAGTAAAACATTTTCCAGGAATTGGTTCAATCACTAGAGATTTGCATACTAGTTTTGATCAACAGCTGGTAGTAGCGAAAGATGTTCTGCCATTCAAATCAATTTTGGATGCTTTTCCTACTATAGGGGTAATGGTTTCTCACATGGGCATAGTCAACCAAATTCCAGATCTACCATGTTCGTTGAGCGCTGATTGCATCGACCAATTGAAAAGTACCAATCCTCAGGCTCTAGTCATCAGTGATTCACTCACCATGAAGGCCGCGTCCTTCGATGGTGAAACTAATACTTACACGCGAACACTAGAGTCCGCGGCGCTCTCAGCGATGTATGCCGGCAATCAAGTACTTGTATTTGGTCCCGAAACAACTCCGGCAGAGTTACAAAAAGTCAAATCCGCGCTTGTTGCTCAGTATGCTGTTGATCCGTCATTTGCTAAGCAGGTTGACAGCGCCGTTGAACGAATCCTTGATCTCAAAGAATTTCAGATTTTTAAATAATAGATGATGCAAATTACATAAAATGTCAAAAATTTCTCTCTGGAAAACGCTTAGTTCAAAGAAAATTTACGAAAATGATTGGATTTCTCTTCGTCATGATGAATTTCAAACTCCAAATGGGAAAAAAGGAATTTATGGAGTTGTAGGCGGTAAAGATTTCTCGTTGGTGATTCCAAAAATGGGTGATGACTACTTTTTACTTCCAAAGAACGTCTTTGAGTGAGGAGCAGCGAGGTACTTATTGAGTTTTTTTGTGAATATTGCAGATGGATAATTATCCCGAACCCACAGAGCAATATCAAATAATGAAGCTTGCAAGTTGGTTTCAAATTCAACTGGTCCATTTTCTGTTTGTAACAAAAAGATTGCATGAAAATTTCTAGAATCACCTGAATCAATTTCTTTGCAATCAAGTTGAGTAATAGTAGAGAAGCTTATTTCGGAAGTTTTTGTTTGAGTAATTTCTCGTATCATCCCTTTAGAAAGTTCGATTCGATATTTCTTAGCTCTTAGAAAGTTGTGGAGAAACGCTCCGGATAAACAGATAAGGAAAAAACTTTCAAAATATATAGCATTTATCAAGGTGATTGCTGTAGAAAGTAAAAAAAAGCCTGTACCAAATAGTGTCACATAATACGTGAGGTTATCGACCCTAACTATTTTCATACTCTCTTTGCTAGTTCTTGAATTAGGCACGATACTTTCCGGAATGGAAAGGTAAGTGTGAAAGTTAGACAAA
>DAOQVB010000003.1:0-26056 GCA_035341315.1 Candidatus Woesebacteria bacterium | reverse complement strand
CTACCTATCAAGTCGTAGATTCTACCACTGCCACACCAATCAACGATCGCTTTGCTGCCTTTACCAGAACTATCACTGCCATTATTGAAACCGGTTTGACTCGCACCAAAGAGCTGGTGGTCACTGGTCGAGCCCAGATCGCTGATTTGTCGGTTGCTAACCTTTCGATCAATGGTCAAACGTTACGTGAATATGTCGTTTCAATTATTCAAGAAAATCAAGCAACTAACCCTGTGATTGTGGAAGTCTCCCCCACTCCTGCACCAGTAGCAACAGCCTCAGAATCTGCCTGGTTGGCGGAGGTGTTCCAGAGAGAATCCACCACCGGTGAACCAATTGTGGAAGATCTCACTGTGACTGATCTGCTCACCACTCAAGACATTGATGCCACCTCGGTGACTACGGAGAGTCTAAATGTGAATGGTCAAACCCAGCTTGGCTCATTGTTAGTCAGTCAAAATGCGAGTGTAGCAGGCGTCATGACAGTCAACGAGCTGGATGCCAACTCAGCCCGCATCGATGCGCTTGAGGCAGGCATGGCACAGCTTGACTCAGTCAGAGCCACTACCGCCGAGTTTGCCGAAGCAACCATATCCGGCACGCTATATGCCCAGACCATTGCAGACCTTGACCGTCAGATCGCTGCTCTACTCGAGCAACCATCAATCATGGATGTGATCACTGGTAACATCCCCTCGCCTCAGGACGATTACTCCTCCTTGTACCAAGTATTAGGCAGTATCAGTAGTACGGCCAGCCAGGCTGCTCAATTAGATCAATCGTTGGCTAACCTTAATTTAGTTGAGGACGACATTGTGCTCAATGCCAACGCTGCCTTTATTGATCGCTACTTCAAGGTGAACGGTATTGCGTATATTGGTGACAGCCTGGGAGTTGGCAATACCTTGCGAGTTGGTAGTAAATTAGAAATAACTGATACCTACCTGAGTTTCTCAGCTGGCGCTAGTACTCCAGATGAAGCTCCGGTTTTCTTCATTCAACCATCTGGCAAAGGCATGCTAGCTTTGATGGGTGATTTGATGATCTTGGACGAAGCTGGTCAGGTTACCATCAACGGCAATCTCTATGTGGCTGGCAATGTGAGTGTGGAAGGCTCGCTCCTAGCCAACGTCATCGAGCCGCTCAACCCAGGGGAATCCATCAAGTTGAATCTTGGTGCGCCAACTGCTGGCTCAGAGGCTTCTATCTCGGGTGAAATTGCCAGCCCCAGTGGTCAGTTTGAAGTCTTAGGCGACGCGGGTACTCCAGTAGCTACCGTCTCGGCGCAGGGTAACGCGAGCTTCTCTTCACTCAGTTTGGGTCGCGACCTCTTGGAGAGACCAAATGTGGCCGGCGCCGCTACCGAATCCAGTCAGCTCACTCAAGAAGCAACTCAAACCACTGGAAGAGCTATCTTGCCCGCCGGCAACAAAGAATTAATCATCCGCAACCCTTATGTACGTCGCGACTCACTGATCTATTTGACACCATTAGGTAGTACTAATAACCAAGTGCTGTTTGTTAAAACCATCAATGCTCCAGCTGATGAATCAATCGCACAAGCAACTGACGAACGCTCCTTCACCGTTAGCCTGGACAACACCACCGCGACCGATATTAGCTTTACCTGGTGGATAGTAAATTAATGCCAAAAAAAAGACGTATATACAAAGTAAAACTTCGCCTTGTGTTCCTCTGTAGTAACTGATTTAATGGAGGTCTATGCTAAATACCAATACCAAAGATTATCTAGCCACTTTTGCTCTAGGAATCACCATGTCACTTATTTTCTTTTTTGGGTTACTCGTGGTACCCATAACGGACGGATTTGTGACAGACACAAAATCATTCTTGCTGCTGTTTGGCGCAATTATTTTGGGTCTTATTTATGTGGGTCGCGCCCTCATTCACAAAGGCTTCCAAATGGTTTCTTCTCCAGTATTACTGCCAACTGCAATTTTCGGCATTGTTACAGCAGTTTCTGCGGTCGTAGCTAAACCCTATCCAGTCGAAGAACTTATGGGTGTGGGCGGCAGCTGGATAGCCTGGATGATAATCATCCTCATTGGCGGTGCTTTGTTGCCAAAAAACGCTGGTAAATATGTGGTTCCTGCATTAGCTGGAACTGGAGTGGCAATCACCCTGTTAGCGATCCTTCAATTAGTAGGTTTTGGTCCTGCCCAGTTGCTCAATCGCGCATTTGGACTAACTATTCCCTCGAGCTTGGCCTTCAGCTTAACCAGCTCAACACTGACTGCCATTCAGATCTTAGTCATAGCTGCGACAGCTTTAGTAGGCAAGATTATTAGCGAACGTCTTCGCTCTCCCATTAATATTGCTTTACTGGCAATCGTTGGTGTGGGAATTGTGCTGCATCTTTGGGCAGTTCGTCCTAATGGACCGGCGCCAATCGTGCTTCCCTCTTTTTCTGCCAGTTGGTCAATTATGCTTGATAGCATACGCTCGCCACGCACAGCAATGATTGGTTCGGGTCCTAGTTCTTACATCAATAATTACAGGATCTACAAACCAGTGTTTGTGAATGGAACTGAAAATTGGTCAGCTATTTTCACCTCAGCTGTAAATACACCTATTACCCTCCTCTCTACTGTGGGTATTATTGGCTTTCTGGCTTGGGCACTCGTAACATACCAAATTGTCAGAGAAGCTCGAGCAGAGTCAAAAAACCAGTTACCTCTCAGCTTGGCAATTCTCACGACGGTGTTCTGGTTCATACTCCTACCAGCCAGTCCAGTTCTCATTGGACTACAGGCACTCTTGGTGGTGGCGTTGTTGGCTGGATCACATAGTCGCCCCAAGTTTCACCTCACCGCCCTAATTGACAAGGTAGTACTGAACCCCATGAACTTTGGCGTCGATGGTATGGCGAGTACAAAAAAAGCTCCGGCACTCCCAGTCTATGCATTAGCCATAGTTTTTGCTGTTGTGCTACTCATCTCCTTTTATGGAGTTGGTAGAGCCTACTATGCACTTGTGCTTTCACATCAAGCCACTCAAGCCTCACTCGAGAATGATGCGCTGGGGTTATACAACAACCAGCAAGCAGCAGTACGCGCATTACCATACCTCGACTCTGTTCGCCGAACTTATGCCATCACTAATTTGCTCATAGCCTCTGGCTTGTCAAATAGCGAAGAAGTTACTGACGAACAAAAACAACAAATCAGCACACTGTTACAACAGGCGGTTACTGAGGCAAGAGCAGCAGCCTACTTGGATCCCAACGACGCCACTAACTGGCAAGTTCTAGCTCAGGTGTATCAAAACATGATTGGTATTGCTGAGGACGCCGAGCAATGGGCGACGCAGACCTATGTGAGTGCCATTCAAACATCGCCAAGTGATCCACAGCTACGATTGGCTCTGGGTGGAGTTCTGTTAAATGCCAAACAAAACGAACAAGCATTAAGTGTGTTTCAACAGGCAGTAAACGTAAAACCAGACTACGCCAACTCCCACTACAACGTGGCGCAAGCGTACTTGGCCTTGGAAATGTATGACGCAGCTAGACAAGAATATGAGGCAGTACTCACCCTGCTTGACCCGGCTACTGAGGATTTTGTTAAAGCAACCAAAGAGTTAGAGGAATTAAAAAAAGTAATTGAGGAAACAAGTCCCGCTGAGGAATCAACGAATAACAACACCAATCAGCCTACCGAAACAAGTAATGCCTCGACCCCCTCATTACTCGATCAACAACTCAATACTCCTGCTGAGCAAGCGGTACAAAACACTACAGACGATCAAGTAGCACCAACTCTGGCACCGACAGTCGCCCCAAGTCCTGCTGAGGAAGTAGCTCCTACGGATAATCCTTAAAACCACTAGCTTAGTTGAGTTTTGAGTTCAGATAGTCCAAAGTGAGTCGCCCCGCTGACAGCTGTTAGCGGGGTTTTGTTTTTGGCGAATGCTTGCTTAATAGTTTTTATCATAACCTCTGAATAAATATCGCACTTATTGAGGACTACCAACGATTGCTTTGAGGCTAATTCTGGATGAGCGGTGACGACTTCTTGTTTGACCAATTGATATTGTTGCCAAAGCAATTGAGCAATATCTTTTTCGGTTGATTCCTGAGCCAACAACACTTCTTCTGGTACTGCCACGACATAACACAAGGCTTGGCAGTGAGCAATGTGACGCAAAAAGTCGGTGCCCAAGCCTTTGCCATGACTAGCTCCTTCAATTAACCCAGGTATATCCGCCACCACCACCTCTTTTTCTCCCAAAACTAACCGACCAAGCTGTGGTTCCAAGGTGGTAAACGGATAGGCGGCAATTTTTGGCGTGGCACGTGTTAGTACAGACAACAAGGTACTTTTGCCAACGCTCGGCATGCCTATCAACCCAATATCGGCAAGCACTCTAAGCTCAAACCAAACAGTGCGAGCCTCACCTGGCGTACCATATTCAGCTTTTCTAGGAGTGGTGACTACCGAAGATTTGAAGTGAGTATTGCCTTTACCACCAAAGCCCCCCTGGCATAATAATATAGATTGTCCATCTTCGACTAAATCAGCAATAGTTTGACCAGTAATTGGAGGTTCCATCACATCAATTTGATCTACTGGTATGAGTTTTTCTGCCTCTGACCAATCGACGTCGGTAATTTGAGTACCATGAAAATCTACTTCGTATTGAACAAATCGAACATCCCCGCGCTTAATTGGCAAATCTCCACAAATTAACTGGCGATGCAAAGCAGACTGGTTTTGGCTGGAAAGCGTGATTCTGGTGCCAAGTGGCACCTCAATAATGACTGCGTCAGAGTTAAAACCATGTTTTTTACGAGGGCCACCCGCTGCGCCGTGCTTAGCCTCAATGCTAGTTTTTCCGGCTAAATGCTCCAGCGTTGCTCTATGGCGGGTGGCCACAACTAGCACATCACCACCATTGCCACCATCTCCACCATCTGGACCACCCTTGGGAACATACTTTTCCCTACGGAAAGATATTTTTCCTCGACCACCATTACCAGCCTTACAAAGTAGTTGGATTAGATCTTGCATAGATTATTTCAAGAAATTCTGCGGATTAAGCAGCACACCACCCTGACGAATTTCAAAATGCAGGTGGGTGCCTGTTGAACGACCAGTGCTGCCCATTTGACCAAGTACGTCTCCCCGATTTACCGTTTGCCCCTGACTCACCTGGACAGTTCGCAAATGAGCATACAATGTGACATATCCATTACCGTGATCAATAATTACTCGATTACCATAGCCTGAATTGTCCAACCAACCTGCTCCAATAACCTTTCCGCTATCTGCTGCCAAAATAGATCCTGCAGATCGATTAGCAATATCTATGGCCTTGTGGTAAAAACTATACCGTTGCGTAATCATACCGCTCGCAGGCCAAACAAAAGATCCTTGAGCGGCCACGGACCCCGCATTCGGTGTTTGTGCCAAGTAGCCCGCACTTCGATTTGGAATCACTTTTTTCTCCTCTGGCTTGATGCCTTCAGGTACCATAATGAATTGCCCAGTGGCCAATTCAAAGGTTTCATCGTTTAAAAATTCATTGAACGGATAGTCAACCAACATCTGAATTTGGGATCCTTCAAGACCATACTTTTTTCCAACCGAATAAATTGTTTCTCCCTTGCTAACTTTGTGGCGTACCCCATCGATTGGTAAAATTCGTAACTCTTGACCAGGCTTGATTGGAGCCGTCTTTAATAAATCATTTTCCCAAAGTATGGTTTCTACTTGCAGACTGTATCGCTGAGCAATACTCTCCAGCGTTTCACCTTCTTGAACATAATGGGTAATGATCTCTCCACCTCGATACTGCTGAACTTCTTCCGCCTGTTGAGTATAAAAGTTTGGTCCATACGCTTGTGTGATTGAAATACCACGCAAGTCTTCTTGCTGACCATTTTCCTCAACTGTATTAAACAACATTGGCCCGATGGTTAAAGCAATAAACACAAAACTCAACGATGCTAAGTGCAAGAATGGCCGAGTGTATCGACCTCTCTTTTGATATAACAAATCAACTAGACTATCTTTGATACGTTCGAACCGAGCAAACCAACGATAACCCCGTGCTTTAAAATACCATCTTAAGAAACCAAGATACTCAAAAATTTCTGTTAGAGGCTTTGGTAATTGAACATGATTTTTATTTCTTCTCTGCATACACACTCGTAACCGACTGTTACCCCGTCTTAAGCGAAGCTAAAAATTCTTTGTTGCTCTTGGTTTTTCTCAACTGTTCAATAATTGTTGTGGTTCGATCATCTTTATCAATCATATCCAACATTCGTTGCAACGTTAAAACTGATTGATATGTCATACCATCCATCAACAAGTCATCTCTCCTTGTGCCAGACTTCTGCACATCAATAGCTGGGAAGATGCGTCGTTCCGCCAATCGTCTGAGCAAGTGAACTTCTTGGTTACCAGTACCTTTGAATTCTTCGTAAATCAAATCATCCATACGAGATCCTGTATCAACCAAAGCTGTACCGATAATCGTTAAACTACCCTGTATTTCAAAGTTGCGCGCTGCACCAAAGAATTTTTTTGGTGGAAATAGCGCTGCAGGATCAAATCCTCCAGATAAAGTTCTGCCCGAAGTTGGCATCGCTAAATTATAAGCGCGCGCCAATCGAGTAATAGAGTCAAGTAAAATTAGTACATCTCTGCCCATTTCTACCAGGCGTTTGGCGCGCTCTAAAGCCAACTCAGCCACCCGACACTGATCCTTGGCAGACTCATCAAAGTTACTTGCAGCCACCTCGCCTTTACCTTTGGTAATTGTGGCAATATGCCTTCTAATATCAGTCACTTCTTCTGGACGTTCTCCCACCAATACAGCCATGACGTGAATTTCTGGGTGGTTTTGAGCCACACCAGCAGCAACGTCCTTCAACAAATTGGTTTTTCCTGCTTTTGGTGGTGAAACGATTAAACTGCGCTGTCCTTTACCAATTGGAGCAACGAGATCAATAATCCTCAGTGAAAGTGGCTCTTCGCCGATTTCTAATTTTATGTGTGAGTCTGGATATACGGGCGTAAGTTTATTAAACTTAACTCGATCAACTTGTTGCCAATCTCTCACCGACATACCATTAACGCTGTCAACCTGGAGCAAACCCCAATAGCGCTCGCCGTCTTTTGGTCTCCGGGCAGGTCCCGTTATCATGTCTCCAGATTGAAGTCTAAGTCGGCGGATGTGCGCATTGGAGATATATGCGTCGCCGTCATCATCTCCAAATCCAATTCTTACAATTCCATGTCCATCTCTTGAAAGATCAATAACACCAGAAATGATTGGATCCGTAGGGCCGCTGTTTGTTGGTTGAACATGATTTTTTGGTTCTGTTGGCTTACCTTTATCTTCTACTGTCGCGTCTGAAGCTTTCTCCTCAACTACTGGAACTAAAACCGGCGAAGATTCGTTCGGCGAAGAATCAATTGGCACAGAATCGACAGGGTTTGACTGACTAATAACAGGAGCTGCTTTGCGCTTAAGTGGCACAACAGCAGGTACCTTTCTCTGAGTAAGAGTTGGTAAGGATGGTCTTGGTGAATCTGACATAAGGATTGCTACTTTTTACTACTACAAAGATATGGAAAAGTTGGTTTCAGACAATTTTGAAAAGCTAGTACCGACAAATCAATTGACACTTGGAAACGAAACAATGGTCATTATTGCAGATAATCCAAGAAAAGTCAAACTTTCAGATAGAAACATCACGCTAAACCTCGATTATTTCTATATACTCTCAATAGCTTCCTCTATTAGTACGCCTCGATTTGAGCGCAGTTTAAAAATGACTTTCCGCAATAGCTTAATGGGGATTATACCCCAACCTGTGAATTTGCCGTTGGATCGATTAATCGAGCATATCGTACAAATCTTATTGGAGAACTGATGTGTTTGCAGGTATATAAAATTAAATCGGCATGATAATCAGATATCTCGTTGTTTTCCTCACCAGCATAGATTTCATACAACCACTTGCGCTTGCCGCTGATAATTTCAACTTGGGTACCTGGCAGTGTATCTGGTAAATAGTAAAAGGAATGATATTTACCATAATCTGATTGCCACCACCACTGCCAACCAAAACGATGGGCGGCAATAATAATTGGTACCCCTGTATCGCCTGGCCGGCCATACTCTGGAGAAAGCCAGGCTCCTTCAACCAAGGCTTCATTGGGATCCGAGCTAGCTTTAAATTGTGTGCGCACTCCTATTTGAGGTATGATTACCCAATCTCCTTCTGGAAGCGACTCATCTACTGGTGGCTCATATTGTCTACCAATCGATTTGGCCGTGGGTTTAGTAAAGTCTCCTCCCAAAACAGTGCCCTGTTGAGCTGTTTCGGTCACTACTACTTGAGCAGGGAATATTCTGTAGTAAATTTGAGGCAAAAAGAATATTGCAGACAGCGTTAGCCCAACAATCACAAAGACGGTAATGATAAGGGCTAATTTTCCTGATAGTTTGGTCAAGAGACTAATACTCTCATTCGTGGCACCTCGCCGAAGATTTTTTAATATTGAAATACTAGAAACAGTTGAAAGATGCACGCCAAGTAAAAGTTCTCTAGTATAAGACTGACGAATTCGTATGGTGGAAAGTAATGAATCTGGCATATTCTGCCCTAGTATGGCCGATATTGTACCATTTTTTCACTAAAATTGCAAATTATAGGATATTATTTAAAAACGGGTGCCCAGTAGAGGCTCGGCTGCCTGCCCAACTACCGAACCTCTCCAAGACACCCATAGACACATTGCTATCTACTTTGTCCTATATATATCCCGTTTACAACTAACAGTTCTCTTGGTATCCTTTTGCATACCGAGCATGATTCAGGCGCCTTGCATGACATGCTCCTCGAAAAAAAGCATTGTTAGTCGTGGTCCACCCAGCGATAATAATGCTTTTTTTACTTCTCTTCAATTCTCCAATTTTTGCACCTATTCTCTTCTGTTTTTGATGCTCAACTGAGTATCTAGACTATAACTCTACTCCCCTTTTTTGTCAACCTATAGTTATAAAAATCTTAGAATCCATATATCTTATAAGTATTTATTTCTTTCATTTATGTCATGTCAAAATATATTTATACACACAAATGAACACCATGACTTGAACTGTGGATTGGTGGGGATATCTCCTAAGTTTTCGAGGGAGTTGCAATCTTGGCAAGTAACTGAACGATAGTTTTTGTCAACTTTCTTGAGTATATTGAGGAATACCCCAATCTCATCGCTTCTTTTTCACGTCTCTCCAAGAGAGGTGCGATTCTCACTTCTCCTAGCAAACCTACTTCTCCAATAAAAATTGATCCCTTTGGAGTTGGCTTGTTAGCATGCGAGCTAATCAACGCAACGCAGATGGCTAGATCTAGGGATGGCTCCCTACTCTCGTATCCCCCGGCCAGACTGACAAAAACATCATATCTAGATAAAGGAATTTTGGCATGTTTTTCCAAAACGGCCGCTAAGATTTGCAAGCGATTGGCAGAAATACCACGACCGATCCTGCGTGGCTGAGGCAGATATGTTGGAATAACAAGCGCCTGAACTTCTATCAAGAGTGGTCGAGTCCCCTCAACAACACAGCTCACCGCCGATCCAGGTTCCGACTTCTCTCTTGTTTCTAGGAAATATTCACTCGGATTACTGACCTCCTGATATCCTTGGTCTGTCATGCGAAAAACACCGACCTCGTCAGTTGCTCCAAATCGGTTTTTTTGTGATCGCAAGATACGCAACTCGCTTGTTTTTTCACCCTTAAGCTCTAATACCGCATCGACAAGGTGCTCAAGAACCATAGGTCCTGCTAACTTGCCATCCTTGGTTACGTGACCAACTAGAAACATGGGTATATGATGTGATTTTGCAACACCAATCAATCGATCGGTCACCTCCCGAACTTGTCCTATTGAGCCAGCCGATCCTGATAAATCCTGCGTTACTAAAGTTTGGATACTATCTACAATTACCAACTTTGGTGGATGGTTGCTGAGATGTACAACCAGCTCATCAACGTCTGTGGATGTAATAAACTTCAACTTATCCAGTTTTGTGTTCCAGTCTTCGTCTTTTGTTTGTTTTTTGTTATTATGTCTACTAGCGAGTAATCGGCGAATTCTGAGCCCAACTTGTTGTGGGCTCTCTTCACCAGCAACATACACAATATCCTCATATTTTGCACTTTTTTGAGTACTATTTGTGATCATTCCCATGGCTACTTGAGTAAGCAGGGTTGATTTGCCGATTCCTGGCTCTCCACCCAACAAAATAACCTCCCCTGGTACCAAACCACATTTAGTATCACCTCCAAGCACCCTATCTAGTTCCGCAATGGTGGTACTAACGCGTTCACCATTTTGCCAGTCCTCAATTTGATTAAATGAGGTAACAGCAAGCTCTGATTGAGATTTTTTCTGCTTTGAAGTAGTGGTTTGGATCTCTTCTATCAAGCTATTCCAGCTATTACATGAAGCACACTGACCGGCCCATCGCGGTGATTGCCAACCACAATTTTGACAAATATATACGGATGTTGATTTAGACATAGTATTTGTTCACTTGTAGTAAATGTTTATAATTCAAGTAGTAATCAATTAATAGAGTAATTATTATGATCATTGATTTTTTTGTAGTATTTTTGTGGTGGAAATGTTGGGGTTATGATTTCTTACTACCACAACCTTTCCACCGACCTGCTTCATCAGCCGTCGTTTCACATCCAAATGTGGCGTGTGAGACGACACGGCCAATATATCGGGTTGAACTAATTTCAACAAGTGAAGATGGTCGGATTCTGTTTCAAACTGATTGGGTAAGATTATCACCTCGTCAACAAACTCCAAAGCTATGAGTGCTTTTTTTCGCTCCAGCGCCGATTGTACCGGCCTCCCCTCGCCCTTCAGCTTCCTCACCCTTGAATCAGATTCGATCCCCACGACTAGTCGACCTCCCAAATCTTTGGCGTTCTGTAAAAACGCAACATGCTCTGAATGGAGTAGGTCAAAAACGCCGGTTACAAGAATGATGGTTATCACAAATTAACTTGATTGTATCAAGCCAACGGCCTACCGTTGAAACCAACTCCAATTGGATTTTTTTCACCAAGATCGCCAGTACCTAGCCATATGGCATCAAACCATTCTGTTAAAACATAAGCTTGCTCACCAACGCCCATGTGTTTAAACTCCTCTATTTGCATGAGGATTTCTAATAAAGATGCCAACTCATTTGGATTGCTAAAATCAACTATCCTTTTTGCTCTTTCAGTTGCTTCTCTAACAATTTTAAGCTCTTTTTCCCTCAGGCGACCAACTTTAAGTTGTAATGACAAAAATGATGTGTGAGCTGCAATCTCATTTAGTCTCGCATGTCTCCCTTTATGAATAGTTGCATCTAATACATTTCTGGACGACACCTCAGCGACGGCCACAAGAGCAACTTTTTCCATGTCTCCAGAACTAGTGCGCGCATGCAGCACTACATACTTCACACCAGATCTTGTATTTTTAGTGCGAGCAAGTTTTTCATAAATAGCTACTACCTCAGGAACACTTTTTGGGCTCCCACTGGATCCAGCAACTAGAGAAGTGTTTTCTGAATCTTTTAGCCCACTCCAAGGACCAGTAAATGATTTTGACTTGACTTTTCCATTCTCAAAATTAACTATAGACCAATCTTCAAGACCAAGAACTAGTAAGTTGTTGGTGCTTATTGGAGTAGGAGACGGATCTATAAAATTGATTGCAAAACCTCTTTGCTTAATTTGTGTAATCCACAGTTCTCCGGCAGTTAGTTGTCTACCAAATTCAAATTCATTTGCTAATCCCCTTGATGTGAAATGCGCATCTGCGGCAACTGCCACAATTAAATCAGCTAATAAATTTGTGGCAATTTGAACATCTTTTTCATCTGCGCACGAATTATCAAGTCCCCTCCGTTGTGCAAAAACATCACTTAATCTTTTCCTTACTCCCAACATGGGTAATACAGCCGAGCTCAAGCTAATGTTTTTTTGTTGTTGATTTGATTTCCATGTTAGGAGTCTAAGTATCTCTTCTGCCCTTATTTGGGCTAAAATGTGGAGGTTTAAATCACTTTCAAGAGATTGTTTCTCGTGGTGCATCTGAAAATTTTCTATCTATTTGACTCTTATTGATTATTATTGATGTGATTATAAATCAATTTGTGAAAAGTTTGTAGAAGTAGAATACTTTCTCAATTTATAATATGTTGGCAGTTAAGCTTTTGAGCTTATCCAATATCATCGCCCTACTATCTCTCGGATGAAAATATGCTTTGTGATAATCAACTACTTCATTGGTTTGATGGTGCTTCATATAGAACCTCTGAAACACGCTTAGGCACCAATCAACCATTGTCAAAATTGAGCCAAACACAACAATAATAATATTCGGACCCAATTCAAATGAAAAGGGGCTTCTTTTCTGCTCTCGAGCGCGTTGTTCACACCAACAATAAAAGTTCGGAATAATTTCCCTAACCCAACTATTTTGAGTTAAAAAACCCTCAATCACCTTGTCCCGATTAAATACCCAGCGAACTTGACAGACTTCGTAAGCAGTGTAGAGTGATCGACGCTCTGGGGGGACGGCAAGCGAATTCGTTGAAAGCCACAAATTGAAACACCAACTATTCGGTTCTTCTTTAGCAAAAGACCTACGCTTGCCGTGCTTCATAGCCACAATTAGAGTAAGTAAGCGAGTCAACCATAGTCTATTTGGTTCGGTTACAACCATAAAATCGATGTCGTCGTTTGGTTTTGCAGAATTAACTGCAACTGATCCTGTAATTGCGACCCCAACAACCCAGGGTAATTTGGTAAGAAATGAAATAATTGGAGTAGCTTGCTGAAGTTTAATCTGCGAATTTTTGGTCCATTGTTGGCGATTCGCTGAAGCCTGGGGCTGACCTAATAGATACCACCAGTCACCTTTTCTAGCAATAACTCCAAGGGAAAATAATTCTTGAAGCGAAGTATTAATTTGCGCCAATGTGGGAAGTGATTCACCAGCAAATCGCCAAAGCCGGCGAAAGACCTCTTCTGCAGACAGCGGAAACTCGAATACTGCAGAGTAAGCCAAAACCAACCAAACTCGCGCACGCAAACTAGACTCACTCAATACTCTCCTGCCCATAGGTATGACAGATTATATAGCTGTTTGAGACGTTGGGGATGACAAATTATACTGAGTCAATACTTGTTGAACACCAGAGCTGAGGGTGTTGAGCACTTCTTGGATGGCTTTATTTGTGATAATAGCGTTTACGGCATCAGCATAATATTTAATTAATTGATCATTTAAACCATTGTCATGAGTGTAACTACTCATATACCAACCTCTAGCGTAAGGGGCATCCTGCAATAGTGGAGACACCAGTGGCTGCGCGGCAAGTTCATCAGCCAAATCTTTACGAGAATAGGGTTCGCCAAAGCTTCTCACCTGAGCCTGGGCGGCGTAGAGTTTTTTTTGTGTGGCGTTTGATGACATATATTGCAATAGTTTCCAGGCAGCATCCTGCTTGGTGCTAAGCGCATTTACACCTTCTGCCCAATAACTTGCCCAAGTCAGTCGTTCATTCGCCAATTGTGGCACAGTAGAGGTTGCAAATTGCAGGCTTGGATTTATTGCTTGAATTTCAAACGCCCTCCAAGAGGGAGCAATCATCATCGCCACATCGCCGCGAGCAAATGCCACGGTTGAAGAAGGCATAATATCACTCCAAACTTTGTCCTGAGTGAGGAAGTTTGTATAGAACAAAAGCGCATCTCTTCCCTCTGGGGAATTAGGTGACTCCAATTTTGCTCCATTTTGGAGCATCAGTAAAGCCAATATGTCAGAGAAGTGCTCCACATTTGAAACATTGCCCAACGCCACCCCCGCTCGTTTTATTTGATCACCCTCACGTATAGTTAGCGTGGCGGCTGCAGTACGTAGCTCTGACCAAGTTTTCGGGGGCTGGATCCCAGCGGTTTGGAATATGTCTTTATTGTAATACAACATGAGTCCGTCATACATCACTGGCAAACCGACTATGGTTTCGTTTATAGTCAACTGAGCTCTCGCCACCGGATAAAAAGCTGATTCAAAGTCAGTAGTGGTTAATACGTTTGCAGGTAGTGGAGCTAGCTCACGAGCCAACATGGGAGCCCATGAGGCATGAAACCGAAACAAATCTGGGCCTGTTTTTGAAGCGATAGCTGTTTGCAATCTTTCGCGGTAATCTCGATGTGACTGACTGACATATTGAACCGTGATGCCTGGATTTTGTGATTCAAATTCTTTAAAAATAGTCTCCATTACTTCACTTGGCTCCCACAGCCCCCAATATTCCAAAGTTACAGCCGCTTGTTGAGTTCCTCCGTTATTACCCAAGTTATTGTCCTGACCATCCTGACCCACGGCACCTGGAGGCACCGATGCGCTCGGCGCTACTGGTGTTGTATTAGATCCACCAAGTAAACGAGATGCACCAAAAATCACAGCGAGTAATAGGGCTAGCCCACCAACAATAATGGGTAGGAATCGAAGCGGCGATCGTTTTGTTTGAGCAATTTTTGGTGGATATGCTGCAAGTGGCGGTTGTGGTGATGGAGTATTTTTTGTGGCACCAGGCGAAAGAGGTGCGTTAGGTGGAAGATTCCCAGGAGCAGCTGGATAAACACCCTGTTGACCCAATCCTGGTAATGTTGAGCCACCCAACCTAGTTAAAACAGGAGTCTGAGCCCTCACCTGAGCTGAAGATTTTTCGGCGATTATCGGCTCCCGCGCATTCCCTGCCGGAATTTGATTACTTGAAACAGAAGAAAGTGCGGTAACCACCGCAGGTGGCTTCATTTCCTTCATCATTTCAGCTGGTTTTACATCAACTGGCTTTTGAATCGAGGGCGCGGGAGTCGCTTTTAACGCCGAAGGTGGAGGCAATTCAGAGTCTTGATTATCGTCATCGGATGGACTTACTTTGGATGCTGGAATTACCGGCGATGCAGGTTTGCTTGGAACTGTTGCCGCTGAATCCAAAGGTGTGGAAGGCGGATTTACCCCAACAACTGGAGGTTTTGCTGGCACAATTGACGGCGGCGGTGGCGCTGCGGTTGGGATGGTTGGCTTAGGCAGTGGTAAATCTGGCATCTACCACTCTATAATAGCATAAACATGCCGCGTAAAGTGCAATTAGCTTTTTGGAGTATCTACCAACAAATCAGTGTTTTTGGTTTGATAGTTATTTTACTGATTGTGACCCTAATACTTACGTTAATTGCAACTAAAAAGATCTTGCCAGCTAACACATATATAAATAGTGTAGCTGTTGGATTGTTGTCCCCAGAAGCCGCACTCTTAAAAATTGAAGCGCAGTTACCACCCGCTCCACCAGCAGACTTGCAACTCAGTTCGGCCAAAGCAACTGAAAGCGCGCACATTAATGAACTTGGACTGTATCCAAATATATTGGCGGTAATTGCGGAATCCCAACAGCCACAACTGAGCAAGCCGCAGAGATTTCTCTTTGCGCTCAAGTCACTCTTTGTTTCCCAAAAATATTCTATTCGATATCTGTTTGCCGAAGACAAAATTCTTACTTGGGTTACAAAATTTGCAGAAACCATCAGTACTCCTGAGGTTAAACCGAGAGCCGTACTTGGTAGACCTGGTCAACTCGCCAGCCTTCTCATTGAGCCAGGAGAACCCGGATTATCCGTAGATGTGGTTGCTACTACCAAACAGATTGAAGACAATTTCAATCATCAAAAGTTGACAACTGCAGTAATTTACTCCCCCACCCTTCAACCCCTCACTGGTGTTGAAATTTCACAGTCAAAAATTAGAGCAGAGAAATTCGTTGGTCAAAGATTGGAGCTGAAAAACCCCAATTTACACCCCAGCATCAACATTTCAGACCAAGATCTCATTTCAGTCTTAGCGCTTCCAGATGGAATTAAAGAGGAAGAACTGAGGGCGCTCGTGACAGAAATTGCATCTCAAGTCGACCAAGAAGCGGTTAATCCCATCTTTACTTACGATCAAACAAGTCTCAAAGTTACTGAGTTTGTTCCACCCCAAACTGGATTATCCCTCAACGAGGCTACAACCTATCAAAGTATTGTTGAGGCATTTCAAAAAATTGAGAGCTTGTCACAGATTGACGAAAAGGCAGAGAAAGATGTAATTACTATTGATTTAGTACTTACAGAAGTTGAGCCGTCAGTTAGCCTAGAGTCTACCAACTCATTGGGAATAAAAGAAAAAATAGGATTCGGAGATAGTTACTACGATCACTCAATTCCCACCAGAATTCGCAATGTGGCGTTGGCTGCGAGTAGAGTGAATGACATACTTATCCCACCGGGTAAAGAGTTTTATTTCAACAAAACCTTAGGAGATGTTTCCCGAGCCACCGGGTTCGAGCCCGCCTATATTATTCGCAATGGACTAACCGAGCTTGGTGATGGCGGAGGTGTATGTCAGGTTAGCACAACGCTTTTCCGATCAGTTCTAGACGCAGGCTTAAAAGTCACTCTGAGACTCCCCCACAGCTATCGTGTTAGCTACTATGAACTCGACAGAAAACCTGGTATTGATGCCACCGTTTACTCTGGCAATGTCGATTTTCGATTTATCAATGACACGCCCAACCATATCTTAATTCATGGAGAAACTGACTCAAAACAACTATATATGTACTACAGCATCTATGGCACTAGTGATGGACGCTCAACTGAAATTAAAGATCATGTAACCTGGGGATATGCACCGCCGCCGCCCACCCAGTACATAGTTGATCCAAGCCTTCCGCCAGGAGCCAAAAAACAAATAGACTGGTCGGCGGCGGGCATTAAAGCCAAATTTACCAATGTTATTTATGATAAATTTGACAACATCATTCGTGAAGATACTTACACCTCTAACTACAAACCTTGGTCTGCCAAATACCTAGTTGGTCCTGGAACCATATAATCAACACCAAGTTAAAGATCCCTGCATCATTGTGTTTCTGCTGAGAAATCTAACAATGTATTTACTAGTCAGTGTGTATCCACCAAGAAAGCACGCCTGGTAAAACTCAGCTTCAAAAACAGACTTGACTCACACTAATGTAAATTTACCATTGAGTTACTTTACTTAGTAAGAATCGCTTTACTTATAAAAATACGCTTTACCACATATGGTGTGAAGCTGAGCTAAGTGAATAACACTAGTTCAGTGGGGGTGGACATGGAAGCATACTTAAGGGCATAGTTGAACCTTGTTCGTGCATTGCTTGACACCAAGATTGCCATGCCTCAAGCCTCCTAGATCCTTTTAACCCGCTCTCTCTTGACGCTCTAAATTTTTTAAAATAGTTTCCCCCAACTTATTCTTGTTCTCCCCTACTCTCAATAAATATTTACGAACTCGCGAGAGAAAGAAAAAACGGATCATCACTTCGCTCTCACTTATCACAACCTATAGTATATCACTAACCAAAGTCGGTTTTTTTCGCGGTATAATCTGGAATATGGACACTCGCTACGACCACTCACAACACGAAGGCAAAATTGCTCAGCTCTGGGAAGATGCGAAAGTTTTTGTGGCCTCCCCTACCCCAAAATCAAAAAAAGCTTTTAGTATCATCCTCCCCCCACCCAATGCTAACGACCCACTTCACTTGGGTCACGCCATGTATGCAGTAGAGGATATTTTAATTCGCTATCACAGAATGCTGGGCGAAGATGTGCTGTGGTTGCCTGGTACAGATCACGCGGGTATTGAAACACAATATGTGTTTGAAAAAAAACTGCAAAAAGAAGGTAAAAGTCGATTTCAATACGATAGAAAGACCCTTTACTCAATGATTTGGGACTACGTTCAGGATAATTCTAATACCGCGGTAGATCAGCTAAAAAGACTGGGGTTTAGCCTTGATTGGAGTCGTTTTCGCTTTACGCTTGACCCAAAAGTTGTTGAGTATGTTACCAAGACCTTCCTGTCACTTCACCAAGATGGTTTGGTGTATCGAGATCTTCAGTTGGTCAACTACTGCACCAAATGTGGCACCAGCTATTCAGATCTGGAAGTAGTTCATAAGGATCAAATTAGTTCGCTCTATACGCTCGCCTACGGGCCGCTGCAAGTTGCCACCACTAGACCAGAAACCAAATTTGGAGACGTCGCACTGGCTGTCAATCCAAAAGACAAGCGATATGCTAGTTATATTGGTAAATCAATCTCTTTTGAAGATCTTACTGGGCATCGCGAATTACCCGTAATTGCTGACGAGCTTGTCGATCCAGCTTTTGGCACCGGTGTACTGAAGGTTACGCCAGCACATGATTCCATTGATTTTATGATAGGTCAGAAGCACCACTTACCCATGATTACCACCATTGATCTTCAGGGAAAGTTGACTGGGGCTGCCGTTGGTCCATACGCTGGTCTCACTGTTGCTAAAGCGCGCGAACAAGTGGTAGCAGATTTAAAAACAAAAGGATTACTAATCAATGAAAACACAAAATACCATAACTCAGTAGGAGTATGCTACAGATGTAGCAGGCCAATTGAGCCCCTCCCCCTACCCCAATTTTTCTTGAGAGTTAAAGACTCTAAGCACAACTTGGTGGAGAACGTAATTAAAATACTAGACAAAAAAGAAACAAAGATTCACGGAGCCGGTCGTGAAAAAATACTCCGTCATTGGCTCAACAACCTAGTTGACTGGAATATTAGTCGCCAAATTGTCTGGGGAATTCCCATTCCAGCCTGGTACCAAACCGACGGATTTGAAGATCAAATCACCGTCTCGTTTATCGACTCAAGCGGCAAATACCAAACAAATACACTTGAAAATGCCATCAAGGAACATAAGTTTTCCATAGTGTCCGCTGGCCTCCAAACAATCAGCGCTTCAACAAGCGTACCTTACTTAGTTGGCATCGAGCGACCAAATGACGACCACCAGTATTTACCAGAAACCGACACTTTTGATACGTGGTTTTCGTCTGGACAGTGGCCGGTTGTAACACTAAAGACCCAAGACAATTCTGAGGATTTTAATCGCTACTACCCCACAACCGTCATGGAAACAGCGTATGACATCTTGCTTTTTTGGGTAATGCGCATGCTATTGCTTTGCACCTATCTAACAAACCAAACCCCATTTGCTCACGTCTATCTTCATGGTCTTATTCGCGACTCAAAAGGTCAAAAAATGAGCAAGAGCAAGGGCAACGTGATTAATCCATTAGAAATCGTCGATAAATATGGGGCCGACTCACTCAGACTGGCGCTTGTTATCCGCTCTACACCGGGCCAGGACAAAAGCGTTACTGAGTCAGACTTTGTCGCTGCGAGGAACTTTACTAATAAACTTTGGAATGCAGCACGATATGTTTTGACCACCACTCAAGAGAGTAAGGCTTCCACCAGAGTTCAACAAACCCCATTCTATGCCCATTTAACCACTGTAACGCAGTCTGTGACGAAACAACTTAACTCGTTAAAGCCGGGACTTGCCGCCGACACCCTATACACTGAGTTTTGGCACTGGTATTGCGATGTTGAAATTGAAAAACACAAAAACAGTCTGCTTTCGAATCAAGAATTAACTGCGGGCTTAATCACGTTTATCAAACTCCTTCACCCCTTTATCCCCTTTGTCACAGAAGCCATCTGGCAAGAGCTTCAACTCGCCAAACTTGTATCCCCCCCACTAATAACAACAGATAGTTGGCCAACTTAACTAAATCTAAAAAATTTTCCAGAGGTTTCAAAGCTCGTATAAAAAGAGCTATACTACGGGCGTGAAATTTATTTTCTCGCTCAGACTACTCTACTATATTGTCCAAACCATGGTGGGTTTATCACTTTACACCCTGAGGCGCTACCAACCCCTTCTTCTGAGTGTATCAATGCTTCTCATTGTTATTTTCTCGTTACTTCTTGAAGCAATCTTACCATCACTAATTACCACCCCAACTCCAAAATCGTACGACGAACCAACGCTTGGTTCATTTTCACAACAACAACTTCAAGAACTACTAAGAGATTGGAAAACGCTCGAAAAAATTCAACCAGCTTCAAAAGCGATAAATTCTCAAGTAGAGAATCTGGAAAATTCGTTAAACCCAACCAATTAAAGATTAGTCAGCATTGGTTGAGGCTTCACCACCCTCTGCTCCACCCTCAGCTTCCTGATCCTTCTCCTCATCAGCTTTGCCCTTGCCAGTAATAATGGTTTCTTGTGGTTCTGTTGATTCTTCCTCCACCTCTTCTTTCACTTCTTGAAGTAAAACCACCGGATCTTCCAACTGATCCTCCTCACAAACAATGGCCAATTTTGTGCGATCTATTAAATCCTTGATTGTAATAACCTGCCCAACCTCGGTTAACTCGGAAATATTAATTTTAATTGATTCTGGAATTTCTGTTGGAAGAGATTCAACCTCCAATGTATCTAAAACCTGCAAAACAGTTGCGTTAGGAACAGAATTTTCACCCACTAGAACTAGTTCAACATCAGTAACAACTTTTTCTGTTAAGCTCACTCTTTTGAAGGTGATATGTTGTAGATCTGTAGTCAATACGTGGCGCTCCACCAAGTCTATAAGAACCGGAATGGGTTTCTTTTGATCGTCTAGCTCTAAATATACAAGACCTGTTTCAGAGACCTTGAGTTGCTTTTCCACCATCTTCTTGTCTAGACTAATCGAAACTGACTCTTGATTAAGCCCATAAATATTTGCAGGTATCAAACCAGCTTGTTTAAGCTTTTTGGCCGCTTTACCAAAGATTTTTCGCTCGTGCACGTGAAAAGTAATTTTATTATCGGTCATAATACTCCTTTAATTAGGCCAGCATTATATCAAACTTTTTTATTCCATTGCGGGTAGATTTGCCCCATTACTTAAATTGCACTGCAGTAAGAAGATGGCCTCCCAATTCTGGTTCAAAAGTCAGAGTAGAGTTCTCAATTAAAGCATTTGGGGCCAAACGAACCACAGACGAACCAGTTGGTTGTTGTATTACAACACGATAGGAGTCAAGCGTTGAACCCGGTTGCTTCTGATCGAAGAAAAAGTAGGAGAAGGGGAGGGGTTGAGCAATTGGTTGATGATAATTTATTTGAATAGTTTTTGTTGATTGAATCGGTATCTCAACAACCAACCCCAACACCAGCAACCCATGCTCTTGAGTTCTCCTAATAGTTGCTTGATCAACCACCACACCATTGATGAGAATTTCATCCAGCTGGCTTTTTAATGGAAGATACCACCGAACATAGGTTGAATATTGTCCACTCGGCCAAGCGGTAGAAGTTGCCGAATTTGTCAATTTTGTAAAGCGCTGATGCTTAATTAAGTTGGGTGAAAATTCAATTTTATCTTCAACACTCCTTTTTATACTTGCGTTTACTCGATTGACCCCCACATTAGTCTCTACTTGATAAACCGAATCAACTACACAAGGTACCTGAGAAAATTGTGATGGACAAACCGGGATCACCAACGACCCAGACCAACGAAGTGGCTGTAATAATTCTTGTTCTTCCTTAGAAATGAGGCTAAATTGAATTTCTCCTGAGGTCAAAAGCGTGGGTAGAGCGGCGAGTACAGCGGAAAATTCTTCGCTCGATTTTTGCAAAATATGTTGGAAAAATGCATCCAAAACAGCGCTTGGATAATTTTTCAACTGATCGGTCAGCTCAACCTCGGCATGAAAGTTGAGGCGCTCCTGTATGTTCTTACTCGTTAGGCTTTCATTGTATTGGGGCAACGTTAGTGGCCCCGTTACTTCCAACAACTCAGCAAATGCGGTGGTTGGCAATGAAATCACACCATCAACCCGAACTCCCATTGCTTTCTCTATAAACCAAGAGGCTCTTTTTGCGCTTTCAGGATGATGGGGATCCCAATTACTATCTCTAAAATACCAAGATTTTTCCTTTAAAATATCTTGAATATCTTGTGGTGGCTCAATTACCCCACCAATGCGTCTATCAATTTCATAACTACTCAAAGTTTGTGTGGCTGTAATTTGACCATCTTCAACCGTGACTAGGGCTACAGCCTGTACAAATCCACCCGTGGGCCTTAATTCCGATGAGTTTAAAAAGAGTATGGCGTAGGTTCTTGTTTTGTCTTCAATACCCAAAATAGTTGGGAGTAGGGGAGAGAGCGACTGAATATAACCAGCGCTGGTTTTCCTTTGACTAACAACCTCTTTTAGATTGGAGTACCAATCTTTATTGTCTTCTTCGCTCTCACTAGAAGTTGACAGCAGAGATTGAAGCTGAGCCAAGTTGGTGTAAGAAGTTTGTGTTAAACGAAGAAAGTCTTGTAGTACGCCAGCAATTGAAGTGGGCTGTTGTCCCAAGATGTGTTCGGCGATGGTTGTTTGTAGTTTTTTTCTTTCCTCCTCAGTAGTTTGAAGCATCCGTATTCTTTCATACGCATCAATGGTAGATTGTGCTTCATTTACTAAAGGATGATCCACAAACTGACCAACAAGTCGGAGCTGCGGTTTTAATAAGCCTATTGTTTTCTGGAGCGATTGTTGAGAATTCCCAGCCTCCGTGAAACTTAAAAACTCAGTTGGCACAACCGCAAATAGTTGATTGCTAGCAAGTCTGACGGAGAGAATAAAGAGCGCCCCCATAAGCAATATGGCGAGGGAGATTCCAGAACTAATGGATCCAATAATAAATAAGACCTTGTTGTGCTTAAGCTTTTTTTTTGCCTTTTTTTCAGTTGTCTGTAATTTGGTAAGATGATGTTCTTTCTCTTTAATTCTCGACTGGCTAAAAATTCTTTCAAGCTGATCTCCAAACTCCACGGGTTTCAGCTCCCGAGATGTGGGCGGTGCTGGCTGGGTGTTCTCTGAGCTCTCATGTTTTGTATCAATTATTACAGGTGGCGAAGCTTTTTGTTGCGTCTGTCTGATTTCGACAACCCCCACCTTAACGGGTAATGGGGTTAAAAAACGATTTGGCTTGCCATATGAATCTAATTGCTTTGCAATATTGCTTGGTAAATTTTGTTGATTGCTAGATATTTTTTGAATTTGAACTTCAAAAGGCAGCGCTTGCTCAAACCTTGGTTCAGAAAACACTGGTTGAATTGTAGTGCGATGCGTTACCTCATATATTCCAACAACTTGATTAGAAACAGCAAAGAAGTCAATGTCTTCTCCCCGAACTAAAACCGATGGCATCACGCCCGGTCTACCCAAATACTCTAATGCTATTTTAATAATTTGATCGGTAGTAATAATGAACTGCCGAGATCGACACTGCCAATAACTACCCTGAGAAATCGGAGAGAACAATAAGTTGATAGAGGAAAGTGTTGGTTTTTCTAATTCGTCAACCCAACCATCGATTAGTAAAAATTGAGCAGAGGTTAAAGACGAAATAGCCTGGGTTTGTAAGTTTGTTAGTTTTTCAAACCACTGATCCCAAATCGTCTGAAGTTCCGTGGGAGCATTTTGTATTTTTGGCAAGTAGGGGAGACACACAATGGTGTTTTTATTTACTTGAGAAGCAGTATTTAAAATACTTGCTACTTCTCTGGTGGTTTCTAGACCAGTAAACAATACGATTGATTTGTAAATTTCCGTGGTTGGGAAAGAGGGTTTTTCTACATCAAAAATCCAACTAGAAAAGCTCGCGCTAGAAAGCGTATTTACTACAGCACTCTGTAGTTTTCGGCTTTGACAAAAAATCGCCACCACTGGCTCTTCTTGGATAAGGGCAGTTTTCATGTACTTGCATCCTACCGTCTTCTAGGTCGTTTCATCAAGTGTTTGATTTACCACTCCGTCTGCAACAGCGTTGTTTTCTCTTGGAATATACGAAATTGTATAGGGAACCGCTAGCGTTGAAAGTAGTTTTTTACACTCCTTCCACAGTGATAGTAAACCTACTTCTTTTACTCGCCACCGACCATTTAATTGCTCTACAACAAGTTTTGAGTCAAGAAACCAACAAATCTCCGATATAGAAAACTCATCTTTGTGATCAAGAAACTCAATAAGCGAACTTAAAAAGGCCTGATATTCAGCCACATTGTTGGTTTGAACCCCAATATAGTGACCAACTCTCTTTTGCTCTTCACCATCTAGATAAAACACAAAGCCCGTTGCTGCTTTGCCTGGATTTCCCCGAGAGCCTCCATCGGTGTATATGGAAAGAATTGATTGCTTACTATCACCAGTCATCACGACTGATTCTCCTTCAATTGAATAATTATTCTTCGACCACGATCCTCACCAATAGAAAAACTTTCAAGCTCGGCATACTTTGGTTCTTCCGACAGGGTTGAGTGAACAAAAAATCGTTCGGGTGGAGAAAGATATGTGTTTATCGTGGTTGGTTGCTTTGTTTCAAGCACCTTGTCAGCTGCTGAAACAAGCAAAGAACGGATGTTATCCATTCGTCTCGCGCGGTAGTCGTTTACGTCAATTACGAGCCGTTTTTCGGCGTTCATTTGACCGTATAAAACTCTCGCAAGTCTTTGAAGCGCCGCAAGTGTTTCTCCATGCCTTCCAACCAGAAGACCAGCTTCTTCGTCTGAAACCTGAATAGTGATTACTAATTCTTTTTCTGAATCAGTAGAGGTAATTTCTGTTGGAACTATTCCGGCATGTTCTAATAATTTTTGACAAAATTGTTGGACGTCCATTGTAATCTCCTTAAAACTACTATTTCTTAGTAATTGTGGTGGCATCAGCGTCAGCTTTTTTATTGGCATAAAGTTGTTGGAGAGCGCTGACTGCGGTAGAAACCACCCAATATAAAACTAATCCTGAGGGTAATTTAAGAGCGATAAAGGCACTAAAAAACGGCATAACATATAGCATCTGTTTTTGCATCATTGATGAAAGATCCGGTCCTTCTTGTTCTTTTTTTACATCATCCTTTGATTTGTTTTTAGAAGTTGATTTTGTTTTTTCGACTGTTTTAGCTTCTATTTTCGTTGGTCCCATCATGAGAAGAGAGAGTCCAAATTGAGATAGGCCAGCTAATACTGGGAGAATAAACAATCGGTCTGGTTCGCCCAAATTAAGCCATAGAAATGATGGATTAATGACATACCCACCAACTTGGTCAAGTGAAAAGAAGTGAATTAACCCCTGATACAACAGAATTAACAAGACGAGTTGTAAGATTTGAGGAAGACAACCCGCGAGCGGATTAATCTTATTATCTTGATACAGCTTTAGTTGAGCCTTTTGCAATCCCTGAGCATCTCCTTTATGAATTTTTTGGAGTTTAGAGAGTTCTGGCTGAACCAACCTCATTTTCCTCGCTGCCTTCAGCGAATTAAGAGTAATGGGAAAGAGTAGCATTCTTAAACCAATAGTAAAAACCGTAATTCCTAAGCCTAAATTGCCGGTTAGTTGACTTAGATAAGCTAATAACAAAGAAAAATAAAAGTTAAAATTTTCCATCATATTTTTTAATTCTCTCCACTTACCAACATGTTGCTAGGCGACGAAAGCCAAGGGTTAATCCTTTAACTACTCCATGTTCGCTCATCATTTTAAAGCAGTAGTCTCCACAAGTGGGTGAGTGCTTACATTGAGATGTGTAGCCAAAAATTCCCTGTAATAGACTTACCCTCAGTGTTTTTCCAAAACTTTGTAAAAATAATAAGGTTTGTTTTTTCATGAAACTATTTTGGCGCGATTAAACAGAGAGGGACTTTCTTCCTTTAGTTCTCCTGCGTTTTAACAGGTTTCTACCAGCTAAGGTTCTCATCCTAGATAAAAAGCCGTGTTTTTTTTGTCTTTTTTGTTTTTTTGGTTGCCACGTTCGTTTTGACATAAGGGGGCATTATACACCATAAATCATGAGGTTACCCGAAAGGGCATGACAACATACTGGTAGTCTGGAAGTGAAGCTACTTTTAGTCTCGCTGGCCGCAAACTTTCCACTATTTCTATTTCAACCCACTCATCGGAGATCACTTTAATGAAATCAAGTAAGTATCGAGTATTAAAAGCAATAGTTACCTCTTCACCTTTTATGGTTGCTCCAGA
>DAOQVB010000002.1:0-26317 GCA_035341315.1 Candidatus Woesebacteria bacterium | reverse complement strand
GAACAAGAATTGCGAGTAAATTTTAAGCTGTAACTTTAAGCAAAAGGTTTAAATAGCTTTTTTTCTGCGGTCAGTACAATCAATTGTATCCCACAAATCAACAGTACAAATGGTTCGGTCAATGCCGCATTAAACTGCGCAAAGAAAAGTACTGCGATGGCAGGTATTAACATCAGTGGATATTGTTTAATGATCATCCTAAATGTTTGCGATAAACCCCAGAAAAATGTTACTAGTCCGGGAATACCGGAAAAAGCTAATATAATCATACCGAGGTTGTTTGGTAGTCGAGCATGATATCTAAGTTCGGAGTTTGGAGCCGATGACAATCCCCCACCGATTATTAAGCGTACTCGATTAGTATCGAGCAGTGATTGATCATGTTGTTGGCGCGCGACAACAGTTGCACTTCTGGACAAATCAACTCCTGCTCCACCGGGTTTTGGCGCTACGGTGATTGTAATAATTAATAAAGCTATGCTAAATAAAATTAACTTTACTATTGTGGCTTGTAAAAATTGAAATTTGAGTCTGATCAGTACTGGAACTAGGATTAGACCAAGGCAAAAAAGATACGTCAACCAACTAGCCCGAGAAAATGTCAGACCTAGAGAGATAGTTAGTAAACCGATCAGAGAGTACTGAAAAAATATTGACCGTATTGCTCTGATGCTGAATAAGCCAAGCCAATTTAACAGACAAACGACAATAATAATTCCAGTGAAATTTGGATCAAGCAGGGTGCCAACGGCGCGGTAATAATGATCATCCCAGCCGAGGCTTTTTAATGCTCTTAGATCTGGAAAAATCAAATACATGCCGAGTGTAATGATCGAAAAGAATACCCCGCTCAATGAGTAGAACGCAATGGTCTTGAAATCTGATTTTCGTAAGTAATAAAAAAACCAGCTGAGGAAAAATAGATAGAATCCAGTACGCAGAATGTAGAGTAACAAATAAACAGATTCTTGAAAAAACACTATTTGGAAGCAACAAGCTAGGAGTGTCCATAGAATGAAAAAAAGCCAGTTAGATTTGATAAATCGCAGAAAAGGTACAAATAGACGTCTTTGAACTTTGTCACAGAGAACGAGCAGAAGAATTACACCAATTACGACATCGTGGGGAAAGATACTTAAGCCACCAACGGGTTCAAAACGAAGCAATTGTCCGAGCAAAACCAATGGTAATAGTAGAAGTATAAGAAAATTAATCACGATGTCTTTTAATTATCTGTTTTTCTAGTTGAAATAATCGTACCAGCAGAGAGTGATAACTCATAAGAGTGGCGTAGACTAAACCTCGGTATCCATCCAGAAGTCCTTGATCAAACAATAAATTAGCAATCCATTTGCCAGTGGGATAGGTAAAAAGTTCAAAAATCAGTCTGATGGTAGGCGTATTTCTTTGCTCTGCTTCAAGTTTGCTGTACCAACTAATTTTTTTAAAAAAACTATAGATTGAATCATGAGGAAAGTGCTCGATGTATAGAATTTCTGGATTTATCGATTGAATAGTGCCCTCACAAATTACTTTTTCATGAACGATGCTCTGATACGCACAGGCAGTTTTGTTTATTATCCTCGTTGGCCAGGATTTTGCTGTTTCTCCATGATGCAGCACTTTTCCCAGAAAATGGTCCTCTCTACTGACTTGAAAGCCAGAGCAATCTTTTTGGAGCATGGGAATTAATAAGTCAGGTTTTGGACAGGTACAAACCTCGTCTGAGTCAAGAAAAAAAACCCAATTGTTATGTGCGAATGAAAGTGAGTGGTTTCTTGTTGCCGCAAAGTTTGTAACTGGTTTGACTTGCTTAACAATAGCAGAAATTTGTTTTGGAAACGAAATTGCCTTTGTTCCAGAAGTATCAATAATAATGATTTCATCAGCAAATGTGACGCTATGTATTGCTGCCATAAGTTTTGGTGACAGCTGATTGGCAAGAATCAGTACGCTGAGTGGAATTTTTTTCATGATTGATATTTATTTTTTGATTACAGCCCAAATTAAAAATGGTAATCCTGCCATACGAGCTACCACAATTGCCCATGCTGCACCGATTAATCCAAATTGCATACTAAGGTACCACAGTGAGCAAATCAAAATTATCACTTGGACCAGCAAACCAAAGGTGATGCCGTGGTATTTTTTCGTAGCGTACAAAAAAGTACTGAGTAGTGTTGAAATAGATTGTAAAAGTGCAGCGAAAGCCAAAATACTAATAATTGGAATGATACTTTGCCATTTTTCACCTAATGCGAGTAGCACAATCGGTCTTGCTAGCAATGCAATTACAATTGTTCCGCAAATGAGCAAACTACTAAAAAATAAGGTTGAGCGTAATAATCCACGCTTAAGTCTCTCTGGATCATCAATCAGTTTAGTATATGTTGGTAGCAAACCATAGCTGGCAGATTTGGCAGAATCATACAGAAGCTTATGGGTGAGCGCATAACCATTGTGATACAAACCCAACATATGTGGTCCGAGTGTCTTTCCGATGAGAAGATCGTCAACATTTTCTACTAAATATGACAAAAGTGCTTGTAGTGTAAGAGTTTTTGAATTATTCAGTATGATCCGAGCCCTTGCCATTTGAAAGCGAAATTTGGGTTTGGGATGAAAAAATACCATCGAAATCCCAATCTCAAAGAGGGCTGCAACAATAAGTGCTATTACTAAGGACCAGACACTTGGCCAGATTAATACCAGTACTATCGCGATAATTGCTTCGGCAGCATATCGACTAAATTGAAAAAAAACTTGAGTAGAAAATTGGAAATTTTTATGCAATGCACCTATAGTTGGGTTAATGAAGCCTTTTATAAGCGGTACAGCCGCAGTGAGAATAATCATGAGCACTAGCTCGGGTTTTTGATAAAAGAGTGCTATAAAAAAACTTGAAGCGATCATCAGTGTGCTGATGATCGCACCTCTAATAATTGAAATAATCCAGGCAGTATCAATAAAGTATTCAATTTGATGCTTTGATTGTACTATTGTTAGGTTGATGCCCGTTTCTGTGATTGCCTCAAGTAAACCAAGTGAAATTAGGACAATTGCGAAGGTCCCGAAGTCTTGCGGAGTAAGAAGTCTTGCAAGGATAAAAATACGAGCAAAACCTACCCCAATAAGCACCACTCTCAGTGTAGTTTGCCAACTAAAACCTGAAAATACTTTTCCCGAGTATCCCATGAAAGTATTATAGCCTTTTTACTGAGAGTTTGTGGGTTGCAAGAATTGAAGAAAAAAAGCATACTACATTGTTATGTCGAGATTTTTTGCTTCACTTGGTAGTCTAGTTATTGACCTGACAGAAACCTTGGTTATTGGTTTTTCACTGTTTTTGGTAGTGTATCTTTTTTTTATGCAGCCACATCAAGTCAATGGTCAGTCCATGGTGCCAAATTTTCAAAGCGGTGAATATGTGCTTACAGACAAAATAAGCTATCGATTTAGAGCTCCCAAGCGAGGCGAGGTGGTTGTTTTTCACGCTCCCCCAGAGGCGCATTGCCAAGAGGGAACTGGTTGCGATTTTATTAAACGAATCATTGGTTTACCGGGCGACCAAGTCGAAGTAAAGAACAATGGGATTTATGTGAATAATGCCAAGTTGCAGGAAACCTATATTCCCTCTGGTTATGACACCTATCCTGGCCAATACACTCGAGACAAAGTGATTATTTTGGAACAGAACGAATACTTTGTCTCTGGAGATAACAGGCCCTATTCGAGTGACTCTCGAGCTTGGGGCCCAATTACTATAGATGAAATTGTGGGCAGAGCCTTTTTTGTGTATTGGCCACCAAAAGCCGCAGGTATGATTGAGAACGTAAACTATTAGTGTTTTTGCACTAATTGTAGTATTTGCTCCAAATCTTTTTGAGTTTCTTCTAGATTCCCCCTAAGCGTTACCGTTAGTCTGGTTTGCCTTGTCGATCTAGACAAATTGACTCTAGGAGACGAATGACTCAAGAATTCTTCAAAACTCTTTTGCCAGCGAGATAGTAAGGCTGGATCGACTTTAATTCTTTTGCCTGGAGCAGTGGTGGTTTTTGTTTCGCTCGCTTGTTTTACCTGTCTAACAAGTTCCTCTGCTCGACGTACACTCGCATTTTCTTTCAATAGTCTTTTATATACTTCAATAATTAATTTTTTATCCTCGAGACCGGCAAGAGCACGAGCATGACCCTCAGTAATCTGTTTACCAACAACACCATCTTTTACGGCATCTGGCAGATTGAGTAGGCGGAGAGAGTTGCTTACAAACGCCTCTGACTTACCAACTTTATTTGCCAGTTCAACTGCAGAATAACGAAAATCTCGCAATAATTGTTGAAAAGCTTTGGCTCGCTCAATAGCATTAAGGTTTATTCTCTGGACATTTTCTATCAAGGCCATCTCTAACATACCTTTGGGTGTAGTTTCTCTGATGATGACTGGAACTTCTGTGAGGCCAGCTAGCTGGGCGGCGCGCCAGCGCCGCTCACCAGCAATTATTTGATGACCAGCCGGAGTATGCGCCACTACGATTGGTTCTAAAATGCCGTATGACTTGATAGATTCGGCGAGTTCAGAGACTTCTTCTTCATGAATCTTGCCCCTTGGTTGAAAAGGATTGGGCTGTAATAAAGTAATATCGAGTAGTTGATACACATCTTTTGACATGCAATTAGTATTACATATCTTATGGAGAAATGCATGTCTGAATCAAAGTGAAAAAATCAATTAGAGAACGCTGACGGTTGTTTTTCCTCGGCGCTTGCCGAAGGTAACCACGCCATCAACCAAAGAATAGAGGGTGTGGTCTTTACCCATTCCTACCCCTTTAGCGGGTTGATAAACTGCTCCACGTTGTCGAATTAAAATGTTGCCAGCTACAGCAACCTGTCCTCCGCTTTTTTTAAGTCCAAGGCGAAGACCTTTGCGTTTTCGTTGCGAGTGTTGAGCGACTTTTCCTGATGCTTTAACGTGTGACATAGTAGGTTACTGGTTTTGATACGTAAAATGCCAAATTTCTCTTTGGACTACTGCTCCAGGTCTTGCGTACACGACTGGATCAGACGCAGTAGTGTAGCCTATCGGCTTGAGAAAGTCAATTAATCGATGCAAATCGAACGTTTTTTGTTTGTAATCCCCTGAAATTTGCCATTTGGGGAAAACACATACGACTGAAGCACCGGGTTTTAGCCATTGCTTCCACTCTTTAAACATACCTTTGTACATTCTTTCAAGACCAGACTGAATATTTGCAATTTGCCTAAAATCGGGGGTTGGTTTTCCCAAAAATGGCTCAGTTACAATCATTGAGATACTTGATGAATCAAACGGTGGAGTTTGAACACTCGTTGCATCAGATTGAAAAGAGACTAATTGTTGTTTATCAGCTAACTGATTTTGGAAAGCATTTTTGAACCATTGCCAATTCTTTTCCGTACCCTCGATTGATTCGGTATCAATATCGCTACCATATACAATTGGTAGGCCGAGTAAGAGACCTTCAAAAAGAATTGTGCCCGAACCACAGAAGGGATCCCAGAGTGCGAGCGGACTTTTTTGGTTGTCAGTATCAAAAATAGTTTTGCCTAAACCTATTGCCACCATCATGCGACCAACTTTGGGAGGTAGTAATCCTCTTTTATGTTGGGCAAATGGTTTGGATCTGTCCTCAATTTGCCATTGGTCGATATTTTGAACAGCGCTGGTTTTTGCAAGATAAGCACCATCATTTGTGGAGATAACAATTAATTCTTGTAGATCAGATTCGTGTAATAAAATAGCAGCCGATAAACCAGTTCTTGATCCTGTGCGGTAACGAACAGATTTGCCTTCTTGAGTTAGTCGCTCCTTGATTAGTTGGGGTTCAACTTTTGGTAAATGATCCCTACCCCACTCAGCTAAAGCAAAATGAATTCGGCTTTCTCCCTGTTTTAAATAAGTTACAATTTCTGAAATAATTTGTTCTTCATCATCTGGGAGCATGGAAATAACCTCAGCAATTTTTACAACTCCTCCAAGCAAAGTGAGTACTTTGGTAGCAGAGATTTGCGGAGGTAGTAATCTGGAACCGGCGAGTTGATTTGAAATTCGGATCAAACCACAAATGTCGGGAAATGTACGACTAAGCTCTAGCCAAGATAATTCTGGAGTGGAACCAAGGAGAAAAAAATGTTGGACAGCTGGTGAAGACATGAGAAGATACTTTACTTCGCCTCAATGCTCACAACTTTAATTTGAGTAAGATCTTGGCGATGGCCTCTTACTTTACGATATCTAGATTTAGCTTTGTATTTGGCAACTCTGATTTTTTCACCCCGAAGGTCCTTAACAAACTCTGTTTTTATTTTTGCCTGAGTGACTGTGGGAGTGCCCACAAGCACTTCTTTATCCGTAACAAGTAAAAGCACGTCGGTGATTTCCACCGCTTTTTTTTCTTCGGCATCTAATCGATCCACCTCAAGAATAGTGCCTGGTTCGATAATAAATTGTTTACCTTGAAGCTGAACAACTGCGTATGACATAGGGGGGTATTATACGACGACATGGCAAGCTACACAATATGAAGGAGTGAATATCGCTTTTCTTTCTGTATACAATTTTGAGCCGTTCCAAATATGAGACCAAATGCAATAAATGATGTGCCTCCATATGAGAAGAAGGGTAATGTTATACCAGTTACTGGGAGTAAGCCGATATTTGTAGATATGTTGATCATCGCTTGAAAGAATACAATTGTACTGGTGAAAAGAACAAAGTATTTTTGTTCTAATGACTGAATGCTATAGCTCTCTTTAAGCAGATAGAGGCTCAGCACCAAATAGATAAGGACTAACAATGCTGAGCCAATAAATCCAAATTCCTCAGAGAAAGCGGCGAATACAAAATCAGTATGTTTCTCTGGCAAAAATCTCAGCTGTGATTGGCTACCTTTACCAAATCCACTTCCAGACAGGCCTCCGGCGCCAATCGCAATCAGCGATTGGCGCACATTATATGTTTCATTTTGGCTTGCTTGACTTGGCTGCAAAAAAGTTGTGATTCTTTGTTTTTGATACGGCTGTAAAAGAAATAACCAGGCGATATAACTGAAGCAAATTACTCCAGCTAGTAAGAATGCAATATGTTTCCAGGGTATACCTGAGAAAAAAATAATCATACTCATACAAAAAAAGAAAAATACTGCTGTTCCTAAGTTCGGGGCCACGGCAATTAATAGTGTGGGTATGATAATCAAGCCTAGCTGTTTGGCAGTACTTTTTATGTTTTGCGCCGTATCTTTGGAAAACTTAACCGTCAAACTACTAATCGAAATTCCTATTAGTGCAAAAGCTATTTGTGATGGTTGAAGACGAAACGACCCAATGATAGGAATCCATCGCGATGTACCCCTAATTTGAACCGGGAGAAACAATGGAATCAGCAATAGGATACAGGTAAATAGATAGAGATGCCAGGGACGCCTGAATACTTGTTGAATAGGCAAGCGTGCAGTAGTAACAAAAACTACGAAACCAAGAAAAATTGAGAGAAGGTGTTTGGATGTTAATTCCGGCACTAATGAGTTAATAAAAACCACACTAATGCTGCTTATGACCAAGAGGATGCTGGGTATAAACCAACGGTTCATTCGAGTGGCTCTGTAGTTATTTGCAGTGAAGGTCCTTGTTTAAGTTTCGTTTTTGTTTTTAGTTCAATTTCAGACTGCCAGCTTTTTGGCCAGGTTGGTAGCGTGACTATTGTTTCAGCATCAATGCTCAGCCCCGCCTCCTTTCGCAATCCCTGAATCGATCGAATTATTTCTCTAGCTTGGCCCTCTGCAATTAGATCTGCATTAAGTGTTAAATCGAGTTCTACTTCAACCTCTTCAGTACTCATTTTCCAATCAACCGATTTAACATTTAATTCTTGTTTGAGAATTTCAATCAGCTCATCGCTGAGTTGGTTGGTGGATGATCTTACCTGTAAGGTTGCCAGTGGTTGACGAACCTTAATGGCTTTTTCTTTCCTGATGGCATGAGCTTTTTCACAAATTTTTTGAACTAGTTGCATATCTTTTTCAAGCTCATTATCGATAAGGGACTGCTTCGTAGCTGGCCAATCTGTCAAGTGCAGGCTAGTGCTGGTATTGATAAGATTTTGGTAGATTAGTTCACTGAAAAAGGGAGTTAGTGGCGCAGCGGTTTTTGATAACGCAATCAAAACCGAGGCAAGTAATTGACAACTCTCAGCTCTAGTTTCAGGATTTCGGAAACGATCGCGACTTTGGCGTATGTACCAGGTTGAAAGTTCACTTACAAATTCAATAAGTACCCGACTCGCTCGGACGACATCGTAGGAATCCAAATAGGAAGTAACTTGAAGAATTAGAGAGTTGGCTCGACTGAGTATCCAGCGATCCATGATGTGTGGGGGGGCGATTGGTTTGGGTGGAACATCTGTTGGTTGCGCATATAAGCGGTAGAAGGAAAAGATGTTCCACCAGATGAGAAAAACTCGCTTGCGAATATCGGAAACCTCTTTTTCGTTAAAGTTGCTATTTTCTCCTTTCATAACCGACGAGCTCATCAGGTAGAGACGAAGGCTATCAACCCCGTATTTGTGGATGACTTCCATTGGATCTGGGAAGTTTTTCTTTGATTTACTCATCTTGCTACCGTCTGCAGCGAGAATAGTACCAGTAGTAAGGGTGTTCTCTACCGCCATTTTGTCAAAGATTCCAACCGACATCACATGCATGGTGTAAAACCAGGCTCGAGTCTGGGCGATGTACTCACTGACAAATTGAGCAGGGTACGTTTCATCAAATAATTCCTTATTTTCAAAAGGGTAATGACGAGAAGCATATGGCATTGATCCTGATTCTACCCAGCAGTCAAATACTTCTGGAATTCTTGTGCCGCGAATTGTCTTAGCGTCGTCCACCCAAACTTCAATTTGGTCCACATGGTGTCGGTGTAAATCACTGATATTTTTCACCGCATTCTGATCGACCGCCCAGGCTTGAAGTTCTGCAATCGAGCCTATTACTCGTTGTTCTCCAGTGGGAGCTTGCCAAACTGGCATAGGTGTTCCCCAATATCTAGAACGTGAAATATTCCAGTCGGGTGCATTTTCAAGCCCCTTCGCAAACCGACCATTTTTTAAGTGATCTGGATACCAATTCATTTTTTGATTTTCACTCAATAATTTTGGTTTGAGTTTTTGGATATCAATAAACCACGCTGGTATTGGAGCATAATAGAGTCGAGTACTACAACGGTAGCAAACAGGAACGCTGTGGGTATGAGGTCTATCAGAATAGAGCAGATTCCTGGAGAGCAATTCTTGATTAACTAGGGGATTGACCTCTGCAATTGACAATCCTACCCAGGGTGTTACATCAACTTTTATTTTTCCTTCTTCGTCAATATGTTCTGCCATTTGGATGTGTTCGGCTTTCATGACCCGAAAATCATCTTCGCCATAAACTGCTAGTGTAACCACGCCCGTACCTTCCTCGGCAGTTACAAACGGATCAGCAACTATCACGCCAAACTTTTCGGAGGCTTTACGCTTGGGGTAAAAATCATAATGAGGAATAAACTTCAATGCCGTTAATTCTTTACCGGTGAAACTTTTTTCTATTGTGTACGGTTCGTCATTTAGGATGGCAAGAGTTGACCGAGCCAAAATATAGTGTTCATTATTTTGCAACACCTGAACGTATTCCAACTCCGGATGCACCGCTAGCGCTGGAGTTACAATCTTATTCCAAGGAGTAGTTGACCAGGCCAGAATATATGTACTCGCCTGACCCACGATTGGATATTTGTACGTTGTAGCGGTATCGGTAATGGTTTCATAACTATTATCCATGGCGATTTCAAAGTTGGATAAGGGTGTGGCGCAGCGAGAACAATACAGAATGACACGCTTACCTTGATAAATTAATCCTTTTTTATTGAGTTCTGAGAATCCCCACCAGACAGATTCCATATAGGAACAATCCATGGTTTTGTAGCTATGTTCAAAATCAACCCAGCGTCCTAACCGAGAAATGATCTTTTCCCACTCCTGGTCTAGGCGTAAAACCTCAGATCGGCACGCTTCATTAAAGGTATCAATACCCCTTGATTCAATTTCACGTTTACCACCAGTAATACCCAATTTTTGTTCGATCATGTTTTCAATTGGCAAACCATGACAATCCCATCCCCAGACTCTCTCAACCCTAAATCCCTTCATTGTCCAGTATCGAGCGATCACATCCTTACTGGTTGATCCAAGTAAGTGGCCATAGTGTGGCATTCCGGTTGCAAATGGTGGTCCATCATAAAAAACATATTGTTTTTTCTTATTTCTAAGCTGCACTGAAGCGCGAAATGTGTCGTTTTCAGTCCAATAGGATTGCACGAGTTCCTCTAGAGATGCAAAATTGGGTGTGGATGGTAGTTGGTTTAATTGGACACTGGTAGGTTGTGGATTGGTTTTTGACATTGAATTCCCATAGTATCGCAATAAGCAGGCGAAGAGTCAACCGAGATACATCTAAAGTTGCCTATAATAAATAGTATTGACATTATTATAACTATGTAATACAATGCGCAAAAGATATAAAAGATATCTAAACGAATATAAAAGAATTAATATATACTACATGAGAGTAAACCTAATGCTAAATAGAACAAAACAACCAATCACAATTTACTCCTCCCAAGCCAAAAAGCCGGTGGCAGGTTTAAGATTGCTGGTTGTGGCGGTTTTCTCATTAATTGGTGGAATATTTGCTTCGACGTTTGGATCTATCTTGTTAGAAAAAATGGGAATTGCCAACCCTGCGCCTCAAAAAGTTCAAGCAGTCTATGGTAGTAGTGCTCGTTGTTCAAATCAAGACGGAGAGTGGAGAATTACAGCTGTGGGTGAGAGTTACAATCCCGACGCTGCTTCCTATACGGGATTTTTTGATTTGGTGCCTCCAAGTTCTGTCACAGTAGGTACCGACGTTGCTATTGATGGATTAAAATTCTTCTGTCCTTTGGCCACTGGGCAAGATGGCGGTGGGAACCCAAGTACTAATGGTCAGTGTGGCCTTCAGTGGTACGTTCATACCATTACTGGTGAAAGAATTCAGTTCACTCAAGATACTTCAACATTTCATTTTAATGCAGGCGATACTTCGCCACGAAGAATTGAATATACTCTAACAAATGCTCCACCTCGATGCGGAGGTTATCAACTTGACTTAGGATTTAAACAGATAGTAGCTGGTGGACAAACCACACAGTGTAGTGGCATAGTTTTGGGTAATTTAGCTCACGCCACATGTACTTCTCCAGGATGCACAGTTTCTGGTTTTACTGGTGAATCATGCAACATTCCAGCATATTGTCCATCCAGAGCACTTGGAGCTGAATTTATGAACGATGGGGTTCATGTTTCACTGCAGAGGGATGTGTTTGCGAATTCGCCGTTAAAACCAATGATTAAATATAGAAAACTCAATGACAATGGAACTGCGGGTGATTGGCAAGATGGTTGTGCATATGGTGCATATACTTGTATTATTCCTCCTAGTTTTTATGCCAACTTTTCTCCACAAGAAAAATTACAGATAATTGTCAATATTCATCTGGTACGAACAGATGGTGCGGAATTAAATGTATGTAGCTGGAATGTAGGCTGGGTACCAGCCCAGGCAGTAAATAATGAGTACTTTTTAGGTGGATGTACTAATTTATGTCAGCAGTTATTGACAATTCCAGTTGTTCCACCCTCTCCTACTCCAACAAGCACTCCTACAGCCACTCCTACACCTACAGCTACAGTCACACCTAGACCAAGTGCTACAGCTACTCCTACACCTACAGCTACAGTCACACCTAGACCAAGTGCCACAGCTACTCCAACGCCAACGGCTACAGTCACACCTAGACCTAGCAACACACCTACACCAACGCCTACGGCTACAAGTACTCCTACGCCAACAGCAACTCCAACAAATACACCAACACCTACTCCAGTGCCAGAATGCAACTCACTTTGCAGAACCAACCAGGAGTGTCCAAGCAACTTATTTTGCTACTTTGGTACTAATCCAATAACAAGAACTGGCCACTGTCGGTTACCAAGTAATCCAGAGGATCTACAATGTCGTCCAACTCCCACGGCTACGCCTACTCCAACAAGTACGCCCACAGCTACACCTACTCCAACGGCAACTGTCACACCTACTCCTACGGCTACTGTAACCCCTAGCCCAACAGCGTCAGTTACTCCGTCTCCAACTGTGACAATAACGCCATCACCAACGGTGACGGTAACGCCTAACCCGAGTGCTACAGCTACTCCTACACCTACGATCACTCCTACGCCTGAGATAAGAACTGTAGTGATTTATCGTGATGGCAGACCTGTAGAGCCTCATCAACCAATCGATACCGGTGTTAATGCTGGAGAAGCGGTTGCAAGCGTAAGCATATTTCTCTCAGGATTAGCTTGGTTTATTAAGCAGAGAGTGTTTTAATTTAACTCCTAGATAATGAATTTAATAGCGCCGATATGGTAAAAACCAATCGGCGCTTTTTGCTTCCAATTATGGGACTCAATTTGAAGACTACAAATAATATAAATTACTGCGGTATTTAAGACTTATTTTTATTATTTCTCAAGAATGCGGGTATTTCAAAATCGTCGGAGAAGTCATCGCTTAAGTCCGGAGTGGTTGGTTTAAACACATCTTTTGATGGAATTGCTGGCTGATCGTTTTGATCATCGTTGGCGCTCGATTGGTTTTGTTGATTCAGTTGAGAGACTGTAATTGGTTGAACAAACCCACTTGGCGCCCTATCTATCATTGGTTGTGAATCTGGGGTTTGATTTTGAGATAAACGTTGATTTGATTCTTTGCTATAGGCGCCAAAATATGGTCGAGCGCCAGCCGAATATTTCATGTGTTTTTCATCAAACCCTGTAGCAATGACGCTTATTTTGATTTTTGAACCCATTTCTTCATTTATCGTCGCTCCAAAAATAATATTTGCGTCTGGATCTGCTGCATTAGCAATAATATTTGAAGCATCCGAAACCTCAGTCATCGTTAAATCACTGCCTCCAATGATGTTGTACAAAATTCCTTTGGCTCCCTCAATGGAAATTTCGAGGAGCGGTGAAGCAATAGCCATTCTGGCAGCTGCAGTAGCTCGATTTTCTCCAGTAGCCTCACCAATACCCATAAGCGCTGAGCCTGATTCTGCCATGACGGTTTTTACATCAGCAAAATCAACATTAATTAAACCTGGTACGGTAATCAGATCTGAGATGCCTTGTACTCCTTGGCCTAAAACATTGTCTGCAAGTCGAAAGGCATCGAGTAGAGTCATTTTTTTGTCTACAATATCCATCAGTCTTTGATTGGGAATGACAATTAAGGTATCTACACTATCTCGTAAACCCTCGATTCCTTCTTCTGCAGCTTGCATTCTTCGAACACCCTCGAACGTGAAGGGTTTAGTGACCACAGCCACCGTTAAAGCTCCGCTCTCTTTTGCAATTTCTGCGATGATTGGTGAGGCGCCAGTTCCAGTGCCACCTCCCATACCCGCTGTAATAAAAACCATGTCTGTATCAAAGAGTAATTCTTTAATTTTGTCGTAGGATTCTTCTGCAGCAGTTTTGCCAACATCTGGGTCAGCGCCTGAGCCCAATCCTTTTGTAAAATTACTACCAATTTGAAGCTTGGTATCGGCTTTTGAGGTGAGGAGTGCTTGAGCGTCAGTGTTAATACTAATAAACTCCACGCCTTGAATTTGTCCTGAATCAATCATGGAATTTACCGCATTGCCACCACCGCCCCCTACTCCGATAACTTTAATTTTCGCGAAGGTGGTATTGGTTGGTTTCACTAATGCCATAGTTTGGTATAGATGGAATTACTTTTGCAAGTGTACCACGTCTGTCCCGCAGATCAACTACTAGTCACAGATCAGGGAACTAATGAACGAAAGAACTGAATTATCTTGGTAGGAAATTCGGTTAATTTTCCGAATGGCATTTTTGAGAAATTGAAACTGGCTTTATCAGTAGTTTGCATTTGTTTTGTTCCATAAACCAATAGGCCAATCGCAGTTGAGTAAGTGGGGCTATGAATGTCGCTCGTCAATCCTTGTAATTCTTGTGGCAAACCTATTCTGGCAGGAAGCTGAAGTGTATGTTTGGCAACCTCGGTGAACATCACGGTTTGAGCGCCGCCTCCAGTGAGAACTAAGCCAGCTGGAACCAATGCTAAAAGCCTCTTTTTTTCCAACTGTTCACCCACCAAATTTATTAATTCTTTCATTCGAGGTACCATGATTCCTTCAACTACCGATTTTTTTGATATATATTCGCTCTCGTCAATCACACCAATATCACTCAGCTGTAGTGAGTCATGTTGTTTTTTACGTTTACTAAAATCCTGTTTTGATTCACCAGGGTGTGGATTAATTGGTTTTAAATTATCGGTAGAAAGATGTGTTTTAATTTTTTCTGCAGCGTCTAAACTGACTCGACAGCCAAGCGCAATATCCTGAGTAATATGGCGTGCTCCAATGGGCAAACTCGCCGAGTATTCAAGTGAGCCATCAACATACACGCACATCGAGGTTGATCCTGCTCCAATATCGAGCGCAACCACTCCTAACTCTTTTTCTGTTTCTGAAATCACGACTTCGGCGCTGGCAAGACCAGAAAAAACGAAACCATCGAGATTTATTCCCAAATCCAAAATACACTTTTCTAAATTCCTCATAGTTGTAGTTAAACCGGTAATAATATGAGCCTCAGTTTCAAGTCTCACGCCAGTCATGCCAACCGGATCTTTAATTCCTTCTTGTGAATCAACTGAGAAACTTTTTGGAATGATATGAATTACTTCGCGATCAGAAGGTAATGATATCGCTCGAGCCGCTTCTATAACCCGAGTCACATCATCATTTGAAATTTCTTGGTCTGGCGCTGCCACTGCTACCACACCCTTTGAGTTGAGAGAACTCACGTGTGCGCCAGAAATTGAGACGTATGCATTTTTGATTTCCACTCCCGCCATACGTTCTGCTGAGTCAAGACTTTCGGTGACAGAAATGAGTACTTGCTCCAAGTCAATGATTTGACTTTTTTTAACACCTCTAGAGGGAATAGCCGACACACCCATCACTCGGATCGAGTGGAGTTCCTTATCGATGGCAGCTATGATGGTCACACATTTATCAGTTCCAACATCAATTGCAGTAACAATATCGGCTCTTGCCATAGTTATATGTTATACCATTTCATTTACAATAAAATACTACACGAATACTATCTATAAGCATAGCAAATCTAGAGTGAATTGCGTAGTACCGGCAATGCGAAGCGAAGATCGAGGAATGAATTCGCTGGGCGCTGTTCAGTTAGCAGAGTTGTGTCTAGTAGAAACGACAACCGGTTTAGGTTTGAATCAATTTCGGTTGGATTGACTACGATTTGATCTACTGTTGGTAACCAGATGACCCATGTTTGTTGATCAACGGGTTGAATTTTAAGACATTGTAGTTGTCTTGATTGAAGAGAGTTAAGTATAGTTAGCATTTGTGAATGAAGATCGTGATTTATCTGATTCTCAGAAATTAATGATGTTTGTTCAGGAAAAAATTTTTCCACCGCAGTATCTTGACTAAAAGTCAATGTGCATGTTTGGTCTGTAATAAGTTCTGGCGAATCTGTGCTTTGGAGTAGTGCGCCATCACTTGTTACAGCATATGCTGCGTTATTAGTTATCAGTGAGTATGCTGTGGATAGGGGTTTTAGATCAATTATGATGTCTCCCCAAAGATCTTTTGAAACTTTCACTATTTCATACCTTCCTTTAATTGAATTCAACTCTACAATTTGTTTTTGTATGTCGCTGAACAATAATTGACTATCCATAATAAATAGCAAATCTGCTAGCACTTCTTTTGGACACTCAGCTTGGGAATCTATGCGGCAGGAAATATATCGTGGAGTTAGTAGGTTTGTTGCAAGTCCAAAAAGTAACAAAACTCCAAGAATAATCGAAAAAGTAGTTACCATCTGAAATTTAAGTTGAGGAATGTTAGGCATTATTAATGAGTTTGAATAACAACTCGCATGAATTAGTAGTTTTTTGATTGTTACGTATCGAAACTTTTATTTTACCAAGTTGATTTTTTAATTGACTAATTGTTTGAAGTAAAAGCTCGGGACTGAGTTGCTTTTGCTCGATTATTATTGCGCCACCAATTTTTTTCATCGCCACAGCATTTTGCATCTGTTCATCTTGATGGGCAAATGGGAGGGGAATCAAGATAGAGGGAAGCCCAAATTGAATAAGTTCTTCGACTGTATTTGCGCCTGCACGAGAGATAACAAGGTCTGCATGATGATAAATCCAAGCCAACTCTTTGTCCGAAATCCATTCTCGAACGAAGTATCTTTTTTGAGCGCTTGGAGCTAAATGTGTGGTTTCTCTAGAAAGTTCTTCCAAATAATTTCTTTCATTTGATGCCGATCCACATTGATGTATGACCAGCCACTGTTTCGTTATGATATCCAGGATCTGAATAGTCGTAGTGTTGATAATTTCAGAACCCTGAGAGCCGCCAGTGATATAGAGAATTGGTCGGTCTACTTTTGTTGATAACCAAATTGGTTTATCGGTCTCTTTCTGTTTTAACCCCAGACGAATTGGATTTCCAACCACGATTGATTTTGTGAGATCTACAAACTTCATTGAGCTTGAATGAGCGAGTGCGATTTTCTTTGCAAAAAAACTAATAAACCTATTGGCGAGGCCAAAGCCTCTTGTTTGTTCGTGAGTCACAATTGGTATTCGTAGCATCCAAGCAGCAATTGCCAGGGGTACACCAAGATATCCTCCAAAAGTAAGCACGTGCGTGGGTTTAGTTTGTAGAAGCAATCTAATTGCTTTTGGAATAGTAACTACAAAGAGTATGAGATGAAATAACTGAAAAAAGGGATGGGCTGTTACAAGTTTCCCTGAATCAAATGCAATAAAAGGAATACTGCGCTTATCTACCTCCTCTTTCTCATGAGCTGGTTGTTTTGAGCGTTTTCTTGCATACAATCTACCAACAAACACAATAGACACCTCTGGATGATTGAGTTGAAGATAGTCAATAAATGCAAGTGCCGGAGTGAGGTGACCACCAGTAATCAGTAATTTCATGATTTAAAACTTCTACCTGTACGAATGATTATGGCACATGCAAACAAAGTCATCACCTGCGAAGAACGTCCGTAAGAAAAAAATGGCAGCGGTATTCCTGTGAGTGGCACTAAGCCTGCTACGGCAGCAAGATTGAGTGTAGTTTGTAGCATGATCCAACTGAGCATGCCGAGTGCCAACAGACGTTCGGAATTGGGAGCATCACTGGTTTGGATAATTCGGTACCCAGAATAGAATAATGTCAGAAATAACAAGCAAATTGTCACCGATCCTGTAAACCCTACTTCTTCGGCAACTATTGCAAAAATTGAGTCAGTTGTCGATTCGGGAATATAGGCATATTTTTGATTTGAATTTCCCAATCCCTTTCCCCACATACCGCCACGACCGAGCGCAAGAGTTATTTGTCGTATGTGAAACGAGGCTCCCAGTGGATCAGAATCAGGATTGATATAACTGGTTAAACGCTGCATTCGGTATGGAGATGTGATTATGAGAATGAGTAAAATTGGAATCAGTGCACCTCCCAAAGTTGCGAGCGTGGATAGTTTCCCACCTGCCAAGAAAAAAAGGATGACTGCTATACCTAAAACAATCAATAATGAACCCATATCTGGCTGAAGAAGAAGGAGAGTGGCGGGAGTGATCAGAGCAAACAAGAAGGGAACAATTTGTTTGTGTTTATATAGCCATCCAGAGAGAAACATGATTAATGCTCCTTTAAAAAACTCAACTGGTTGTAACCGAAATGACCCAAGGGCAAACCATCTTTTCGCCCCATTTAAATCTAATCCAATGCCTGGAATAAATACTAATAAAAGTAAAACTAAACCGAAAAGATATGCATAAGGTCCAAGTCGAAGCCATACCTTGGGTTTTACGAGTATGCCAATGGTAAAAAAGATTGCTGCAATGGCCAAACCAACGAGATGCTGTTTAAAAAGATAATAGGGATCGTCAAAAGTTGCAGCGCTTTCTACGAGAGATATGTCAAGCATGAACAAAGTGCCCAAAGCCAGCAGAATGCATAATATACTGAGAAATAGTGACTGCCAACGATTGAGCAACCGACCAGTTGAGAGCAATTTTCTTTTTTTCATGCGAAATAGCTACAGCACTGCGAGCCAAACACCAAAAATCGTTAGCATTATTTGTAAAAGCCAGGCTCTTTGAACGATTTTTGGTTCTTCCCAACCATAGGCTTGCAGAGTGAGATGAATTGGTGCTGCAGGAAAAATTTTCTTTTTTCGCCACTTTTTTGAGACTAGTTGAAGAAGCGAACTTGAGATTTCGAGCACAAAGATAAATCCAATGATAACTAGAGCAACCACTTTTCCAAGCAATAAGCCAACGACTGCGAGTGTTGCGCCAAACGCCAGTGATCCAACATCCCCCATAAAAATTCGAGCAGGAAAAACATTAAAATATAAAAAAGAAATAAGTGATCCCAGCCATAATGCGAGAAAAACTGTTAATGGCACGTCAAGAATTGCTGCGGATAAGAACCATAGACCAAACAACGAAATCATTAAACTGCCAGAGGCGAGCCCATCAAGTCCATCGGTAATATTTACAGCATTTGAAAACGACACGATAGTAATTGTAGCGAAAGGAACAAAAAGGGCTCCAAGTGGAATTATTCCAATGAATGGAACGTGGATAAAATTGATTCCAAGTGTTTTATAGAGCAAGATTGAAATTATTGATGCAAGAATGATTTGCAGGATCAATTTAAATTTTAATGTTAGGCCAAAAAAACCAACTGGTTTAAAGCGAAAAAACTTTTTTATATCATCGTATAATCCAAGTAGGCCAAACGAGATCATCGTAAAGAAAATAATGTACATTTCGGCATTCAGATTGCGATATACACTCGTAATATCTCGACCGGAATAAGAAAGTATCGGGATAGTAATAGCAAATAAAACCGAAACCACAAAAATAACCAGTAATCCTCCCCCAACTGGGACTCCTGCTTTCGATCGATGAAATTTGTCAAAGATAGGAGTGAGTTTGCCAAATGCATCAGTGGTAATCTGATGCGCGCGTAAAAATTTTAATCGATAGAGTAAATTAACAAATGGAATAATTAAAATACTAGTCACCACGAAGGCGAGCATTAAGATTCCGAGTGCGGTTGCGAATGGTCCCATGATTTTGTAGTTCTATTGTACTGACTAATTGTCAGAGCTCAAGTCTGAAACGAGTGAAATTTGAGCTCCCATCGATTGCAAGCGTTGTTCAAGATCTTCATACCCTCTTTCAATTTGCGCAATATTATGAATAGTACTCACCCCCTTCGCCGTCATAGCTGCCAGCACGATGGTAGCCCCGTGGCGAAGATCCTTAACGCGGAACTCGCCTGCTTTGAGAGTGACTGGTCCGAAGATTCGGATCGCATGTTGGGCGTTTGGCAAATCGTCTTGTAAATTAAAGTTGTAGCGTAATTCTGGGTTGTTAACCTTTGGTTGGAATGACTCGATACGCGCTCCCATTTTGATTAGTTCTTCCATATATTGAAATCGACTCGCCATGATAGTTTCATGAATCGTGCTGGTACCAGTTGCCTGAGTCATAAGCGTAGCCCACAGTGGTTGCCAATCTGTCATGAAGCCTGGTTCAATTGCGGTAGTCAGTTGTACAGCTTGGAGTGGCTTGGTGTAAAAGAATCGAATACCATAGTCTCCGACCTCATAGGATCCTCCAGCTTTGTCAAGAGCCTTGAGAAATGCCCTTAGGTGTTTGGGTACCGCATTCTCAATTATGAGATCTCCCTTTGTTGCTAATGCGGCGCAAGCGTATGAAACTGCCTCGTTTCGATCGGGTAACAGTTTATGAATTGCCCCATGAAGAGTTTTTACGCCCTCTATTTCGATCACTCGGCCAGGTTTTCGAGTAATTCTTCCGCCCATCTTATTGATAAAAGAGATTAAATCATCGATTTCTGGTTCGAGCGCTGCGTTTTCAAGAATTGTTTTGCCCTTCGCAAGCGTGGCAGCCATAATAAGTGTTTCTGTGCCAGTGTGGGTATTTTTATTAAACCGATACTTGGCTCCGTGCATGCCTTGAGTCTTTGCAATGAAAAGACCATCCTGATAATTAATCTGAACACCCAATGCGGTTAGACCTTCAAAATGTCTGTCTAATGGACGCTTGCCAATCTTGTCTCCTCCGGGCGCTGGAACCCGAGCTTCGCCAAATCTATGCAGCAAGGCAGGTAGGAACATTGTTGAAAATCTGCCTTGTTCTCCATGGGCCGGATCGATAAAATAATTTGACAGTGTGCTGGGATCAATAAATAAAGCCCGTTCGCCTGCTTTACGCACTGTACCGCCCAAGTATTGAATAATTTTACCCACCAAATGAACATCACTAATTTGCGAGAAATTAAGCAATCGAGATTCGGATTGGGCAAGGAGTGAGGCGATCATAAGTTTGAATGAGGCATTTTTTGCCCCCCCGATTCTTACTGAGCCTTTGAGCGGGACCCCGCCAGTAATTTTAAAATGTGACATATTACTATCCTCTCTTTACGTTACTTGGATTCTTGAAAGATCATTTTGTGAAAAACCTCGGAAGAAAATTTCTGGTTTTAGAGTAATATTACATGTTTTTTTGGCTGCTGATTGAATATGTTCAATAACTTGCAGATAGTCCATCGCCGATGCATTTCCAATATTTTCAATGAAGGCGGCGTGACTTTTGGAAATTTGAGCGCCGCCAATCGTATATCCTGACAAACGTAAAACCTTATCAATTAGATAACCAATGCTCGTGGTTGGCAGTTGCAATCTTTGTTGATCGCTTTGAGATATATTTTGAAAAACACAACCCAATGATTTTTGAGGTTGGTGATGTTTTTTTTGCGCCCAGGCAATAGCTGCCGCTTTGGCTTTTTCTACATCTCCTTTAAAAAGGAGTATTTTTGCAGCAAGAATTATTTCTTTTGTATGGTGGAATCGAGAATAATCATAGTCAAACTCCATGTCGGATGGTTTTAGAGTTTGTTCTTTGCCCTGCTCATCAAGTATGAGGACCGAATAAATTTGATCTGATATGAAATGGGTGCCTCCGTGGACATTATTGTAAATGGCACCCCCAATTGTGGCGGGAATCCGGCTAAACCACTCAAGTCCAGTAAGTTGTAATTGTAACGACTGATTAATTGCGAAAGGCAGTGGTGTACCCGATTCACACTCAACTAAAACTCTACTCTCTTCTCCAGAGTAATAATCAAAAAAATCATAATTTGCTCCATCTATTTGATGCCATCGGTGAGTAATTTGAGAGATTGCAGTACTGTCCGAGACTGGATCTGGTAATACTGTCAACGAGCTCGATTTATTTATAATCGTTACACCCCGAATACCTGCGTCAGAAATTAAAGTGTTGGCGCCCCAGCCCAGAATAGTGAGTGTAACCTTGGCCGAACGGACATACTTCACAACTGTTGCTAATTCTGCACTTGATTTAGTTTCAAGTAATAGCTCGGCTGGGCCGCCAATTTTTACTGTAGTGTAGGGAGCTAGTGGAGTTTCAGTCTGATAATTTAGTTGTGGTAATTCTGCCAGTAATCCCCGTAGAAATGTATCCCCATCAAATGTTTTCATGCATGACCTTTCTGGGCAAGTAGATCATGAATAGTATAAACGTCACCGGCACCTAGTGTAATCACGACAGCTTTTTTCGTATCAATTGATCCCAATTGTTCCACCGCATTCGTAATAGAGGTGGCGATCCTAATATCAGTTCTTACTGATCGTGCTGTTTTGATGGCTTTAGCCAAGTCATCAAGCGTGATTGTCCCGATGTTTTCTCTAGCAGATCCAAAGATAGGTATGAGCAACAGGGTGTCTGCTTTTGAAAACGCATTGGCAAAATCGGGTAACAGAGCTTCAGTTCTAGAAAAAGTATGAGGCTGAAATAGAACTATTAATTTATGATTAGGAAATAGTGCTTTGCAGGCAGATAAAGTTGCTGCGATTTCGGTAGGGTGATGGGCATAGTCATCATAAAAAAATGATTCGTCTATTGTATTCATCAGTTGAAAACGGCGTGATGTCGACTGAAAAGTAGCCATATGTTGAGCAATTACTTGATCTGGGAGTTGTATGAGTGTCAAACATGTCCAGGCAGCGGCAGCGTTTTGAAGATTGTGCAAACCTGGTAGAGAAAATCGGATTAGCTGAGAATTTTGTTTAATGAGTGACTGTTTATTGGAAATGAATTCGACCAAGTGTGCTCCTGTTTCGTAACCCAGATCATGTATTAGTACTTCGGCAGACTTGGAATAACCAAAACTTACAGTGAGAATATCTGGTCTATTGTCGTGAAGTTTTTGTACCACGGTTTGCAGTTGAACGTCATCTGCATTCCATAGTAATATGCCATTTTGCTTGAGTTGAGTAAAAAACGAGTAAAAGGTATTTGCTGTGGTCTCAAAGGAAGCATACACGTCTGGGTGATCGTATAGCAGGTTGGTGCAAATTATTATTTTTGGTTGCAAGTAGTGAAAACGCGGTATGATTTCTTCTCCTTGTGCAACAGCTTGGGGATTTTCAGCATATTCATCTGCTTCCGTTATAAATAGGCTGCCAGTTGTATGCCAACGGCCCGTTCTTGGTAACCCAGTGATTTCTCCTACACCAACGTGGTAGCTTGGATCCTCTTGAGAATTTTCTAGAATCCAGGTAAGCAAAGCAGATGTGGTTGATTTACCTCCGACGCCACAAACTGCAACAGTGTCTTTTTCTTGAGTTAACATACCAAGTATTTGAGCGTGTGAATATAGGGGAATTGAGCGCTTGATTGCTTGTTGAGCTAAGAAGTGTTCTTTACCTTGGTGAGCGCTTCCATAGATTACAAAGTCGGTATCAATTGGTAACTTTTGAACTTCCAAACTGTCAACTCGAATGGGAAGGGAAGAGAGTATTTTTTCAGTTACAAACTCCTCGCTTACATCGCAGCCAGCAACAGCTATGCCTTTATCTAGTAAGCACTGAGCAAGGGCAGTCATTCCAACTCCCTTAATACCAATACTGTAGCAATGTTTAAAAGATTGAAGCGACTGAGTGAGATTTGTTTGCATTATTGATTTTTCAATATTCGTCTCAATACTTTTTGTAGTTGATTGCTATTATGACGGAGTACGGATCGAGGTACAACGTCCGACGCACTTTGTTTAGTTGGTGTATACGTAAGGAGTGGAGCTCGAATTACTCTTCGGTCATTGCCAAGATCATCCACAACTGGGTATTCATCAACCAATTGATAGGGAGCAAGTTGTTCTGATTTTGGACTTCGATTGTTTATGACGATATTGGTAATCGATCGTTTAATTACTTTTTCTATCTCAACCACATGATCGGTGGCGCTCATTCCAGCAGTTTGGCTTCTTCTCGTCATGATATTAACAATGTAGGTAATTTTAGCGTTCGAGTTTTGAATGATTTTACTTACTTTTGGTGCAACCAGTACTGCTTCCAGACTAGCGAAAAGATCTCCAGGTCCGATAATAAGGTGATCAGATTGACTGAGTATTTCTAGTGCCTGAGGGTTGGTTTTTGGTTTCGGTATAAGTGCAATTTTGCGGATTGGTTTGAGAGGTGCATCAACTTCATCAAGTAGATGCTCGCCAATAATGCTGGTACCGTCTCGATAAAACACTTTTAGATTCACAGAATCTTCGGTAATAGGAATCACTCGTCCGTGAAATTGAAATAATTGAGCGGCGGTTTCTAATGCCTGAGTGGTTGTACCAGTCATGTCCTGGAGGGCGGTAAGTATTAGGTTTCCTAGGTTGTGGCCTTTTAATTCACGACCCTTATTGAAGCGGTAGAGCAAAAGTTTTTGAAGTAAATGTTGGCTCGTGGGATTTGCTAATGCGGTAAGTGATTGGCGCAAATCCCCAACTGGGGGAAAACCAAATTCATCCCTCAGGCGTGCAGATGAACCTCCAGAATCTGAGACTGCAACTATGCAGGTTAGGTGATTGCAGAGTGTGCGCAGTGCGGCTACAACGGGATACGTTCCGGTGCCACCTCCAATGGTGGTAACTAATTGATCTTGATAAGTTGTTGGTTTAGTACGCATAACTAGGTGGCATCAGTGAGCGCTGCACCCAAAGTAGGTACCTCGCTTGTTTGAAAAATGTGTTGCACTGCGTTCCGGTCATTCCAAGCAAATTCTTTGGAGCCGATGCAGAGGCTTTTTTCGTGGCCCTTGCCAAGAATTGCAATTGTATCGCCACGTTTGGCCAAGCGTGTTATAGCAAAATGAATCGCTTCTCCCCTATTCGGGATAGAGAGTACCTTGTTGTGCAACGTTTCCAATTGTGATTTCATTTGACCGATGATTGACCAGAGATTTTCTGTTCTAGGATCTTCGGCGGTGAAAATTGTCAGATCAGCTAGTGATGCTGCAATTTTCCCCATACTCGGTCGTTTTGTACGATCTCGTAAACCAGCGCAGCCAAGTATGGCGATGAGTTTTCCTTTCGATTGCGATTTTAGATGAGTTAATACAGACTCAACGGCATTTGGTGTATGGGCAAAGTCTACAAACACCCGGAATCCTTTGGTTGTGGGTATTTCCTCTAGCCGGCCAGGCACTCCGGTAAAACTGGAAATTGCGGTAGCAATATTCTTGGGTGAAAGTCCGACCTCGGTAGCAATTAAAGATGCTAAAATCGCGTTTTGTTGGTTGTAGGGTTCGGCGAAACGACTTTTTATTGCGCGCGAAACACCTTGCGGTAATTTAGTTGTTGCAGAGTAGAATTTTACTTGGACCGATCTTAGCATTTTTCGCGCGATCGAATATGACTTATCGCCCTCTGGAAAGAACACCTTTGAAGCGCCACGAAACTGTTGTAACTTAGCGCGGGCATACTCTTGATAGTTGAGATGATAATCAAAATGTTCATGAGTAATATTTGTAATTCCACCCAGCCAAGGTTTTATACCCCAATTGCGAAATTGATACGCACCATGTGAGGTCATTTCCATCACAACATGAGTGCAACCTGCCTCTACCATTTGCTGCAAAACGAAAAATAAATCTTGTGGTTCTGGTGCAGTGACATGCAGGCCGGTATCAATTTCTTTGGAACCAATACGAGCCGAAACGGTAGAAAGCAAACCAGCTTTAATTGAATTGCTTGTTAGCAAGTGGTGTATGAGTGTCGCGGTGGTAGTTTTTCCATCCGTACCAGAGATAACAATGCACTTTAATTTTTTTTCAGGAAATCCATATTTCAATTGAGCAGGTAGGCCTCGAAGCAAACCTGTTTTAAAAAAGTGGTATGGTCGTTTTAAACGATATAACACTAACGATAACATGGTAACATTATAGCAGTTATTGCCTGTCTGGGGGGATTTGCAGGAGTAAATAGAGTTCTTCGGCTATATCGTACCAAAGTGGAGCAGCAGTTTCGGCGGCCCAGATGGAACTCGTTGGTGCGGTGAGTTTGACAAGCATCACAAATGCCGGGTTATTCGCAGGTGCAAAACCAACAAAACTCGCAATAGTTTGTTCTTCGTCATAGCCTCCTTTAACAGCAACTTGTGAGGTTCCCGTTTTGCCAGCCACTGTGTGGTTGGGGCGGTACGTCCACTGTGCCTCACCGTGTTGCGCTGAGTAAATCATCATTTGCGTAACTTGTTGAGCAGTCTGAGCAGACACCACTCGCCTAAGCTCTTTGGGTTCAACAGAAATGTTGTTTCCGGTGATAGGGTCATACATTGCTGAAAGTATTTTTGGTTTCATTAAAATACCTTGATTGGCGATTACGCTTACAGCACGAACAAGCTGCATACTATTTGTACTGATTCCCTGCCCAAATGAAACAGTTGCGAGTTCAACTGGACGCAAGCTATTTGGAAATGGCGTGCCAGTATCGTCCTGGAGTTCAATATCAGTAGGCTCACCAATGCCGAAATCTCTGAAATAATTTCGTAGTCTTTGGGGACCAAGTTTTTCAGCCACAAAAATCATGGCAATATTGTCCGATTTGGCTAGCGCGTCGCTCATCGAAATATTGGGATGGTATTCTTCGTTCCAGGTTTTGATTTGGTATTCTCCAAATTGTCTGGGTCCTGCGCAACGATCGCAGATCGTGTC
>DAOQVB010000001.1:0-28426 GCA_035341315.1 Candidatus Woesebacteria bacterium | reverse complement strand
GGTCGAGTAAAAATCATCAGATTTATACAACTTAGTCCAAAAATGCTGGTTGAGGTTGAAAAACTTCAAGATATAGAGCAAAAGGATGAAGAATCGGCAGCGCTAACTAATCATCTTCAAAAAGAATTTCGCAGAGCTGTCCATATGGGCAAACCGGTTGAATTCCTAAATTTTATGAAGCTGATGGACGGTGTCACTGATGGAGAACTAACAGATCAAATAGCCAGCACCTTAAACGTTGAAACAAGTGAAAAACAATCAATCCTGGAAACCTTAGTTGTAAAAGAGCGAATGAGAATGGTGATAGATAAGCTAGCTCATGAAATGAAAGTGCTTGAAATTGAAAAAGACGTTGTAAACAAAACTCAAAAGAAATTTGATAAAAGCATGCGCGAGAATGTCTTGAGAGAAAGACTGAGAACAATCCAAAAAGAACTTGGAGAAATTGATGATGAAGAAGAGATTGTAGATGAATATGAGGAAAAGTTAAAAAAAATTACTGTAGACAAAGATATCAAAACAAAAATTTCAAAAGAAATTAAACGACTCAAACAGATGTCACCCAACAATCCTGAGGCTGGCTATGTTCGAACTTGGCTAGATACAATTTTTGAACTACCCTTTGGTAAATATTCCAAAACCAAGGTTAAAATCCAACAAGCTGAAGAATCACTCGAGAAAAGTCATTATGGATTGGAAAAAGTCAAAGATCGCATTTTGGAATATATTGCAGTACTTGAACTAAAACAGCGAACTGCAAAAAAAGAGGGAGACCGACGATTACCTACCATACTATGTTTTGTTGGACCACCTGGAGTTGGAAAAACTAGCATTGGCAAATCGATTGCTGAAAGTTTAAAACGGAAGTTCGTTAAAATTTCTTTAGGCGGAATTAGAGATGAAGCAGAAATTCGCGGTCATCGACGTACATACGTTGGCGCAATGCCTGGCAGAATCATCACTGGAATGAAGCAAGCCGGTTCTATGAATCCAGTTTTCATGCTTGATGAAATCGATAAAATTGGTAATGACTTCCGGGGTGATCCATCAGCCGCACTACTTGAAGCACTGGATCCTGAACAAAATAGTAGTTTTGAGGATCACTATCTGGATATGCATTTTGATTTATCAGAAGTAATGTTTATTACTACCGCCAATACCCTAGATACAATCCCACCCGCACTTCGTGATCGTTTGGAAATAATTCGTTACTCTGGATACACTGAAGAAGAAAAATTTAATATAGCGAAAAAACATTTATTTCATAAAGTGAGATCGGCAAACGGATTAACTGGTAATCATATGCAGATTACCGATGAATCAATACGCTTTATCATTCAACGCTACACCAGTGAAGCTGGTGTCCGAGACTTGGAAAGAAATTTGCATAAAATCATGAGAAAACTTGCTCGTAAATTGACAGAATCAATTAAAACGACTAAAACCGTTGTTACCCCCAAAATAGTACGAGAATTTTTAGGTCCAGAAAAGTTTGACGTTGAAATGAGCAGTAAAACTGATGTCATCGGCCAAGCAACTGGTTTGGCTTGGACATCTGTTGGTGGAGACACTTTATTCATTGAAGTTTCGCTTACCCCAGGAAAAGGCGCCGTTCAGCTAACCGGAAAACTCGGTGATGTCATGAAAGAATCAGCCCAAACTGCATACACTTTTGTCAAAGCCAATGCAGAAAAATTCGGCATTGCTCCTAGCCGGATCGCAAAAACTGATATTCATGTTCACGTACCAGAGGGAGCTGTACCAAAAGATGGCCCGTCAGCTGGTGTAACAATTACAACAGCAATAGTTTCTGCCTTTACGAATATCGCAGTAAAAAAAGATATTGCAATGACAGGAGAAGTCACGCTTCGAGGACGGGTGCTACGAATTGGTGGTCTGAAGGAAAAAAGTCTTGCTGCAGATCGTGCAGGCATTAGCACTATTATCATTCCCAAATCAAACGAGCGCGATCTTGAAGAAATTCCAAAAACAGTATTGAGTAAAATCAAATTTATCCCTGTTGAGCAAGTTGAAGAAGTAATTGCTCTCGCATTGGTTAAAAAACCAAAAGCGAGAAACATACAATAATCTTTACATATGGTACACTGTCGGTGTATGCGCTCTTTCTTCAGAGTAATTTTTACCGTTGTATTTATCCTTTTTACCGGACTAAGTTTTTCCGCATGCACTCAGATTTTTGAGAAAGAAGCCTTGGCTGGAATTCAAATTACCACTGGTCAAATAGAAAGCGTTGTATTTATTAACGGTCAGTATCTAGACAAATCCCCCTTAGTGCGAAAAAATCTTAAACCTGGTGAATATATAATCGAAATTAAACCCGCGAATGATGCATTAGCTTCATATCAAACATCAGTTACATTGCGGCAAGAACTTCTGACGGTGATTACATGGAATCCAGCTGCAACGCCTGAGCAAAGTGGGGGAGTAGTCTACGAAATGGAACCCCTTCCAATGAAGGATGCTACCGAAGTATCATTTTCGACAGTTCCAGACGGCGCAATTATACAATTGATGGATAAACCAAAAGAAATTGCGCCCTATACCTTTAAAAACGTTTCCCCTGGGGAACAGGAGTACTCAATTAGCTTGCCCTCTTATGAACAACAAAAACATACAATAAATATTGTACCTGGGTACCGCATGCTGATTTCACTCAAGCTCGCTAAACAATCGTCAATATTGCTCATGCCCACTCCAACGATTACTCCAGTCAGCAGCGCCAGTTCAAGCGCTACTGCCTCTTCATCGGGAACAGTTACAATTCTAAAAACCAACTTATTTGTGGATGGAGTAGAGGTACTGAGAGTCCGAGATCTGCCCAATGTATCTGGTACTGAGGTAGGATTAGCTAAAGTTGGTGTCACTTATCCGTATTTAAACGAGAAAAAAGATGGCTGGTTTAAAATCAAACTCGCATCCGCTAGTGGCTGGATAAGCGGGACATACGCTAATTTGAAAGAGTAGTAGTCTGCACATCTCGCCATTCATAAATTGATAAGGTCCTGCCTGAATTTTTAAGTTGAGCAAATGTATCGTTTAGCCATCGGTCGTACTCATGTGAATAAACTGCAGGCTCTCTCACAACCAGAGTCTTTGGATCTGTTATCCAGTTCCAGTAATGCAGTAGCTGAATTGACATTAGTCCAAGTACACCCGTTACCACAGAACCCAAAAATATCATCCTGATAACTGGTTTAATGCAGAATTTAGAATTATAAAAACGTTTTAAAAGAAGATACAAACTGTGGGCACCCAGCGTGCCCATGAAATAGATATACGGCAAAGCGTGTATCGTTCTGGCTGCATCAGGAGTATTGTTACTAAATATATTAACTGGAACTATTAATAGTAATCCCACCCCCACCAACCACCAGCGCTTCCACACAGTATAAATGATACCAACCATGAATAGTAACACGACTACGGGGTGGATAATCCAACTATCAAGAGGAACATAACGACTATTAATCCCAATTGACCACTGTTCTGGTTGAAAAGTTAAAAAACCCAGCCAGTTATTTTTTAGATTGAATAGTAATGCCTCTTTAACATCGATCTCGCTAAAAATAGAAACCGTAGTTATTCTGCCGAACTGATTAACCGAATCTATAAAAAACATTGGCATTATTGAGAGACTGAGTAAAATCAAGATTATTAGTAACTGCATGATTTTTTTTGATAATCCAATTTTTTCTTTTAAGCTGACTACAATGAGAGCAATTAAAGCAGTAAAAGCAATAATTTTTCCCGGATGATATAGATAGGGAGATCCCATCGCTACAAGCACCATGAGTATTTTTTGAAACCCATGTTTTTTTGAGTGTGGGGTAAAAGAATACAGTAAAAGTATTACACCAAGACAATTAGCAATATTTTCCCAGCCGCTTCGAGAAAAGTTAAGAAACCAAGGATCTACCATTAAAAGTAATGTTGAGAGTAAAGCAATTACCGCATTATTCAGCCAACTTTTGACAAGCAGATAAAAAGCTAATAAACAGATAATGCTAATAAGTGCTGGACCCATTTGGACTGCCCAATATGGCATTCCCATTACCTCCCAAGGGATGGCAATCATTAGTTGGTTAATAATATGAGATCCATTCCAATTGGTTGACAGAAGCGAAAAATTTCCAGCAAAACGATGTTCTAAATATATTCGAATTGTGTCGACGGAGTCAGGGTGTAAATTTCCAGGCACCGAATCTAAAAAAGCAAAACGAGTTATCACTCCTAGTAACAAGATAATAACTAGATGTGCGATCGTAACTTTATTCATTCGTTTGATTTTTTGTAAGCAACAGCGGATCAATTACCTCATATATCGTTGATCCTGGTTTCAACCATTCTATTCGGACATTTCTAGCTCCTCCCAAATTTTGATAGCTAACTACCAACTCATAAATACCCGATTCAAGAATGACGGTTTGGACCCAATTCTTCTCAGGCTGTTGACTGAATATGATTTCCCCAGATGAACTTGCTAACTGCATATCCACGCTATCATCTGCGCTACCTTTTAAACTATATTCTCCAGATTGTGTAATTGCAATTTTTCCCTTCCAATTACAGTTCACTATATTTTCTGGAAATGTTTGTAGACTATGATAAATTCCCAACGACTGCTTCTGCAATAATTGCATTTGTCCATTGTCACAGGTAACTGATAATCCAACAAGTTCTGATGGAGGGCGCTTTGGTAATAGTTCATAGACGATTGGTCTTGTTTCTTGACCTGTCTCTAGTTCAAACATATTCACAATTGTAAAATATTCTTCCAAGTATGATTGTAATCCGACCGCGGAACTTTCCAAAATAAGAGTTGCTGGCTCGTCTATTTCTAATAACGCATCTATATCAAACATTCGAAATTCTAAGTTTGCCTGCTTTGGTAGGGTAAGAAATATTGTTGATGAATAAAGATAGTCAGTTGATAAAAAAACTTGATTGCCTAACTCTCTGTACTTATTTGCAGTTTGGGCAATTATCTGTTCGGGATAACTAAATGCTTGGAGTAGCGAAAAGTTTGGCTGCAACATGAATAAATAATATCGAGCAAGCAACAGAGCCACTGAACTACTGAACAATAACAATAAGCCGGGTTTTAAATAGCTTAGGTTAATTTGCGATTTTTTGATTAAGCATGAAGAAAATGGAATCTTAAAGATAATTACTGCTATGCAGATTGCCATAATTGGTATTGATCCAAATATCCGAAAGTAGGAAGGGGCTTCTTCACTCAGGACTCCGCCAGTCATAGTTGCAATTAACCCCAGCAATAAAAATATTCCCTGTTTCCTAGTCGACTTTTTTATACATAAAATTACAATCGACGCTGGAATTAATAGACCCAAATAGTATGGAAACAACGTGGATTGTAGGGGGTTATGACGGAGATTTTCATCAATTGCATCATAAAAGATTCTCAAATAAATAATGCTATTTTTGCTCAGCGCGTCCATATTAGATCTCAATGATTGATCCGACTGAATAATACTCACTTCCTTGATTCTCCAAATGAAATTGAAGGGATCTTTTTGCATTTCTAGTACTATTGGAAAAGCCACTAAAAATATGACTGCAATAAAAGATAAGCTACCAATAATTTTTTTTTGAAGTTTTCGTTTGCTATATACCCAGTACCAAAATATATACAGTGGAAAAAGCAAAACATACGATCTTGCTCCAACATAGAAATATAAACTCAAACCCATCACGCAAGCAGCGCCCATTATGTAAAGATTGCTTTTCCAATTCTTCGACTCCACACTCATCCAAAGGAAAAGTAGTGAAAGTAATTGAAACATAGCTGTTATCACCGCACCGTGTCCCCAACGTGCAATATGAACCGAGGTCACATTTAAACCATACAGTATCAAACTTGCTAATCCAACAATTTTTGAGGAAAACAACTTTTTACCCAGTTGATATACAAGCGGCAATGAAACAATTGCTGGAATAATCCATGCAAGTTTAATTATACTTATTGAAATCCCAAACAGGCGAAACAAAAACGCCACATAATAAAAAAATAGTCCAGGTGTGGCATACCAACCAAAACCGTTCCATGGAATTGAGATGTTCCCTAGTGCAATCTGAGCTGCTGGTACAGAGAGATTAAATTCATCGATAAAAGTTGCTGGTGGAATCTTATCAATAGCAATCACCCTAGCCAAAGCCAGAATGATTATAATTACTACCACAAACAATTGGTAAAGCTTTGTCATCTTCTTTATGATAATTTAATTATGGTATTTTCTCATAGTATGAAACAAATAATATATAGACTCTTCTTCATAGGCATCATACTAGTGCTTGTTGGATCAAGATTTTTTGGCAACAATTACGATAACCTACGACATCTACATCCAGATGAACGGTGGTTGGTAATGGTGGTTGGAAGATTGCATTTTTTTGACAATTTGAATCCCGATTTTTTTGCGTATGGTAGTCTCCCACTGTATGTGTTGAAAGCCTTTGCGCAACTGAGTGATGCAACTTTCCAGACGCAGTACGACAATTATGACGGCCTGCTCATATTGGGTAGGAGTCTTGTCAGTATAATTGACATTGCTACCGCGATAGTTGTGTTTCTAATAACAAGGAAAATAACAAAAAATACTTTAAGCGCGCTTTTCTCGATGCTTGGGTATGCACTATTATTTTTTCCAATTCAAAACAGCAATTTTTTTATAGTTGATAATTTTGTCAACCTATTTTTCAGTGCAACACTTTTATTTCTTATCCGCTATGTTGAAAAGCCGAATTGGCAGAGGCTTACTATTTTATCGGTGATCTATGGTTTGCTATTAGCGAGTAAAATCACCCCGATAATTTTACTCGCTCCAATTGTTTTTGTCTTATTTTCAATGCCTTTCGCTAATTCAATTCTCCATAATCGGCTACTTTTATCAATCAAATCAAAATTAATACAACTTTTCAGTTCTCTAAGCTCAATAGTTAATCATAAAACACATCATCCTCGGTTGCTGTTTTCGAGTTTGGTCAAATCCCTTGCCAATGTGCTACTTTTTTTCTCGATTACCATACTTACAGTTTTTATAGGCATGCCCTTCACTGTTATTAATTACGAACAATTTATCAGAGAAATCAGCGCCCAAATGACGATGAACAGCAATGCATATATTTTCCCCTATACACTCCAATACGTTGATACCACTCCCTACCTGTATTATTTGAAACAGATAGCGATTTGGGGCGCGGGACCAATTTTATCGATGATTGCACTAGTCGGTCTTGGCTTATCAATCACCCAACTTGTGAAATATTGGAAAAATAAAGGATTGCTTCAAGCTATCTTTCAGCCACTTACAATCTATTTATTTGCCAACCTCATCTATTTTATTGTGATCGGACGTTCTGCCGTGAAGTTTATGCGCTACGTGTTGCCTTTATATCCCTCAATAGCTGTGTTTATTGGTATCGCGCTCGGTTTCATGTTTAGTTCTAAAAAATTTCCCAAGCTATTTCGGTGGACGCTCATAAGTACTATCTTAGTTCTTGCAAGCCTATGGACATCTGCATTTGTATCAATCTATTCCCAACCACACACCCGTGAAACTGCTTCGCTTTGGATGTTGCAAAATATTCCTCCAGGATCTCGATTGGCAGAAGAGCACTGGGACGATCGGTTACCGTTGTATTCTGGAGAATTATTTGAGTACATCGATCTACCTCTCTACGAATTACCTGATGATGCAAATAAATGGAAGTTAATTGCAAATCGATTGGAGCAGGCCGATTACATTGTAATGACCTCCAATCGACTCTATGGCTCACTTCCCAAGTTAGCCGATTGTTCAAATCATGAGAAATGCTATCCATTAACAGCACAATACTATAATGATTTGTTTGCAGAAAATCTGAACTTTGTTAAGGTTGCTGAGTTTACTAGTAGACCCACAATCTTTGGTATCGAAATATTTGATGATAATGCCGACGAATCATTTACTGTCTACGACCATCCAAAAGTTATCATATTTCAAAAAGGTAGCCGGCGATGAAAAGTCGCTATTGTTCTTTACTAATTTCAATAATCATATGCATCTTTACTGGGTGTTTGTTATTTTATAATCTTAATAATTACCCACCAACACTCTACAACTGGGAAAATTATTCTGTGTGGAATATTTTTCAACAAAGATTCAACGAGCCAACAATTTCAATGGCATCCTATTTTCAAAGAGCCGACGGACTTATGACAGAAAGTGGTTTTTCACCCATAGTTGGATTGCCAATGTACCTAATTACAGAGATTTTTGGCTATTCTCTAGAAACGCTTAGAATTTGGCCAGCTACCCTGACAATAATTGGAGTTCTTGTTTTTTTTCTATTTATTTTAAAAGTGTTTGGTAAAAAAATAAGTGCAATCGCCACTATTTTACTGATTACTTCACAGGGTTTTCTGCTTTACGGAAGAACTGCCACTAACGTAGCTCCCACTCTTTTGGCTGAATCAGTTACAGCTGCGCTTATCTATTATTTTTTACTCAAACCAAAATCATTTGCTTTATTTCTGTCTGCGTTAGTCATGGTCGTTATTAATTATTTTTTTTATGCACCCATTAGGTTTTTCACGCCGATTTTATTATTCTGTATTGCTCGGTACTTACTATTGCATGTGACACACCTCTTATCTAATAATGATGCGGTAATTAAATCTGGAGAAATACTTAAGTTGCTAGTCATCGGTGTATTTGTAAGCTTTGCAATTGTGATTATTTACTTCTCAAAATCACTCTTTCTAAATTACTTTCATGCAAGAGGAGAACAAATATTTGCAAGTATTACTCAAATAAATCCATCCGTATATCACATTAAGAATCCAACAATGCAGATTTTTGTAAATACTAAACAATATTTGAGCTTGCTATTCTCAATTGACTCTAAACCAGTAATTATTGACTACGGAAATCACTATGGACAAATGATGCACAGAGCTCTTGTTCCATTTTTTATCTTAGGCTTTTTTGTAATGATAAATGGATTAAAAAAGAAAAATCGAAAATACCGATTACTAGCTTTCTGGTTTTTACTTACTTGTGTACCCATCCTCCTCACTAACAACGTACATATTGGTAGACTCTTTCTGCATCTGTCACCATTATTTGTGGTGGTAGCCATCGGTTTATCCAAACTAACCGAAGTGATTATTAGTAGGTTCAATTCAGTATTTCCTAACAGACTTGCAGTGAGTAAAAGAGCGAGCTATACATCTCTTTCACTCTTTTTACTGATTATTTCAGTGATTGAAATTCGCGCATATTTTCTAACTCCACCGACTATTGATCACAACATAAAAGTATTAAAAGAAAATGAATCTGAGTATATTTCCAAAACTATTTACGTCATAAATACTGAGGCTTCAACGTTACATTTCTGGGAAGTGGCTTTTTACTTACGTGAAAAATTCTATTTCAAAGACGGCATGAATCTTAAGCCTTTGGATATGGCAAGAAATCAAGAACAAGTTGGTGAGGGTTATTTATTCCGCACACAAGGTAGCCTGGACACATTAGCTTCGGCTTGTGACAATTCTGATTCGGCTTTGATAGTAGTTGGAAGAAATAGTAAATTCAAGTCGCCATTAGAATTAACGAACTGCAGAGCATCAACTCTACTTTTGTATCAATAGATTATTTAAAACAGCTTTTTTACAATTCCCAAAGCGCCTTGCTTCCATCCAACAGTGTGTGTCACGCCGCTTTTTCTACTTTTCACTTCATCATAATGTTTTTGATACCACTGGAATGATTTGATAAGCGCCTCTGCATTTGAGTACCTTGGAGACCATTGCAATACTTTTTCCAGTTTTTCAATCGACACAAAAGAATCCTTGTCCGCAGTGTCATAAACCCACTGATAGAGCGGAGAGAGACGTAATAATTCTAAAAGTCGGAGAATCATTTTAATTGGAGTAGCTGGAGTGGGAAAGAGCGAAGATCCAGAACCCGCCTTCTTAAATAATTGATCCAAATCCTTACCTACCGTCTGAAACTTCTTCGCTCCAATATTGAATGCATCATCAAATCTACTAGTATTCTTCGTTACATTAGAGAAACGATATATCGCTTCAACTAAATCATCAACGTCGAGTAATTGATAGCGGTTTTCACCATTTCCAATAACCGGTATGCGTTTGCCATCATGTATCCAATCAAAAAGAATTTCAAAGACTCCCAATCGTTCTGTGCCCACAAAAGTTTTTGGACGAATAATTGTTACTGGTTGGCCAGTTTTGATCGCTGCAAAACAATGATCTTCTGCTTGAATCTTACTGATGCCATAGGGACCAACTCCAATTCTGGGATCTGTCTCTACGATTGGGTGCTTTTTAGGCACACCGTATACCGCAGTGGATGAGATATAGATAAAGCGTTTTATCTTAGCTCTACCTGCGGCGGCGAGCATTTGACGAGTACCTTCGACGTTGGTACTCACTATTTCTTCAGCGGTCCATAGCGGAAGCGCCGCCGCCGCATGAATAATCACATCCATACCTTTTGTCGCTGCTGTTGCAATCTTTGCATCCCTCACATCACCAGAAATTAATTCCATTTTTGAGTCATACTCTTCTTTGGGAAATGGAGCAATATCAAGCAATCTAACATGATGGCCTTTTACGTGATAGTAACGCGCTAAATGTAATCCAAGAAAACCTGCTCCGCCGGTGATTAATACTTTCATAGCATCTTTCTTATCTCTTCTACTACAGCTTCAAAGCTCAAATATTTATCGGGATAGGCAAAATGAAAATCAGCCACATTACTTATCCAAAATATTCGCGCCTTAGTGTTTGTTGCTAAATATTGAGCAATATTCCAATTGTCTTCCACGTAACAATCTAACTTTAGTGAATTAATCATTTTTGCTTTAAATTCATGCGGTTGTTCATCAGATTCAGAAATAAAACTTTGTTTAATAAATTGCCGCGCGTGGATAGATTTCAAACGCCTTTCAAAATCAGATTTCAGAAATGTACTTCTGCCCGTAATCACGTATGCTTCAATTTTATTTTCTGACACCATCTGACGAACTTGTTGAAGTCCGCGCGCAGGAAACAAACTAGATTGATGAGCAAGCCACCAAAACCATCTCTCCAACTTTCTTTTTGGATGATAAAAAACTAATTGAGTTGAACCATTTTGTTTTTTTTTGCCCCTCAAATAACCTAAAAAGGGCCGAAGGACGCGAGCGGGGTTATACAGAACTACGCCATCAAAATCAAAACCTACCTTTAATGTTTTTTTTGTTATTTTTTGGGGCATATTTGATTTACCATCCATATTTTCCAATTATCCTCACTTATAAATGTTGGTTGTAATTTGCTAACTACATAACTCTCAGCAACATTAATTCTGCCATCTTCAGTGTTGTTCTCGCCAGGACCAACTAGGATTGCGTCAATTTTTTCTTGGTGTAGTAGTGTACACCATGATTCATGATTTGGAGATTGAGCCCAAAGAACTTCTAAATTTCTACGTTTTTGCGAATCTGAGTAGCCCATACTCCAGGCGTGGTATCCATAATCTAAATATAAATATCGTCCTACTAGTGAAGCCGGACTATACATATACGATGCGGTTAAAAACTGAGCTTGAGGCTGCGTGTTATTTTTAATCCATTGCTGCATTGGAGATTTTTTCCAGTCTGAAATTTCTCCATCATAATCATTGGTAATAGGGAACACATCAATAATGCCCGAAAAAGTTAAGCCAACGAGCAGCGGTACGATTATGATTAACAACACCTTATGTTGTTTGACTAACGACACTAGAAACCCAGCTGTGGTAATTTGCAAAGCGATAATAAAAAAAGTGATCAACTTATGATTGTTAATCATATCTGCGCTGAATCGGAAAAGATTGGCAATTACAAAAAAGGGGAGTGCAGTCCAAATCCACCATTGTTTCTTTATCACTGCCCAAATGAGTAACACGGGTAATAATAGCCAATACAACCCAAGGTTATTAAACCAGTACCAATTTATTGCCATGAGTGTTTTTTCTGGACTTAAATAACCTATTTGCCATATGGGTAGTGAACCAGATTGCGGCGTAAATACTTTAAACACGATAATAGAAACCAGAACAGCTAAACCATAAACCAATAAAACAGACTTTGATTTTGGCCAGGTAATACCAATCCAAATAAGCGTAAGCGGTACCAAAATAATGTAAGCTGCTTGATGTAATAAAGGAAATATCACAAAACTTATTACAAGCAAGGGTTGCCACCAATACCGATTAAATAGTTGGTTACTATTTTTCTTGCTGGAAATTTTTTTCACCGCTCCCAAAACACCTCCAAATAAACTAGTGAGGCTGCGACTCCAACGCTCTTTTAAGGATTCCTTTGGTATCACGCTTAATCTGACAAGTGGATACAGAAGTAGTAAAAACATTCCATAACTCAAGCCCAAATGACGTTGGTTAGTAAAAATATTCCAATTCCAAAATGCACTAACCAGCCTACCACTCCACGGACCAAAACTGGCAAACTGACTTTGCTGTGGAATTGACGTAAGTGCTTCCCATGTCCATCCGTGCTGATTAAAAAATTCTACCCATGCGAGCGATCCATTGAAAAGAAAAAGTATTACTGCTAGGACTCCAGCTAATGAAGAGCGAAAAAGCGTTTTAGCAAAGATATAAATCATAAATAGTAATAGACTAAATCCTCCTGCGCTCAACAGGTTAACAGCCAAATCAATTCTGACACCAGATCTTTCGAGTAAGCCGATGAGTAGATAAAACAAATAGTGGTAACGAATTGGTTCACCAATAAAAAATGGATATTGAGGCGGAAAGTTCCAACCTAGACTAAACGATCGTATGAGTGGTAAGTGGGCTCCAAAATCACTATATAGCTTGCTATCTATCACAATCGAGCCATCCCGATAACCAAAAGTACTGCTCATAAGCCACCAAGAAAAGATCGTGCAGAAAACTAAAATACCAACATTCAAACCGTATTTTTTGACAATTTTCATTGATTTTTATTGTATGTTTGATCTAATAGTTTGAGCCGCAGTCTGACCCAGTTTTACAGCAAAATTTGTACCCCTATCCCATGGATAAATATGTTGCATGCTTGCCCAATATAAACCTTCTAGAGGCGTCTTAATTGGTGGCAACACATAACTGTGATTAACCTCAACGACTGGCTGGGCAAATGGAGCAGCAAAAGACCATGAGCGAGACAGACTTCTCAAAAAACCGGGTGATAATTGATCTAAGTATGGTTTGTAGTGATCTAGCAACTGTTCTTTGGAAAATGAGTACATTGGATTGCTAGGATCTAGGTACTTACCAATGTATACGATAGTTTTATTCCCATAATGTTGTGGGCTAATCATATTTGTGTGTTCTACTACCGCGAGTAATGGCCAAGATTTTTCATTTACGTTTAACCAATAGGTGTTATCTGTAAAAAATGGTTTATCTAATTCCAAAATCAGGGTTCTGGCCGCCATCGCCTTTAATCTAAGTATTCCAGCCAAATATGATTCTGGCAACTCTGGCACTAATCCAGATAAAAGCATGGCAGAACTCGTAAACAACACGGCATCAAAAAAATTACTTGATCCATCTTCTTGCTCGATCTGCCACTGACCATTTTTTTGAGCAGCATACCGGATGCTGGTGGAAAAATAACATCGCACATGTTTCTCTTGCAACCTATCTACCACATCTTGCGCCAACTGTCCAAATCCACCAGCAAAATATCCTAATTTGGGTGTTCGAGCATGGATTCTAGCCCAGAACCAAGCTGCATTAACAGTTTCCGCATGCGATTCAAATTTATCTAGCATGAGTGGTTCCCACAGCACACTCCATGATTGACTTCCCATTGATCGAATTAAAAATTCCTTTACGGTGAACTTCTCTAATTGCTCCCAAAGGGGAAGAGTTTTTAGTAACGCTAGGACAAAAGCAGTGCGAATTTTTGACCATGGAGAAAGCACGGGACAAGCAAGTAAGCTAAGAGGTGAGTCGAGTCGAAATTGTCTATCATCATATCTCATTGAAGTTTTTGCCGAATTAAAAAAAAGTGAACGAGATAGTCCAAGCTCGCGCACCCAGTTAATAATTGACTTATCGGAAGCAAAAATGTGATGGTAGTGGTGCTCCAATGACCACTCCCAGGGTTCTCCTTCTGATTCATCCGGTTTAAACCCAGCTGCGAGGCCGCCTGGGAATTGACTTGATTCAAACAGCGAGACATCATAACCACTTTGTGAAAGATTCCAGGCAGCTGATAGACCGGTAAAACCTGCTCCGATGATTGCGATTTTCATGCAGTATATCCTAAGAGTTCTTACTAACAGTCGAACTTAATAACTGAGAAAATATGGCTACATCAAGACTAGCTCCACCAATTAGAGCTCCGTCGGCAACCAGTAAATACTCTTGGATATTTCTCACATCAACACTCCCTCCGTACAAAACTGGTACTTCTCCAAAAGATTGCTTAGCTAATTTAACTGAAGCAGTAACTTGGGGAATATCTTGGCCAATACCACTGCCAATTGCGGAAACCGGCTCATACGCAAAAATACATTGTTTGGCTTGATCTTTTGGGATGAAATCAGCTTGTTGCATGATTTCTTGCTCGTCCACACAAACTATGGGCAGCAGCTTCGCTTCAAGTAATTGATCAATTTTTTGCGCGACAATCTGGTGCGTCTCTCCAAAGTATTTTCTTCGCTCACTATGACCTACAATCGCATATGAAACTCCAACGCTAGCCAGCTGACGAGCCGCAACTGCTCCCGTGTATGCTCCGAGCGGAAATTGACTTACGTCTTGTGCGGCAATTGAAATACCTGGAATCTTTGCACTCCAGTTAACTCCTAACTCTAAATATAAAACTGAAGGAGCGATAATAATAGTTAAATTGTCAAAAACATCTTTTTCTTCCGCATAGTTTTTTTCTAAAGTGGAAAACCAATGATCCACCTCCGACTTGGTTTTATGAGATTTCCAATTTGCAATGAGTATCTTTTTCTGCATGCTCTTATTAAACCACACTCGATGAGAGTTTTCTGTTGCAATGTGTTACTATGCCTAACGTGCTAGATGCTCTTGCCAAACTCAATCTCGAACAAAAAAAAGCTGTCATTCATGGTGAAGGACCTGCAATTGTGCTCGCTGGTGCGGGTTCTGGAAAAACCACAGTCCTAACCTCCAGGGCAGCCTGGCTAATTGAGCAACAAAACGTTGATCCCCAATCAATATTGTTGGTCACCTTCACGAATAAAGCGGCGGGTGAAATGCGTCAGCGAATAGCAAAATTAACCAAACACTACTTGCCATACGTAGGTACTTTTCACAGTTTTTGCGCGCGATTTCTCAGAAATCACAGCGATCTAATTGGATTTGCGACACCCTTTACCATTTACGACGCTAATGATCAATTATCGACTATGAAGTTGGTTTATCGAGAACATTCAATCGATCCAAAACAAGTCAATATGCGCGCAGTACTCGCTCAAATTTCTAATGCCAAAAATGATTTACTAACGCCGTCAGAGTATACGGGTGTAGGTCGAGGCTATCTTCAAGAACAAACCGCTCAACTATATACTTGGTATCAACAAAAATTGAGAGATGCTAATGCAATGGATTTTGATGATTTACTTTTTTATACAGTAGAAATTTTGCATAATCATCCAGACGTTAAGGAAAAGTATCAACAACAGTTTTATTCCGTACTCGTTGATGAATATCAAGATACAAATAAAGTTCAATACGAACTAACCAAAGTGCTGACTGCACCACAAAATAACTTGTTTGTGGTGGGTGATTTTTCTCAGAGTATTTATGGATGGAGAGGAGCAGACTTCCGCAACATGCTTCGACTCACAGATGACTTTAGCTCGGTCGCTGAGTACCGCTTGGAGCAAAACTACCGTTCCCAACAAACAATTTTAGACGCTGCCACTCAGGTGATTGCTGCCAATCGCATGCACCCAGTCTTATCTCTATGGACCGAAAAAACTGAATCAAACCCCCTAGTGCTTAAAGCTACTCGCTCTGATACAGAGGAGGCATCTCAAGTTGCGCGGTGGATACTTCATGAGTCAGCCCACACACCCCTTCACGATATGGCCATCCTCTACAGAACAAATGCCCAATCACGTGTTTTTGAAGAACAATTCTTGGCTGCAGGAATTCCATATCAAATAATTGGCGGAACTAAATTTTATGATCGAAAAGAAATTAAAGATATTTTGAGCTATGCACATGTGCTAACAAACCCGCAAGATATCATTAGTTTTCAACGGGTTGAAAAAGTGGGAAAAAGAAAATCTCGATCCTTTCAACAATGGGTATCTAGCATGAAGTCGCAAGATATAACAACACTAACCCCAACTGAAGTACTAAAAGGCATTCTGCAATGCACGGAATATGCCAAACAATTTGATTCAAATATTCCAGAAGACCTAAGTCGACTTGAAAACATTGCCGAATTACTTCGGGTGGCAACAAAATTTGAAACGATGACCGATTTTTTAGAGAATATCGCCCTTATTCAAGACGGGTACATGCACACAGCTGGAGGACTCAAAGATAGTCAGGGTGTTCAATTAATGAGTCTGCACTCAGCAAAGGGATTAGAATTTACGATCGTATTCCTTGTTGGATTGGAAGAAGGACTACTACCTCATGCTCGATCATTTATGAGTCCGGAAGATCTTGAAGAAGAGCGTCGATTATGCTACGTAGGTATCACTAGAGCGAAACAAAAGTTGTTTATTAGTTATGCAACAACGCGATATGCCTTTGGCTCATCTGCACAAAATCTCCCCAGTCGATTCTTAAGAGAAATTTCGCCTTCGTTGTTTTCAAAGGAATCAAGTTTGTTACACCAAAACAAAAACTCAAGCGAACGAAGTATCGTAAGCGATGATTTTCTTGATCAAATTTTATCCGGAGAACTAGACGTACAAAGTTTTTTAGAATAAAATGAGCCTGTTATGATTCGACCTCTCAGAGAAGAAGAAAAAGCTCTCTTTAATGCTGTAGCAACGCACCCATTACAATCATGGGAGTGGGGAGAATTTAAGAAAAAAACCGGCCAACAAATTGAACGAGTGGGATTTTTTTCCAATGGTAAGTTAACTCACACGCTGCAGGTCAGCTTTCATCCAATCCCAATTATCGGTGGAACTGCCGGCTATCTGCCCAAATCCTTCATGCCAAATGAGGAACAGCTACAAGTACTCAAGCAGCTAGGAGAAAAACATGCAGCCGTATTTATTAAAATGGAACCAAATGTTTCTCATCCTGCCGACTCGAAAACCGCCTTTGATCAAATCATGGGTTTTCTTGAAAAAAACAATGCGGTTGCGGGCAGACCACTTTTTACCAGATATACTTTTAAAATTGACTTAACACAAACAGAAAAAGAATTATTTGCTAATCTCTCACAAAAAACTCGCTACAATGTTCGCCTAGCAATTAAAAAAGGAGTCACCATTGAAGAAAATACCTCAGAAGCAGGCATGGAACACTATTTAACCATACTTAAAGAAACAACAAAACGTCAGGGCTTTTATGCCCATTCTCCAGAATACTTTAAAACAATGTGGCAAACCCTCGGTTCAAGTGGAATGTTAAAAATTTTCCAGGCTACGTATCAAAATGAGTGCATTGCAAGTTGGATTCTGTTTTCCCTCAATAACACTTTTTATTATCCTTACGGCGCATCTTCTTCAAAGTATCGAGAGGTAATGGCAAGCAATCTTCTTATGTGGGAAATGATAAAGTATGGGAAGTCAATCGGGTGTACTGAGTTTGATCTCTGGGGAGCGCTTGGACCGGAGGCCAAAGATAGCCACCCCTGGGCAGGTTTTCATCGTTTTAAAGCTGGTTACGGTGGTACACTTATGGAATACTTAGGTAGTTTCGATTTAGTGCTACAACCAATGCAGTATAAGCTTTTCAGAATTGCTGAAAATACTCGCTGGAAATGGCTAAGACTTAGAACTAAATTGGGAATATAGACTGAAAGGAATCCTATGGCTCAAACAAGATTTAAACGAATTCTGCTTAAAGTAGGAGGAGAATCTATTCTTGGAGATAGATCGTATGGCATCGACCCGAACGCATCATTGTCGGTGGCAGAACAAATTCGTCAAATTTACACACTTCATGTCCAAATCGCTATAGTGATTGGGGGGGGCAATATTTTTCGAGGTATCGCGGGTTCGCAAGGTGGTATTGAGCGAGCAACTGCAGATTATATTGGAATGTTGGCAACTGTCATGAATGGCTTGGCTCTTCAAGATGCGCTAGAAAAAGTGGGCGTTCCCACCAGACTTCAATCAGCATTGCAGATGCCTGCAGTTGCTGAAAGCTTTATCCGCAGACGAGCCATCCGCCACATGGAGAAGGGTAGAGTGGTCATTTTGGCAGCAGGCACTGGTGTTCCCTTTGTCACCACGGATACTGGAGCTTCTCTTCACGCACTAGAACTACATTGCAATGTGCTCATGAAGGCCACTAAGGTAGATGGGGTTTATGATAAGGATCCCAACCAACACACCGATGCAAAACGTTTTAAAACTCTCACATTTAAAGATGCAATTGAAATGGATGGTGTCGAAGTCATGGATACCAGTGCATTAGCTATGAGTAAAGATAACAACATGCCAGTAATGGTCTTTGAACTTTTCAAAGAGGGCAATTTAGTCAAAGCCGTCTTGGGTGAAGAGATCGGCACATACGTGAGTAACGAAGTAAAAACTGAGTTTGCATAAATTAATAAGGAGTCGCTATGCCCGCCCAACATAATTTTGGTATCAATGGCTTCGGCCGTATTGGACGTACAGCGTTTCGCGTCTGGTGGAACTTTCATCGGGAAAGAATTGATTTGAAAGTCATAAATACCTCAGGATCAATGGAAATTGAGGATTGGCTGCACTTGCTCAGATTTGATAGCAATTATGGATTATTTGCCGAACCAATCAGCGCGCAACGCGTTCAGTCAAAAAAAGACGCAAGTGATGAAAACAGCCTGCTTGGGTATTTTATCATCGGTGACCGAAAAATTGCCGTAACTGCCCAGCGAGATCCAAAGAAAATCCCGTGGCGCGAGCATCAGGTCCAAACAGTCATTGAGTCTACCGGTGTGTTTACCACAAATGAAAAAGCCCGCGCCCACTTAGAAAGCGGCGCTAGCACCGTCATTCTCTCTGCTCCAGGTAAGGGTGATGATATTTCTACCTCCATCATTGGAGTAAATGCATTTGACCAAAATAATCCAATTCGTTCTAATGCATCATGCACCACCAACTGCATTACTCCAGTGGCACAAGTCATTCATGAGATGTTTGGTGTTGCCAAAGCAACGCTAACAACAATTCATTCCTATACTGATGATCAAAACGTGCAAGATAACTCACATCATGACGATTTGCGCAGAGCCAGGTCTGCAGCCGAAAATATTATTCCAACCTCAACTGGAGCTGCAAAAGCTACAACACTAGTTATTCCAGAACTCAAAGGTTTGTTTGACGGTTTAGCAGTCCGAGTACCAACTCCAGTCGGCTCACTGTCTGACATGGTTTTCTTGGTTAAGCGAAAAACCTCGGTAGAAGAAATCAATCAAGCTCTCATCACCGCAGCTCAGTCAGATCGCTGGCGAGGGATATTAGCAGTCACCAACTATCCAATTGTTTCTTCCGATATCGTGGGAAGACGAGAGTCGAGCATTGTGGATTTACCACTCACTCAGGTTATTGACGGCGATTTAGTGAAGATAGTTAGTTGGTACGATAATGAATATGGCTACTGCAATCGCTTGGTTGAACAGGTGAATAGATAATGATTCCAGATAAAGTTGTACGCTTAATGTAAGCTACCTCCATATGATCTTCCTTAGTACTACATACCAAGGAGGCATATGTCTGATTCAGAATCAGCCACCCAAACGTATCACTCATACCATGAGTTAAAAGTTTGGCAAAAAGCAGTTGAGTTAAATCAGCTGGTATTAAAATCACTTGAAGAGTTACCAACGGTGACCAGAAACTTGCTCGGCGAACACCTAGTTAGAGCCTGCGCTAGTATTCCCGCTCACATTGCCAACGGTTACGCTTCGCGTTCAAAGACAGATTATATAGATAATCTTAAATCCAGCTTGCGCCAACTTTCTGTCGTGGAAAGCATTGTGCTTACCCAGGGTACGGAGGGAGAATTTTATCAATCGGTAGCTGAGTTGCTTACCGAATTGAGAAAAATGCTAGCAGGATTAACTAGTTCACTCACTAAACCAAAAAAAGAAATTCCCAAGGAGGAGAAAGAAACGACTACAGAGAGCAGCAAATAGCGCTATGGTTGAACGAACCTATTCAGCTACGCTGGTGGGACTTGAAGCAGTACAAATCGAGGTTGAGGTTGATGGGGCGCCCGGTACTCCCAACCTCATCCTCGTTGGTTTACCCAGTCGAACCGTTGACGAGGCAAAAGATCGCATCACTTCTGCCATTCAAAACTCAGGAGTAAGAATTCGCAGCAAACGAACTGTTGTTAATCTCGCACCAGCATCGATAAAAAAATCAGACAGCACACTTGAGTTGGCAATTACGATTGCCATTTTGAAAATGTATGGCGAAATTACTGCTGACACTGACTCCACCATGTTTTTTGGTGAACTATCACTGGATGGATCGCTGCGAGGAATTAGCGGAGTTTTACCTCTTGTGCAAGCTGCTCATTCATTGTCTTTTCAATCTGTTATCGTGCCCCAAGAAAATGCTGAGGAAGCAAGTGTGGTTGATAACATCGATATCTTACCTGCCAACAATCTCAAAGAGATCCTAGATCACTTTCGTAAAATAAAACCTATTGTGGCAAAATCAATTACTCGTTATCAGCCGACACCCTGCGTTAAATCCAATGACTTTCAAGAAATTCGCGGTCAATTATTTGCCAAAAGAGCCTTAGAAATTAGCGCAGCAGGTGGCCACAACATATTTTTAATAGGATCACCTGGATCAGGAAAAACGCTATTGGCAAGAGCCATGATCAATTTACTGCCACCTCTGACAAAAGCTGAGGCGATGGAAGTTACGAATCTGTACTCGGTGAGTGGATTACTCATTAGGAAAGGACTCGTAACCCAACGACCGTTTCGTTCACCACACCATAGTACTTCCCACATTGGACTGATTGGTGGTGGCAGTACGATTCGTCCAGGAGAAATTTCACTGGCACATCGTGGTATTTTATTTCTCGACGAGTTTCCAGAATTTTCTAGAGCATCAATCGAGGCTCTGCGGCAACCACTAGAAGAAGGGGACATAACTATATCTAGAGCGATGGGATCGGTTCGATATCCCGCTCGATTTATTTTGGTTGCCGCTGCTAATCCATGTCCCTGTGGCAATGCGCTGAGTAGGGCGAGCGTCTGCCGATGCTCGCCCATCAGTCGTCAACGCTATCAACAACGCGTATCTGGTCCAATCCTAGATAGGATAGATTTGCATGTAGTGGTACAACCCGTACCAATTCGCGAACTTTTACCAAAAAATAATCAGCTTGAATCAATCAGTACTATCGTCAAGAGAGTGCAATCTGCGAGAAAAATTCAAACAAATCGCTGGCAACGTTTTCAGATACTAACAAATAGCGAGTTACCATCAAAACTGGTACGAGAACACTGCAATCTCACTAACGCTGCAAAAGAAATGTTGGATAAGGCAGCTACAACTCTGAGATTAACCGCCCGAGCTTACTTTAAAGTTGTTAAGGTTGGTCAAACTATTGCCGATCTTGTTAATTCTCCTACAATTGAAGCAATCCATGTTACTGAAGCACTTCAGTACCGATCAATCTCTTCCTAGGCAACATTCTAGAGAAAAACAAAGTATAAACCACTCAAAATACCGACAGTAATAACATAATAACCAAACCATTTTAGTTGTGCTTTATGAATCACTAATGAAAATAGTTTTAAGCTCAGTAGTCCACCAACAAATGCGGCAAGCAATCCAATCCACTCAGCAACGGTGAGAGAGAACGATTGAGTTTGAGAAATATGATCCGCTACTTCTAGTAAACTAGCCCCAAGAATGGCAGGAATCGACAGGAAAAATGAAAATTTAAACGCCTGCGTTCTTGGCATATTCATAAACACCCCAGTGGCTACAGTTGATCCTGAGCGGGAAATGCCAGGAATAATCGAAATCGCTTGAGCAATACCAACAACTATTGCCTGTTTCCATCCTGGAGTTAGTGTAGATTTTGCCGGAGATTCTTCTGGTAGAGTTTGCATTTTTTTGTCCGCCGCAATGTTTATCAAACCAGTCATCACTAAGGTGACACTATTTAACACCGGTAAAACAAAAAGTGATTCAAGAAAATCTTTAAAAAGAAGACCGATAATCAGCGCTGGAAGCGTACCTACACCAATTATCCAGTAGTCTTTTAAACGCAGTTTAATCAGATCACGAAAAAAAAATAGTAACACCGCCACCAGTGTTGCCACATGCAACATCGCAAAAAATAACAGCTGCGATGATTCTTCGAGTTTGAAAAGCCCACTAAATAGGACCAAGTGTCCAGAACTTGAGATGGGTAAGAACTCTGTAAATCCCTGAACTAATCCCAGAACGACCGATTGAAAAATTGACATGCTTGAAACCAATTAAATTATTTTTTTTCTTTAATTCCGGTGTCTTTTTTGACATCACTCATCCAGCTTTCAGTTAGTTGCTTGACTGCGTGTTGTCCACCAAGACCTACTGCTAAACCAATCCCCATGGCAATTGCTAAAACTAAGCCAACAAAAAGAATTAGAATAAAGTCTCGCGCTATTCCTAATTCTGAAAACGCAACCATTAGAGTTAATACCATTACCAGGTAGCTACTCAATTTGCTTACTACTTTGCCTGCTTTAGGATCAAGCTTGCCAATTGAAGATTTGCTAAAACTTTCGACTAATCCCGCAAGTAAAACACCAATAATCAACACTATGGTCGCTGATATAAATCTTGGCACATAGTGAAAGACCTGTTCGAGAAGATATGATACAGAGGTCAAACCAACGGTAGCTGAAACAACATAGGCTGTGAGCAACAACATGAACCAATAGGCAACACTACCAAAACCCTCATCAAGTTTATGGGTAAGATCTCCGTTACTAAAAAAGTGTTCGATTGGAGTATTCGTTACAAGAGAAGAATTCATTAGCATGCGAATGACTCTGACTACCAGTCGCCTGACCATTTTTGCCAAGATTAAACCAATAATGAAGAGAACTACTCCAAAAATTAGTTTGGGGAAAAAATAGGCTAGCTCTGTACTGAATGTATATAAGTTGGGGGAAAGTGAATTCATAGTATCTCATTATAGATGACTTTACTAATAACTGAAAGCTGTGCAATCCGATAAGCCAGATTCTGTCGAGGATAGTGATCTATCTATGCCCGCGACATTATCACCGTCAGAAGGCTCGGCCGAAACGTCGCCCTCTGATGCGAGTGTGTGCAATGCGGTGAAGTTCGGCGGTTGCAGCGGGGAGGATTGTCATCATGCTCGATCGAAACCGAGTAGAGGATACCCAATAGCTTGGTCGTTTCACCTGGCGCTACCCAGCTCGTCACTGTTGCTCTGACTGTTGTGCTCGGCTTACGCCTCGCACCCTCCACTTTTCAGTGGACACCCTACACTCTGCTGTCCGGACTTTCCTCCCAGCCGCTCGCGAGCGGCTGGGCCACTACCTAGATTACACAGCTTGCAGATATTATAGCAGTCTGGATCAATAAATTATGGAAAAAATTATTCTCCCGTGCATTTCAATGAAGCAGACTCCAAAATTCGTTTACCGAGATACGCAGGAATGCTTGATTGGAGAATGTCTGAAACTCAAGGCATTAGTGATGAAGGGTATTTCTTGTTAATTTTGGTCTATGAGCTGAACGAAGACTAACCTAGTGTTTTTTTCCACCACGTCAACTGGCGTTTAGCGTATTGAAATTCGTGGAGAGACCAAAGTTTTTGACAATCGTCTGCAGATAGAGATCCCTCAAGATATTGACTAATTTCTGGAACTCCCAGGGTGGTCAAAACTTGACTATTTTCAGGCAGATTTAGTTTGAGCAAATCTCGCACTTCTTGTATCGCGCCGCTGGTTAACCGCTTTTGTACCCGCTGTTCTATTCGTTCTTCGATTATCTTCAGCGACGAAGAAACAAATTCCATTTGATTATCCACTTGGCTCCACACGACAGGCGACTCAGTAGACCCAGACTGTAACAACGAACTGCTCCGATGTTTCTGTTGCCAAATTGCCACTTCAATTGCACGAATCAACCGTCGAGGATTTTCTCTGTCTGACTCATTGAGTTGATCTAATCTATTCACGTCAATCTTGTTCAACTTTTGTCGTAATTCTTCAACCGACTTTTTCTGAGCCTCAATTCTAAAATCTTCATCCTGCGGAATTTGTGGAGTCTTGTCATCTGAAAATAAATGTTTGTGATACAACCCCGTTCCGCCCACAAGTATTGGTTGACGACCATTTGACCAGCTCCATTGCATTACTTCTCTAGCAAAATTAACAAAATGAGCAAGTGACCACTCTTCGGCTGGATTGATCATCGAGATACCAAAAATGTGAATTGAGCCTTCTGAGTTAGTGAAGTAGGGTAGGCCACTCTTCGACAAGCTGGGAGTGATACTCCCCATAAATCCCGCCGGTACATCTGCACCAGTTAAAACTTCCAAACCCCTGTACACCTGTCTCGAATCTGCACTGATTATATCGACTCCTGCGACTTTATTTTCATTTATCAATTGATGAGCCACCTCCAACGCCCGCTCGGTCTTTCCCGTTGCTGTAGGACCAACAATAGAAATACAGTTGTTCAAGCGATCGATTTTCATATTTCGACTACCTGGAACTGCCGTGCGTTAGTCAAAAACATGTCTATTCCAGCCTTATGCCCTGACAAAATATCCTCAGGCAAGCTATCTAAGGAATACCATTGCCAATTTTCAGATTTCTCTGGTTCGAGATTTGCGATCTCACCCTTCCATTTAGTACAAACAAAAATAAAGTGAAGAAAAAAATGGGTTGCTTGCCATTCTTTCACAAGCCCAATTGACTTGAACTTGATTGGGGATATTCCCACTTCTTCCTTTGCTTCCCTGATCAAACATTGCTCCAGTGTCTCCTGTGGTGCCACTCTACCACCTGGCAATCCAAACAAACCACTCCCAAAAGAATTTTTCCTTTGTCCAAGAAGTAACTGATTGTTTCTTGTGAAGAAAATTGGAACTCCAATGTTTGGTTCGTTCATTCTCTGAATTGTAACCTAAACTACTTTTGGTCGGATTTTCAGATTATCTTTGTTGATAATCTGATCTAGTATTTCCCATCTTCGCTTCTTTTCTTTATGAGGAATATCGTCTGGGTAAATCCGCCAGCTAGCGGTGCCCGGGCGAGGGGAGTACATGGCCACAAAACCCACGTGCCAATCCATTTGTTTGGCTAAATCGACTGTTTCTTGAAACTCCGCTTCGGTTTCACTAGCAAAACCGACAACAATATCTGTGCCTATCACAATTTCTGGATCAACGGCACGCAGTTTTTTTACGACTTCAATATAACTTTCCCTAGTATACCCACGATTCATTCGATACAACACAGCGTTGCTGCCAGACTGCACTGGCAGATGCACATAGCGATCAATCTTCTTATTTACACCGATTTCTGCAATCAATTCGTCATGAAAATCCCACGGGTTACTAGTCATGAACCGAATAGTTTTAATTTGATCAAAAGCCGAAATTGCGCGAATTAATTTTACAAAAGGTGGGGTTTCTTTTGGCTTCAAATATTGGGATTGGTTATCTGGCAAATCTTCTCGATTGAAATCCGCTTTTTCCATCATCAACTTACGAAAGCCAATGCCAACTTTTTCTAGACCCCATGAGTTGACGTTCATACCGAGAAGAGTGATTTCCTCAAAGCCTTGACCAACCAGGCGATCAACCTCCTCCATAATACTTTCAAATGATCTAGACTTTTCTCTTCCCCTGGAGTAGGGGACAATACAATACGTGCAAAACGAATTACAACCTGTTGAAATAGGAATCCAAGCGTGCTTAGTATCTTTCCGTATGGCCGCTTGATTAAAGCCCACCTCATTGATCGGCAATATTTCATCAATAATTGGCATCATGGCATACAATTTTTCATTGCCATGATGCACCATACAGCCAGTTAAAATAATCTTTGGTCGTTTTTTGCTATGTTCATTAAAATACACTCCCACCGTATGCAAAAAACCTCTAGCGCGATCTTCCGCTGATTGGCGTACTGCACAAGTATTCACTACAAGCTCGTCACAGGTTTGCCAATCTGTGGCTTCAAAATACCCACGAGCTTGATAATCGCCAGCAATTCTTTCGCTATCCGACTTATTCGATTGACAACCAAAAGTATGAATAAAATATGTTGGCATGAAGGTGTAGTGTAACATCCTTGTCACACTGAGCGCATCGAGGCGTGACTACTTCTGTTTTCGTCGCCAAACCAAAACCCAAGAGTACATCTCTAGCAATCCAACCACTAACAATAATACTGCGACTGGTTGAGACTGCATCGCTACATGGGCAAAGATGAGCCACAAAGCTAAATATGTTAGGCGTTGCAATCTCTTCCACCATTTACCCAACTTTTTCATCGAAAAATCATTAGAAGTCAGCCACACTGGCAATAATAACATCCAGCCAATCAAACCAATTTGCTCGAATAAACGGAACGGGGGAGGAAGTACAACTTTACCGGTTGAGATCAACTGGAGTGCAAGATATGGCAGGGTACTTGAAAAACTCATGTGCACAAACGCGGTGATGAACATAAGAATACCTAAGTGACGACGAAAGGGAGTAATTAACGTCGCAATTGGTAAGGTGATTTTAGGAATCACTTTCAAACGCATGATAATGCCGGGAAGCAATGTGAGTGAAAAGAGAAGCAGTGATGCGGTCCCTAACTTCCCGCTAATCTTGAGCACTACAAATACCTGCTGAGGGTAATTGAGCGCAACAAATACAGCCAAACACCAAATTACTAGTAAAAATAGTTCAAAAATGAGCAGACCTGTGTTGATCTGTTTCTGTCGAGGAATTATTAACTTTTGAATCAATCGCAAGTATTGTAGTAGTGCTTTGAAAACCGAATGTAACATACATTATTAATCAATTATCTCATAAAGCTTTAAGTTCGAACTCAGTTCCGCCAGCAGGATAATCAAAACGAACGGCGGCAGTTTTTTCACTCATGTGATGCACACGCAAGAACAGCTCAACAAATGGGTTGTCGTATCCGCTTGAACCAGCGTTAACAGCCAAAACTCCACGATCCACCGTAAAACCTCCTGTGGCGACAACCCCAAGCATACTTACTCCATTACAAATAACTTGCACACTCTGGCCGACACTAAAACCCAACCTATCAAGATCTGATTTACGCATCGTTGTTTTTATATTGCCAAAACCGTCGGTCCAGGCGATTAAATTAGCTGGAATTTCTGGAATATCTTTCACCGATAATTCTTTCGTTAAAATTGAGCGATCACCATTCAGCAAACGAGCCACCCTTTCTGGGAAAAAATCTCTGGAGCGAAATTGAGAACCTTTATCTGGACAATCGATTTCACGAAACTCCACAATTTCGGATTTTACAAATCCAAACGCAAATTCGCTCCACACGTTAACGATTTCCACTCCGTTTTTCAATCGCGCATACTTTATTCCGTGGTCAATATTTGATTTAACTGCTTTGGCCGTATCTCTTCTGGGTGCGGCGTTACCATAAATTACCATCTTTCCTTGGTTGGGGGCAAAAGCATACTGAGCTGTCACAAACCCGACTGCCATCGTATCCAACGACGGTACTTCTGTGGGATGAATTCGCACACTATGCGGATTCTCAAGATGGAACTGGAGCCGATTGGTGATTTCACCAAATTCCATACCACCTGCTTTATAGTCGCAGATGACGTGTAAAAGGGTAGGGGGTTGTGCTGTTTTATTCATAAGAGGCGCGGGCGGGATTTGAACCCGCGAATCGAAGGTTTTGCAGACCTCGCCATTGGACCACTCTGGTACCGCGCCAATTTGCAAGTTGATTATAACCGAAAGCCAAAATCGGTATAGCGTATAATAGCCAACTTATGACAAAAACAAAAACAGAAACATCAAATAGCACTGCTCAACCACCATTAATCGTTGCAAATACGATTTTAACCATCTCGTTCCCTTGGACACAAGTTGAGCCAGAATACCAAAAAGCACTCAATAAAATGGCGAAACAGCTCGCTATGCCAGGTTTTCGCAAAGGTATGGTTCCCCCTCATATTGCAGAG